>JBEOKA010000463.1:0-5396 GCA_040275325.1 Myxococcaceae bacterium | reverse complement strand
AGCCACGCGCCCCACTTCTGCACTTCCTGATGCAGACGCTCCCCGTACTCGGGGAGATATTCGAGCATCACCCGGTTGAGGAGAATGGCGATTGGATTGAGGTCGGAGGCGAACGCATCCATTCCGAGGCGCAGCGCTTCAAAAGGAATCGCGCCGCCGCCAGCGAACGGGTCTGCGACGAGGCCCCGAGAGCCTTTGACGCCACCAAGCGATTCGTGTGCTGCCGCCGTCAGGCACCGAGCTGCTTCGAGGAAGTCGGGGTTGAGCGCAAGGTCCCAGTTGGCGAAGTCCGCGATGAAGTCGAGCAAGGCGGCTCGGAGTTCCGCACGGTCTTCAAGCGTTCGCTGCGGCCCGCCGATTCGTTCGCGCAGCGCACGCAAGACGCTCGCAGCGTGGATGGCGAAGCTGGAGGGGCAGGCCTCGTCGACAGGGTCAGGAAGCGCAGCGGCAAGTAGCACCGCGCGGCAGGCGGCCAACGGCCGACGTGCCCACCAGAGGTGCAACGTCGAGATGTGTCCCTGTCGGATCGACTTCTCGCGGCGAGCGTGCTCCGAGATCTTGCGGATCGGCAGATCGACTTCGATCAGGCGACGAGGTCCATGCATTGCACTCGTGCTCATTTCTTTGACGCCGCCTCTCTGAGGAGTTCTACGAGAGGGCCGAATGAGATGCTGGCCGCGTACGCGCGACACGCTTCACCAACGAGAAACGCTCGGTCCCGGGTAACGCGTTCTGCCAGACGATCGAACCAGCCGTGGTGATCTACTCCGACGAGCTCAGCGAGGAAGGAGTCGACATCCAAACTGTAGGTGGACGCCCAGAGTGCTTTGACGGCCGAATTGGCAAAGACCTCCTTCTCCGGCGGCATCGTCCCAGGAAGTTTGAAGACGAAGTTCTTGGAGTCCTCTTTGGCGTCAGCGTCGAGCACCGCAGCGATTCGAAGGCCCGAATCACGTAGCGTCTTCATGGCCGCCGTGATGGCGTCCTTGCCACCGCCGACGCTCTGGTCCTTCTCGTCGCGATAGCCACCAATCACGATTGCAGTGGACTTCAACAGTTCGGGCTCGGCCGTCGCGAGCGCCTCCGCGAGGATGGCCGCTGCCACATCATCCTCAACCAGCACACTCAACGCCTTGTCGTGGCCATCCGTCAGGACGCTTGCCACCTGCGCCGAAGCCAGCCCCGGAAGCACTCGAACCCCGCTGTTGTTGTCGCGCACGATCAAAATGCGTGACACCTGAGGCAAAGCTCGAAGCAGATGCTCGCTGTGCGTGCTGATCAGGATCTGATGGCCATTCCTGAGAGCGAGATCAACGAGGTATTCACCAAACCGAAACTGGGCGGACTGGTGCAGCGAGATCTCAGGCTCCTCAAGAAGGATGAGCGACTTCGACGACTGGGCTTCCAACCTATCGATGAGATTGTGAACGCGGCACTCTCCGAACCCCATGTGGTTCTCGGAGTAGCTGAGCGTGCCCCTCCCTGCCGCCAAGATGGTCCCAGAGCGCGCCTTCAACGAGACATCTGCGCGCTCGACGCGGTCGTAGTGCGTGCCAAGCACCTTGCCGACGGAAGTGGTGACGTTCGACGAGCAAGGCGTTCGCGTAGAAATCACGAGACGGCCGGCTTGCCGGAACGCAAACCCTTGTTCCTCGGCGCGCGGGGGGAACTCGGCGGCACCGAGGAACAGCACTTCGCGTTCGTCTCGTCGGCGGTAGTCCGACCAGCGACTGGTACGTCGAGTGAGGGTGATCTCTCGCGCCTTGGCGTCTGTCTGCCAGGTTCCGATCGTCAGCTTCGCATCGGCTTTGAACGGCGTCGGGTCGAGAGCACCGAGTGCGAAGAAATCACGAAGCTGAAAACCCTTGGCTCCTTGCCGATAGCTGCACGCGGCCAACTGAAGCAGGGTCGTCTTCCCCGTTCCGTTCGGCCCGCAGAACGCGGTGATCGGGCTACGGAATTCGAGGTTCGACCCCGAATGAAGCCGAAAGCCTTGCACGTGTAGGCGCGTGAGGACATTGCCGAAGTTTGCGTGCCGGTGGTTCGGCGCGAACTTGCTCTGGAGGATGGCCCTCGGGTCAGCCACGCGAGGCCTCCAGGATCGCCTTCGCCGTCACGTGGTAGTGCTCGACCTTCACAACGGGTTCCCATCCGAGCTTCGCCGGGTTCTGAATCGCGTTGAGCTTCGGCGTCGTCGCGCAGTCGAAGACCACGTAGAGGTGGTAGTCGTCGCCGAGCCGCTGCGCGGTCCGGTACTCGTTCGCGGTGAGCGCCACCTCGCCCGTGCCCGAGCGACCCTTCACTTCGATGAAGCGCGCCTGCACGAACACGCCGGGCTCGGTCGGGTGCGGCCGCTTCGAGAGCAAGTCGTATCCCCGGTTCTCGTTCTCGACGCTCTCGACCACCCAGCCCAGGGCGCGCTCGTGCTCGATGGCGACTTGCACGGCGATCTTCTCAATCTCTGGATCGCTCACCATCGGCGCGATGTTCGGCGCCTCGCGATCGGGATGCGGGAGCACCCACGCGCGACCGAGGTGCTGCACATCGCCGATCATGCAGTGCCGCTCCATCTCGAGCTCGTGGCGACGGCGCTCGAGACGCGCGTTCAGCTCGTCGAGGTGGTCCTCGGCCTGCTTGATGTTGCCTTCGATGGCCGGGATGACCTGGCCGGCGTTTTCACCCGAAGGGCGCCGTTCGAGCTGCTCGCCGAGCTTGATCTGCTGCTTGTCGATGAGCGTGTTGAGCGAGATCTCGATATGCTCACGCACGACGGAGTTCTCTCTCGTGCGCGCGCCCTGCGCCTCGGCGAGGAAGGGGGTGAGCGCGTTCTCAACGAGGTGGACTTCGACGAGATTGCGCTCGGGCAGCCCAGGTGCGTCGGGCGCCTTGGTGCCCTTCGTCGAGGGGATGAGGTCGAGGAAGAGCGTCGGCTGGCGCAGCGAGAGGGTTCCGTCGACGTCGGCGCGCACGACGAAGAGCTTCTTGTGCAGCGTGTTCCCGCGACCGTCCTTGATCGACGCGGCGTAGACGTCGAGCCGGTACGGCGTCCTGGCGTGCAGGTCCCAGAGCACCGCGCCACGGCGCAGATCGTCGTCCACGCGATCGGTCACGTCGCTGCGCACCACCTCGAAGAGCGGGTGGCCGGGCGTGACCCACTCGAGGGTCGCGTCGTCGCCGAGCAGTCGCTTGTCGAACACGACGCGTTGGTATTCGCGTCCGAGCTTGCCGAAGCGGGGCTCAAGCCGCTCACCGATCGTCGTGAGCGTCTTCGGCACTTTGCCGACTTTGTAGACGTGGTCCTTGCCGCGCACGGGCGAAGGGTGAACGCCCGCGATGGGGCCCGCCGTCTTGAAGAAGTCCTCGATCACCTCGGGCACGAGACGGCGTTCCTTGGCCTCCACCGACTTGCCGACGAGTGCCGAGAGGTTCAGCTCCTTCTTCGCGAGGCCCTCGAGCGTCGAGCCCGTGATGCGTTTGAATCGCTCCGGGTCGATGTCCTTCACGATGCGGTCCGAGATGTCGGTGACGTCGAGGCGCTTCGCGTACATCTCGCGGAACATCTTCTCGAGCGCGTTCGACGGCAGCATCTCGCCGACGACGTCGAACACCTTGTCGGTGCCGAGCTCGTCCTTGATCTCGGCGAGCCGCATCAGGAGCTTCTCGAGGACGCGCCCTTCGCGCGTGTTGACCGCCGCGAAGTTGAAGATGAGGCAGTCCTTCTGCTGGCCGTAGCGGTGGATGCGGCCCATCCGCTGTTCGAGGCGCACGGGGTTCCACGGGATGTCGTAGTTGATCATCAACCAGCAGAACTGAAGGTTGATGCCTTCGCCCGCCGCCTCGGTGGCGACGAGCACCTGGGCGTCCTCGCGAAACTCGCGCTCAGCGTAGATGCGCGTGTTCGGCGTGTCGCGGTCGCCGATGGGCATGCCGCCGTGGATCTGCGTGCAGGTAAGACCCCACTCGCGCAGCTTACCGAGCGGGCGCCCGTCCTTTCCGTCGCCGGCGAGGTAGTCGAGCGTGTCCTTGTGCTCGGTGAACACGAGGAGCTTCATCCTCGGATCGCTGAAGATCTGCTGCTCGCTCAGTACCTGCTTGAGCTTCACCAGCTTCGACTCGACCTCGCGCTTCTCGAGCGCGCGCGCCAGCTCGACGAGCTTGTCGATGCGCTGAATCTCCTCGCGGAGCGAGATGGGATCGACGATGAGGACCGTCTCCTCCGCGCTCTGCATGATCTTTGCCTGCTCGTCTTCGGGCAGGTCGTCGAAGTCTTCGGGCAGCTTGCGGTCGATCTGCTGCTGCCGGTAGCTCTCCGGGTCGTCGAGGATCTTGCGGCGCTTGTCTCGCATGCGCTCGAGGCTGCGGCGCACGGCGTACATGCTCGACGCGAAGCGACGCTGCAGCATCGCCATCTGGAAGCCGAGGATGTTGGCCTGCACGTTCTCGGCGGCTGCGGCCTTGATCGACTGGTCTTCGACGTAGCGTGTGAGGGCGTCGTAGAAGTCGAACTCCTCGCCGTCGAGTTCGAACTTGGTCGTGCGCACGTCGCGGTTGGTGAAGAGCTTCTTCACCTCTCCGGTCTCGGGATCGGGGAACGCGACGAGCGCCTCCTTCAGGCGCCGTAGGTAGAACGGCGCCTCGTGCCGGCGCATCGCCTCCTCGAGGCTCTTCACGTCGCCGTAGACGTCAGGGTCGAGCAGGCTGAGGAAGAGGCGGAAGTTCTCCGGGTCGCCTTTGTGGGGCGTCGCCGTCATCAGGAGGAAGTGGTCGGTGCGTTGCGAGAGCGCCTCGCCGATCTGGAAGGCGAGCGTCTTCTTGTCGGCGCTGTACGCGCTCATCTTGTGGGCTTCGTCGACGATGACGAGGTCCCATTGCGAGCGCAGCAGGCTCTCCTTCGCGTCCTCGACGCGCGAGATCCAGGAGACCGAGGTGACGACCTGGTTGTGCTCCTGCCAGGGGTTGTGGCCGTACTGCGTGCGCAGCACCTCGCCGCGCATCACGTCGAACTGCTCGCGGAACTTGTCCTTCAGCTCGCGCTGCCACTGAAAGGTGAGGTTCGCGGGAGCGACGATGAGCGTGCGCTTCGCGAGGCCACGGATCTTCAGCTCCTTGAGGAGCAGACCCGCCATGATCGTCTTGCCCGCGCCGGGGTCGTCGGCGAGCAGGAAGCGGATGCGGGGGAGCTTCAGGAAGTAGTCGTAGACGGCCTCGAGCTGGTGGGGCAGCGGGTCGACGCGTGCGATCGAGAGGGAGAAGTACGGGTCGTACTCGTACGCGAGCCCGAGACGCGCGGCCTCGACGCCAAGCTTGAAGTGGAGCGGCTCGCCGTCGAATGGTTCGCTTTGGGGCGAGGCTTCGAGCAGCGCGAGCTGCTGGGCGTGGAGTACTCGGTTGTGGGT
>JBEOKA010000462.1:0-19896 GCA_040275325.1 Myxococcaceae bacterium | reverse complement strand
GCTGGTGCCCAGCTACTTCTTCTTCGGCGACTGCTCGAGGCCCGGGTCGGTCTTGTCGGGGTCGTACTCTTCGGCGACCTCGTCTTCGGGGTACACCTCGGGGTCGTCGTACTCCGCGTCCCAGTCGGGCAGGTTGGCCTCGGCCTCTTTCATCTTCTGCCGAGCGAACAGGTCTGCCGGAGCCGCCTTCTGCTTCGCCAACACCGGCCCCACGATGGCCGCCGTCGCCGCGCGCTCGCGGTACCGAATCTCGTCTTTCACGGCGTCTTTCGCCGTCGACTGCTTCAGCGAGTCGACCTTCAGCACCGGGAAGTTCCCCGTCGAAGGTGACGACAACACGGTGGCCACGCGTCGAGCCAGCTTCGAGCCCTTGCCCGTCGACATCTCGTCTCGGGTGAACACGGGTCGCTTCGCGGGAGGCTTGCGGGCTGCCATGGCCGCACCATGGCACAACCTCGTCGCCTGACGTCACGCTGGCAGCGCCGCCACCACCGAGGTCGTGTTGTGCCAGCCATCGAGGCGGCCACCGAAGCGCGCAATCTCTCCGGAGGTGAGGAACCCCAGCACGGGCGCGCCCGGGAAGACCTGGCGAATGGCGTCGATTTCCCGCTCGAAGCCCAGCGGGCCCAGAATCATGCCGCGGCAGACGCAGTCGAACACCAGCACCCCGGCGCAGGCCTGTCCCTTGAGACTCACCTTCGCCTGCTGAGCAGCCTCGCGACACGCCCTCACCATGGCATCGGGCGCGCCATCGAGAATGCAGATGGAGGCGCCTTCGGTGATGTCGGCCACCAGCTTCAGCGAGCCATCTGGCTCGACGCCGACAGGGGCGCGGGCGTGGTGAAGCGTGTCGAGGAAGAAGACGCCAATCTCGTTGCCGATGAGGTACCGGCCGCGGTTCTCGTCGTCGAGCGTGAGGCCCTTCGCCCGGGCGTGCTCGAGGTACGCCTCGAAGGCGGGGCGGCCGTCGATTTCCACCAGCGTGCTGCCCTTCGCCTTCGTCACCTTCATGCGCCTCGAGGCCGGTGACAGCCCGTGGCCCGCGCCAGCGCCCCAGGGGTGTCGACTGAAGACCTGCGCGACCGCCGCGCCGTCCGTGGTGACTCCGCCCGGGCCCAGCACGCCCGTGGAGTGGAAACGGCCTTCGTCACCCGCCGCGCCGCCGATGAGCTGTTGAAACACCCGCGTCGCGCCCTGGTACTCCTTGACGATGCGGTCTCCACTGCCCGCGAGGCCGTCGACGAGCAGCACCGAGGTCGACGCGCCCAGGCCCCGGTTGGCAGCCCGTGACGACAGCTCGCTCCATGGCGCCGCCAGCCGCTGCGCGACGCCGAGCGGGTCAGCCCGCGCACCCGAGGCCGTGACGCCGCCGATGAGCAGCTCGTCGGAAGCCACCAGCATCATCGCGACCGACCCGTGCGCGAGGCCTCGTTCGGTGAACTCGCCGGCCGTGTGACAGCCCAGCACGATGGCGCCAGGCGCCAGGTCGCTCAGCACACCTTCGATGAGGCTCAGCTCTCGTCGGGGCCGGCGAAGACGAGGGCCCAGATGGGCGGTGCGCTCAGCTTCGCGCGGGCCACCTCGAAGGCCTGGCGGGTCGCCTGTCGAGTGTCGGTCAACGTCGAAAGTGAGGTCGAGCTCTGGGTCGGCAAACGGCAACTCCCTGAAGCCCCCCCGTGTCTCGCCTCACTCTACCCGTGTCGGTCTCCGCGCGCGCGCCAGGGCCTGGTGCAGGGCGGTGAGGGTGAGCGGTTTGGTGACGACGTCGTCCATGCCGGCCTCTCTGCACTGGCGAAGCTCATCGGAGAGCGCCGAGGCGGTGACGGCGACGACCCAGGTGCGGGCAGCCGCGTCTTGACGCGCACGCAGCTCACGGGTCGTCTCGAAGCCGTCTTTGTTCGGCATGTGACAGTCCATCAGCACGAGGTCGAACGGCTCCTTCTCGAGCGCGGCGAGGGCCTCGACGCCGTCGCGGGTGGCGACGCAGGTGCAGCCGGCGCGCGCCAGCATCGAGAGCGCGACGTGCAGGTTGATTTCGTTGTCTTCGACGACGAGCACGTGCGGGTTGCCAGCGCGGCTGTGCGTGCGCTCGGGCGTGGTGACGGGCGGCGCGTCGCATGGGGTGAACGGCAGCGCCACGACGAAGGTCGACCCCACCCCCACCGTCGACGAGAGCTCGATGGTGCCCTTCAGCAACGAGACGAGGTGGCGCGAGATGGTGAGGCCAAGCCCGCTGCCGCCGAAGCGCCGCGTGTACGAGGCGTCGGCCTGCTCGAAGGGGCGAAAGAGCCGCTGCTGCACGTCGGGCGGCAGGCCGATGCCGGTGTCCTTCACCTCGACGCGCAGCACCCCATCACGCCAGCTCGCCACCAGTGACACGCCGCCGCGCTCGGTGAACTTGAGGCCATTGCTGACGAGGTTCGTCAGCACCTGGAGCAGCCGCGTGGGGTCGGTCAGCGCCCAGGCCGGCGTCGTCTCGGGCACCTCGGTCGCCAGCGTGATGCCCTTCGCATCGGCGATGGGCTTCATGAGCGCCACGAGGTCGTGCATCACGGCGCGCAGGTCGGTGGGCAGCAGCTCGAGGGCGAGGCGGCCGCTCTCGAGGCGGGTGAGGTCGAGAATGTCGTTCACCAGCGTGACGAGCTGTGAGCCCGAGCGCTTGATGAGCTCGAGGTTCTTCCGGGTGTCGGGCGCCTGCTCGGCCGCGAGCAGCAGGTCGGTGATGCCGATGACGCCGTTCATCGGCGTGCGCAGCTCGTGCGACATGTTCGCGAGGAAGAGGGAGCGCGCGCGTGACGCCGCCTCGACCTGGGCGAGGGCATCGACGCGCAGCAGGTCGAAGGCGAGCGCGATGGAGAAGAGCGCGATGATGAATGACACGCCGCGCACGATGGAGACGAAGCTGGGCACGGCCGTCGACACGTCGAGGTGTGCGTACTCGATGACGATGAAGCCGAGGCCGGTCAGCACCGCGAGGCCCATGCCGCGAAGGCCGTAGCGCCACCCGCCCATCAGCACCGCCAGCATGGGCAGCACCGACAGCCAGGTGACGAGCGGCCAGTCGAGCTCGGACTCGAACAGGCGCGAGGTGGAGAACAGAATCGCCGTCAGCACCTCGAGGCCCCAGAACGTGGTCGCCGACGAGACCCGCCCGCGCTTGAAGGCGAGCAGCCAGGCGGTGGCGAAGGCTCCATAGAAGAGCGTGGGCCAGGCGCTCGGGTGCGGCAGCAGGAACAGGGCGGCGCCAGTCCACACGCCGGTCATCACCGCGATGAAGCCGACGATGGCCACGAAGCGCGCCTGAAACAGCTCGGCAGGCGGCAGCCCTCGCGGCAACAACCTGTCGACGTGCTGGAGCAGCGCCATTGGCTGCTTCCTACGCCTGTGCGTGAACGATGGCTAGGGTCGCAGCGCGCCCCAACTGATTCACAATGTGGGAGTAAGTCGCGGGCCTGCGGCGCGGGCTCCAGTGTCTCGACATGACGGCGTCGCACGACAGGGTTCGGCGCTTCCTCCTCGTCGGGCTCGTCGGTGTCGCCTCATGCGGCCGCTGTGGCCCGCCCTCGTGGAGCCGCACCTCACTCACGCCAACCGAGGCGGCCGACGTCTTCGACGTGGCGGTGCCTCCAGTGACGTTGGCGTGGCAGAGCCGCAAGCATGGCAGCCTGCAGGTGTGGCGCTTCGAGGTGCTCACCCGGCGCTACCGCCCGACCCGAGCCTCGAAGCCGAGCTGCGCCGCGCAGGCGCACCACCCGGCCGGCCACGCCTGACGCGCTTTCAACTTCCCATCAGAGACACGCTCGAGCGCTGGCTCGTGCTCATCGAGTACGACGACCAGCTGTGGGTGTGGCTCGATTCGATGGACCAGGTGCGTGGTTGATCGCTTCGTCCCTCCGCAGCTGACTGGTACATTCTGCGCCATGCTCTCCCTCGTCATCGCGCTGACCCTGTCAGCCGATGTCGTTCGCACCCCGGTCGGTGTCGCCCCCACCAGCCGTCGGCCCGGTGTCGAGAAGCTCACGCCGAAGGTGGCCGCGCGGGTGGCCGAGCTGCTCATCGCCGAGAGCATCGACCCGGTGCTCGACGTCACCACCACGGGCCAGCGGCTCAAGAAGGCAGGCATCGCCGACCCGACGAGTTGCGCGGCCGGTCAGCAGTGCGCGCTGCGGCTCGCGTCGTTGCTGGGCCCGCACGCGGTGCTGGTGTCGGTCGACGTCAGCAAGTTCGGCGCGTCGCTCGACATTCGTGTCGAGGCCCTGGCTGCCGACGCCACCGCGCCCATCGCGAGCGCTGACATGAGCGTCGACGCCGCGAAGTGGAAGGACCTGTCGAGCACGGCGCTGCTGGCCTTCGCGAAGGAGCTGAAGACGAAGCTGGTGGTGAAAGAGGAGCCGCCACCGCCGCCGCTCGTCGTCGACAGACCCGTCGACCCGGTGATGACACCGAAAGACCCCGAGCCCGCGCCGCAGGTCGTGGCCGCTCCGAATCGCAGGCCCATCGGCATCGGGCTGGCGGTGGGGGCCGGTGTCGCGGCCGTCGTCGCCGGCGTGTTGCTGGTCGCCGCGTCGGCAGACAAGGCCACCTTCGACGCGTCGTTGCTGACCACGGAAGACGGCCGGCGCCTCTCGTCACTTCCACCGATGCAGGGGGCGCTGCTGACGCAGAGCCTCAACGCGAAGCTCACCGGCGCGCTCATCGCGGGCCTCATCGCCCTCGCGGCAGGTGGTGCGTCGGTGCCGTTCTTCCTGCCCTGACGCTCACCACCGCCACATGTCGACGTGGTGCAGCACGTTGCCACCACACGAGATGACGGCGTCTTCGGCTCCGGGAATCGAGAGCTGCACCGGCGGCGAGAGCGTGTCGTTGATGGCCGTGTAGCTCTGCGCCCAGTGCTGGTACGTCGACTCGGCGAGCAGGCGCGTCGAGTAGAAGAACGTCACGCCGCGCGAGTCGTTCACCACGCAGCCGCGCGCGAGGTTCGGGTCGGTGACGGCGCGGGTCCCCGTGGTGGTGTCTTGATCGGGCAACAGCGTGCGCAGGGTGCGAACGCCGCCGTCGGTCGCCGGGTCGTACTGGTTGAAGTCGTACTGGCGGGCTCCCGTGACCGCTGGGCGGCCGATGGTCGCGATGCGCGTGGCCGTTCTCGAGACGTGGGCGAACTGCTCCGGGCCGACGGTGCCGACGGGCATCGGTGAGAACGTGACGCTGCTGAGGCTGGGAGTCGGAGGCTCGGTGATGAACGCGCCCTGGTTCTGCCCGATGACGAGCAGAGCCGCCCCACCGCCCAGCGACATCGCCGCGTGCCCGGCGTGAGAGCCCAGCCCGCCGCCCGCCTCGTACGTCGTCGCCAGGCTCCAGCTCTCGCTGCCCGTGAAGGTGTACTGGGTTCGACCCAGCACGACCGGCACCTGTGAGCCGCGCGTCGTGAACCACAGCGGCACCGAGCCCACCGTCGTCGTGGTGTTGAGGACCCGGCTCACCAGCAGCGCCGCAAGCTCGCCGCCACCGCTCGCGTTCGCTTGAACGGGCAGCCCCGTCTGCACCTGCTGGCTCCCCGGCGTGACCGACGCACCGTTCACCTGGAACGCCTGAAACCTCAGCGTGTTGGTCGCCGCGCTGAACACCACGACGCGATCCGTGAACACGCGCGTGATGCCATCGATGGGGAAGCCGAACGTGGGCGTTCCGACGTCGTTGCCCGTGAGCGGGTCGACGACCAACCAGTTCATGACGATGAGGTCTCTGACCCGAATCGCGTGCGTCGACGGCGCGGTGGTGGCGAGGTTGCCAATCCACTCGGTGGACGTCGTGTCGAAGCGCACGAGCGAGTAGTTGCGGAACGCCACCGAGCCCGTCGGACTCACCGCGTGGAAGGGGAGCACGGCCAGGTCGTCGCTCGTCACCGACGTCGGAGGCACCAGGAAGACCCGCGAGGTCGGCTGCAGGTTCGGTGCAGACGCCGTCATGCGAATCAGGGTGGGGTTGGTGTCGGTCACTCGCAGCGAGACGTTTCGAAATGACGCTCCAGCGGCGATGGGCAGCACCGTCGGCGGCCGGCTCGAGGAGCTGGTGGGACACGTCGTCGTGTAGACGGTCGGTTGGTTTGCGAACGAGATGACTCCGCCGTCTTCGAGCGTGGTGTTGATGGTGACCTGAATCGATGCCCCCGTCGGTACGGCGATGGGAACGCCCGCGTCGTCGAGCACGTTGAGCCGCAGGTCGGTGCAGGTGTTGTACGGAATTCGGCTGTACATCGGCGGCTCGAACTCGAGGCGGTAGGGCGCGCGCAACGGCACCGAGCCACCTGCTGATCCGCCCGCCGAGCCACCGGCTGATCCGCCTCCTGATCCACCAGCTGACCCGCCAGCGACGCCGCCCGCTGATCCACCTGCGCGGCCACCTGCGACCGCACCACCCGCCGACCCGCCAGCGCTGACCGAACCACCCGCGGAGCCACCTGCCGCGCCCCCAGCACCACCGCCCGCCACCGCGCCACCCGCCTGTCCTCCTGCCTCGCCGCCCGCGGCTCCACCGGCGTCACCACCGCCTGTGAGCCCTCCCGCGTCACCGCCTGCAGTCGCTCCACCTGCCGAACCGCCAGCAGACGCGGAGCCACCTGCCGACCCCGAGCCGCCACCTGAGGAGCCACCCGCCGCCGCCCCGCCAGCACGGCCTCCACCCGGCGCGCTGCATGAGGTCGCGCACTGCTTCGTGCTCGCGCAGCAGGTGAGGCCCTCTTCGGCGCAGCCGCCATCAGCGAGGCAGCCGCCGAACTCGACCTGCGCCGGGTCGATGCACACGCACGCCGAGACCAGCAGCGCGGTGAAGACCGCGGGGCCCACCACGCTCTGCTGCGCTTGCCTCATGGTCATCTTTCTATCAGCCCAACACGACCGCAGCGGCTCCCACGCAGAGCGCGAGCACCGTCACCGCGACCAGCACCCACACCCACCACGCGACGCCCGGCTTCGGCTGCGGAGCCGGCGGAGCGAGACTGCGCCTCACGCCCGACATCGCCAGCAGCTGCTCGGCGTCGTTCACCAGCGGCGTCTTGTCGGAGTTCGCGTCGAAGGCGGGCTCGGGCTTCGTGCGAAAGGCAGGCTCGAGCGGCACCTCGGTCACCGCCTTGACCTCGTCGACCGACGAGCGCTTTCGCTGCGCCACCGTCGGCTTCGGCTCACCGGGGTCGGTCTGGTCGATGCTCAGCGCCTGCCCGCGCGGGTTCGACTTCTCCTTCATCAGCACGGGCACGTTGCGCACGGTGCCGCCCGGCGCGGGAGCCACCGCCGACTTCGGCTTCATCGCGCGCAGGCGCTCGAGCACCGCGGCGGCGCCTTGTGGGCGGGCGGCCGGGTCGATGCGGCAGAGGTCGGCGATGAGCGCCGCCAGCTCATCGGGCACGCCAGGTCGCCCTTTGAGCGGCGCGGCCTCTTCATTCATCTGCCGGCGCATCGTCGTCAGCACGTGCTCGTTGCGAGGGTAGGCGTCGGTGCGCGCCACCATGAACCAGGCCGTGAGCCCGACGGAGTAGAGGTCGCTCAGCGGCGTGGCGCGCTGGCCGGTGATCTGCTCGGGCGACACGAAGCCCGGCGTTCCCAGCACCACGTCGGGCGCGGTGCGCAGGCTCATGTCACCGCTCTTCGCGAGGCCGAAGTCGACGACCTTCACGCGCGGAATCGGCTCGTCGAGCTGCGTGAGCATGATGTTCGCGGGCTTGATGTCGCGGTGCACGACGCCTGCGCCATGGGCCGCCTCGAGCGCCGAGCAGATCTGCTCGAGCACGTTCACGAGGGTCTCGCTCGGAATCGGCCCTTTCGCGCGGCGCACCCACTCGGCGATGGACCGGCCCGCGAGGAACTCCATCACCAGGTACGGGCGCCCGTCGGCGAGCGCGCCTGCGCCGAAGATGTCGATGATGTTCGGGTGGGCGATGGCGTTCACCGTCTGCGCCTCGAGCACCATGCGCTGCGCGAAGTCGTGCTCGGTGCTGACGGGCAGCATCACCTTGATGGCGACGCTCTTGCCGATGACGGGTTGAATGCCGCGGTAGACGGCCGCCATGCCGCCGCGCGCGATGAGCTCCTGCACCACGTAGTCGCCCAGCTTCTTGCCGATGAGCGGGTCGATGGTGGGCGCGCCGGTCGGTGGCAGGTCTTTGTGGGTGAGCGCGTTCTGGCGCGGGTCAGGCACCGAGACTCTCGTCGGCTCCACCGAGAACGGAGGCGGCGTCGGCGGGTCGGTCTTCGGCGCGGGGTCGAAGGTGGGCGGAGGGAGCGTGGGCTCTCCGACCGGCAGCGTCGTCTCACCGCTGCTGCGCTCCTTCGTCAGGGTCGGGTTGGTGCCATCGAGCGTGATGGCGTTGGGCCCCCGCGAGCTGCGCTGCTGCACGGCCAGCATGCCGCGACAGCGTGGGCAGCCGGTGAGGTGGCTCTCGAACTGCTTGCGCTCATCGGGGGTGAGCGCGTTGCCGACGAAGCGGGCGAAGACGTCGGGTCTGAAGTGCCCAGCATCGTCCGCCAACGTCGTCATGCGACTCCTTTGCTGCGACCGGCCCCGAGCCTCGGGAGTGGAGTGCATGACCACCTCAGGTCAGGTCCCCGCCCGGTCGAGCGCGGGGATTGTGGAGCATCTCGCGGTGACCGTCGATTCCCCGGCCCCGCATGGGAGAACTCAGGCCGTGAAGTGGGGCCGCAGCGACCTCGCCGTCATGGGCCGCTCCTCTTTGAGGCCGAGCAGGTCGAGCACGCGAGTGGCCTGCTTCGAGGTGAGGCCGGCCTTCTTCATCAAGAGGCTCTTCAGCTTGCCCACCTGGCCGGGTTTGCGCTTCTTGCCGTCGGTCTTCGCCGCGTTCTCGCCGTCGACGGTCTCGAGCATCGACTTCAGCAGCTCCTTGCTGAGCTCTTCGGTGAGCATGTCGGTGAGCAGCTCGGTCAGCAGCCCTTCGATGGCGTCGACATCGACCGGGCCCGCGCCGTCTGGAGACGCCGTGCTGCCGGTCGCGGGTGAGGTCGTGGTGGTGGGGGCGTCAGGCGTCGGCGCGGTGCGCGGCTCACCGCCGTGCGGCAGCCTGGCGATGGAGCGGCCCTGTGCGACGTCGGTCGCGAGCGCCTCGAAGCGCGCGCCGTCCAGGTACGCGATGCGGGCCTGGTGCTCGGCCGGCAGGGTGACGCTCGTTCCAGTGCGCTCGTTCGTGTACGTGGCGGAGTCCTTGCTCACGCGCACCGACCAGTCCGAGGCGTTGCCCTCGAGCACCACGCGGCTGTTGAGCGCGTTGGCCTCGAGCTGCCGCTTCACCTCGGTGCCGTGGGCGGGGCGCTGCGACGGGTCCTTCACCGTCCACGTGTTCCCTTCCCCGGCGCGCACGACGACGGTGCCGACGAGGTCGACCTGGCCCTTGTTGTTGGTGCCTCCGAGAATGGCGTCGCCCACGCCGGTGGGGCTCGGGTACGGGTTGGTGCAGAAGTCGATGGTGTTGTTCTTTCCATCGGCGGTCATCACGGTGAGCTGGCCACCGGCGACGGGCGCGGCGACGTTCACGCCCTCGCGGCCATCGGTGCCGTACGTGACGAGGGGACCGGCGGGCGTGATGCTCGTCGTGATGCCGCCTGGACCCATGCAGGTGATGGGCTGATCAACCCCGGTCGGTGCGCAGTCGTTCACGCCGCCCGGACCCGCGCAGGTGACGAGACCGCCGCCGCCGGGCGCGAGCTTGTAGCTGACCTGCGTGCCGTCGCTCTTCACGCCCGCGTAGCCGATGTCGGGGTTGTCGGTGATGTTGCCGCTCTGCGCCTGGCCGTGGAGCGTGACGCTGTAGCGGCCGGCGTCGTCGATGGTGCCGACGCGGCTGCCGCCCTGGAACACCTCACCGCTGCGCACTTCGAAGGTGTCGTTGCCGGCCTGCACGATGCCGCTGGGCCGGTTGTCGACGTGCTGACCGGTGCTCAGGCTTCCATTCCAGACAGCGCCGGCGACGTTGTTGACGTTGCCCTTCTGGCCGTTGACCTCGAAGTTGCCCGAGTCGTCGATCTTCCCGACGTTCTTGCCGGCGACGAAGACGTCTCCGTTGCGCACGTCGTAGTTCTCGGTGCCGACCTTCACGGTGCCGGTGGGGCCGGCGGCGGGTTGCGACGTCGACGGAACGCACGAAGAAGGAGTGATCTGCGGAGCCGCAGCTGGGCCAATCGTGGGCATGGTGTCCTCGGGAGAGACCCGCCTCAGCGTTGAAGCGTGGTCAACGGAGCTGATGCACCCACCCGCGAAACCGAGCATTTCACCAGAATCGCTCGAATCTTGATTGAGCAAGAGATTGCTCAACATGGACCGCATCGTTTGCGCATCGTTCTGCTCACAGTTCGGTCGAGGTGCCGCTAACCATCTGTATGACCTGCGTCATTCGTGCGTCATGGGGCAGCACGACGCGACGAGATGGGTGTTTCAGGGGTGTCACGAGAGGGTTCGCCGTCTTGACCCCCTGAAGGGTCCTCCCTATTGAGCGCGTTCTTCGAAACGCACCCCCGGAGGCCCCATGTCGCAGTGGAACGCACCCAACCTGATCGCAGCCATCGACGAGTCGAAGGGCATGACGGAGAAGGGCTACACCTTCCTCGACCGCGACCAGAAGGAGCTCTTCCTCTCGTGGGACGACCTTCGCGCCGAGGCGATGAAGCGCGCCGCCCACCTGCGCAAGTACGGCCTGAAGAAGGGCGACCGCGTGGCCATGGTGCTGCCCGACGGCGAAGACTTCGTGCCGACGTTCCTCGGTGCGGTGTGGGCTGGCCTGGTTCCCGTTCCGCTCTACCCGCCGCTCTCGCTCGGCAAGCTCGACTCGTACAAAGACACGATGGTCGCGGTGCTCAACAAGGCCGAGCCCACGTACCTCATCACCCTCTCGAAGATGCAGCAGGTGCTCTGGGCCGGCCTCACGCACGTGAAGTCGCTCAAGGGCGTCATCACCGCCGAAGAGCTGAAAGGCCCGGCTCCGGAAGGCGTCTCGCAAGACCCCGCGCAGGTGACTGACGACGACCTCGCGTTCCTGCAGTTCACCTCGGGCTCGACGTCGACGCCGAAGGGCGTGGCGGTCACCCACGGCAACCTTCGCGCGAACGCGCACGCCATCATGGTCGACGGGCTGAAGTCGAACTCCGACACCGACCACGGCGTCTCGTGGCTGCCGCTGTACCACGACATGGGGCTCATCGGCTTCGTCATCGCCCCCATGTTCCACAAGGTGCAGGTCACCTTCATTCCGACGATGGCCTTCGTGCGCAGCGCGACGCTGTGGTTCGAGACCATTCACCGCGTGCGCGGCACCATCACGTTTGCGCCGAACTTCGCGTACGCGCTCGCCACCAAGCGCAGCAAGCCCGAGCAGCTCGCCAGGTGGGACCTCTCGTGCGTGAAGGCCTTCGGCTGCGGCGCCGAGCCCATCAACCCGGGCACGATGCGCACGTTCGTCGAGACCCTCTCGAAGGCGAAGCTGAACCCCAACGCGCTGCTGCCCTGCTACGGCATGGCCGAGGCGACGCTCGCCATCAGCTTCATCGGCATGGACGAGACGCTCTCGACCGACGTCATCGACTCCGACGCGTACCAGAAGCAGCGCGTCGCCGAGCCTGTGCATCTCTCGAAGCTCACCGAAGGCAAAGCGCAGGAGGTCGTGAACTGCGGCAAGACCTTCCCCGGTCACGAGGTCGGCATCTTCGACGACGAAGGGCACCGCCTGGCCGAGCGCCGCATCGGTGAGATTCAGGTGCGCGGGCCCAGCGTGGCGAAGGGCTACTTCCGCGACCCTGATGCGACCGAGCGCACGTTCGGCGGCGGGTGGCTCAAGACGGGCGACCTCGGCTACCTCGCGAACGGCAACGTCTACATCGTGGGTCGCAAGAAGGACATCATCATCATCAACGGGCGCAACTACGACCCGCAGCGGCTCGAGTGGCTCGTCGACGACATGGCGGGCGTTCGCAAGGGCTCGTCGGTCGCCTTCTCGAAGCCCGGCGCCGCGAGTGAAGAGCTGATCATCGTGCTCGAGGCCCGCACCAACAGCGCGACCGAGCTCGAGGCGCTGAAGGAGTCGGTGAAGCAGCGCATCGTCGAGCAGATGCAGCTCACGCCCACCGACGTCGTGGTGTGCCCGGTCGGCTCGCTGCCCAAGACCTCGAGCGGAAAGCTGCAGCGCTCGAAGACGCGCCAGCAGTACCTCGACGGCACCGTCGGCAAAGAGGGCAACCGCACCATCGGCTCCAACGCCGAGAAGGTCGTGCTGGCCCGCCACGTCGCCCTCTCGCTGCTCGGTCGTTCACGTCACCGTGCGCGCCGCGTCGTCGAGCACGCCCTCGAGGTGCGCTCGGTCGATGACGCCCTCGGCAAGCTCAAGCTCGCCGGCGACTACGTCTCGAACCGGCTCACCCGGCTCTTCTGATCAACCTGCAGTCCTCTGGCAACACGCAGTTCCAACAAACACGAAGGCACTCATCATCATGGCAACCGTTCACATCCCCACGCTGTTCGCGCAGGCCGCTCTCGAAGTCTCGGGCAAGAAGCTCGACAACCTCTCGGGCGCGACCGTCATCTCGAAGCTCGGCCTCGACTCGGTCGCGGTCATGGAGCTCGTCGCCCACTTCGAAGAGAAGCTGAACATTCGTATGCCCGACGAAGACCTCGCGAAGGTGCAGACGGTCGCCGACCTCGGCGGGCTCGTGAAGCGCCTGATGCCGGCCGGCTCGGAAGTGACGTGGTGATGGGCCGTGACTCCTGGTCGTGGTGACCGGAGTCACTCCAAGTCGAACCTCGCCGCGAAGCACCGTGGCGAGTCACCTGGCCTGAGGTTCTCGTGAGTCAGTCTGCGTCTTCATCGAGGAACGCCCCGATCGCCGTCGTCGGCATGGCCTGCCGTTTCCCGCACGCGAAAGACCTTCCCGAGCTGTGGAAGGTCGTCTCGACGGGCGAGGTGACGTTCGAGAACATCGACGAGTCGCGGTGGAAGCACTCCGCGTTCGTCGACACGAAGGACCTTCGCGCGGCCGACAAGACGTACATGCTCACCGGCGCCTTCATCGATGGCGTCGACGAGTTCGCGGCCCTGCACTACGGCATGGCGCCGCGCCGCGTGCAGGTGATGGACCCGCAGCAGCGCCTCGCCATCGAAGCGACGCGCCAGGCCCTGCAGGACGCGGGCTACGACACCAAGCCCTTCGACAAGCTGCACACGGGCGTCTTCCTCGGCGCGTCGGTCAGCGAGTACCGCGACCTGATGACCGCGCGGCACCGCGCGATGCAGATGGTGAACGGCGAGTACGGCGACAACCTGTCGAGCGCCGAGCAGGAGGCCGTTCGCGCCTCGGTCGCCGACGTCGTTCCTGCGCGCGCGTTCTCCATCGCCGGCGGGTTGCTGAACATGATCGCCTGCTCGGTTTCGCAGACGTTCGACCTGAGCGGCCCCGCGATGCAGATCGACGCGGCGTGCTCGTCGGCGCTCGTCGCGATTCACGAAGCGGCGGTGAACCTGCGCGCTGGCGTCGTGAACATGGCCGTCGCCGGCGGCGTGTACCTGAACCTCGGCCCCGACAACCTCATCGGCTTCTCGCGCATCGGCGCCATCTCGCCTTCGGGCGCGTGCCGGCCGTTCGACGCGAAGGCCGACGGCTTCGTGATGGGCGAGGGCGTTGGTGTCGTGATTCTGAAGCGGCTCGACGACGCGCTCCGTGATGGCGACCGCGTGTACGCCGTCATCAAGGGCTCGGGCTGCAACAACGACGGCCGTGGCGAAGGCCCGATGACGCCGCGCCCCGAAGGCCAGAAGGACGCGATGCGCCGCGCGCACGCCGAGCTCGACTTCGGCGTCGACAGCATCACCTACGTCGAGACGCACGGCACGGCGACGACGGTCGGAGACGTGGTCGAGGTCGGCGCCCTTCGTCAGTTCTTCTCCGAACGCCTCGGCAAGCCGGTCGACGAGCAGTACTGCTGGCTCGGCAGCATCAAGGCGAACGTCGGCCACACGATGTCGGCGGCCGGTGTCGCGGGCTTCATCAAGACGTGCCTGATGATGCACCACGGCGTCATTCCGCCGCAGCCGGCCATCGCCGAGCTGAACCCGAAGCTCGATTTGCCGAACTCGCCCTTCAAGCTCACGCACCAGGCGGTGCCGTGGACGACGAAGGCCGGTACGCCGAAGCGCGCTGCCGTGTCGTCGTTCGGTTTTGGTGGAACGAACGCGCACGTCGTCATCGAAGAGCCGCCGAAGCGCGCCGCCACGGTGGCTGCGACCGCGCTCGAGCCGCAGTTGGTGATGCTCTCGGCTCCGACGCCGGCGTTGCTCGCGCAGTCGGCGCAGCAGCTCGCGGCCCATGTCGAGAAGCACCAGCTGTCGGTTGCGTCCGTTGCTGCGGCGCTCGCGAATCGTCAGTCGTTCGACGCGCGCGCGGCCTTCCTCGCGACGTCGCGGGAGCAGCTGATCAGCACGCTGAACGGCCTGCAGGCGGCGCTGACGAACCACCAGCCGATGCCTGCGGGCGTCGCGTACGCCGAAGCGCCGCTGCCTGCGGAGTCGCGCAAGCTCGCCTTCCTCTACCCGGGTCAGGGCGCGCAGAAGGTCGGGCTGCTCGAAGACCTCGTGAAGCGCTTCCCGTTCCTCTCGCAGCGCCTGTCGGAGCTGGACGCGGCGGCGAAGGACGCGGCGGGTTGCTCCATCGTTGACGCGCTGTACCCGAAAGACCGGTCGAACCTCGCGGCGGCGCAGGCGCACCTCACGCGCACGGAAGTGTGTCAGCCCGCGATGGCAGCGCTCGGTCTCGCGCTCTCGGAGTTCCTCGGCACGCTCGGCGTCTCGGCCGACGTCGCGCTCGGGCACTCGCTCGGTGAGTTCGCGGCGGCGGCGTCTGCCGGAATGCTCAGCGCGGAGGATTCGGTTCGCCTCGTCGCGCGCCGTGGGCAGTTGATGAACGCGCTGAAGCTCGCCGACCCGGGCGCGATGCTCGCGGTGATGGCCGAGGCCAGCGCGGTCGAGCCGTTCCTGCCGAAGCTCAATCAGGCGCAGCAAGCGGAGACGGCGGCGCGGACCGGTACGTCACCTGCGAGCCCTGCACCGGTTCGCATGGCCGGCGGGAGCGCCGCGGAGCCGACAGAAACCAGCGTGGCGCTCGCGAACCACAACCACCCGACGCAGGTGGTGCTCTCGGGCACGACTGCGGGCATCGAAGCGGCGCAGAAGCTGCTCACCGACGCGGGCTTCAAGTGCACGCGCCTCGACGTCTCGCACGCGTTCCACTCGCCGCTGATGGCGGGCATCGACGCGGGCATGCAGAGGCTGATCAGCGAGCTCACCGTGCACCCGGCGCAGCGCGCGGTCGTGTCCTGCATCTCGGGGCGCACCTACGACTCCGTCAGCGACGCGAAGGCCATCTGGGTCAAGCACGCGACGGCGCCGGTTCGGTTCGTCGACGGCCTCGAGTCGTGCCTCACGCTCGGAGCCTCGGTCTTCGTGCAGGTCGGCGCCGGCAACGCGCTCACCTCGTTCGCCCGTGGCGTCGCCAAGAACGCGCAGGGCTTCTTCACGCTCGGCTCGGCCGACGGCGCCGATGGCGTCACGCCGTTCTTCCAGACGCTCGCGGCCATGTGGGTGAAGGGCGCTCCGGTGAACGCGGCGCCGCTCTTCGACCGCGCGACGATGGCGCTGCTGCCGCCGTCGCTGCTCGAGACGCAGAAGTACTGGGCCATCGAGCGGGTGCAGCGCGCGCCCCGTCAGCAGCTCATTCCCGCGGCGCAGGTTCCTTCTGGAGCCTCCGTCGGAACGCCTTCCTTCATTTCTTCTCTTCCCGCCTCACGTGGAGTCCCCATGGACAACCTCATCGCCCTCTTCCAGCAGCAGATGCAGCTGCTCCAGAGCCAGGCCGAGATTCTGAAGGCGCAGTCGAACGCGATTGCGTCGCTCGCCACCGGCCAGTCGCCGCAGCTGGTGCAGGCCATGACGCAGGTGACGTCGATGCAGGCCTCGGCGTCGGGTGCGGTCGGCGCCACCGTCATGCAGCAGCCCATCAGCATGCCCGTCGTGATGCAGACGCAGGCGCCGCAGGTGAACGGCACGAACGGCCACACCGCCGCGAAGCCGGTGAACTTCTCGAACCTCGTCGCTTCGAAGGAGCCCGAGAAGAAGGAAGCGGCTCCCGTTGCCGCGCCGGTCGTCGATGTTCGCCCGCAGGCGCAGGCGAAGGTGCTCGAGGCCGTCGCGCGCATCTCGGCGTTCCCCATCGCGAGCCTGAAGAACGAGCAGACGCTGGTCGGTGAGCTCGGCTTCGACTCCCTCATGCTGGTCGAGCTCGACCAGTCCATCGGCAAGGCGTTCCCCACGCTGGGCGGGCTGCCGCGCGAGCTGTTCGGTCGCTCCACCACGGTGCTCAACATCGTCGACTATGTCGCCGAGACGCTCACGAAGGGCGTGACGAAGGTGGCGGAAGACACGTCGGCCGCATTGCCCGTCGAGCGTCGCCTGCCCACCGTGACGCCCGCGCCGCTCGCGTCGCTCACGGAGTCGGTGATTCGTTTCGACAAGCCGGTGCTCGTCACGCGTGACGGCAAGGGCCTGGCTGAAGCGCTCGCGAAGAAGCTCGGAGAGCACAACGTCGCGGTGACGGTCGGTGACGTGAACACCGCTGGCGACTTCGGCGGCGTCATTCACCTCGGTGAGCTCGCTTCGTCGGCCGAGTACAAGAGCGCGACGCGCAACCTGCTGCAGCTCGCCCAGCGGCTCACGGCCGAGAAGGCGCAGCTGTTCGTCACGGTCACCGGCCTCGGTGGTGGCTTCGGGCTCGGCGGCTCGACGAAGGAGCAGCTCGGCCAGTCGGGCGCCATCGGCTTCACGCAGGCGCTCGCGCAGGAGTGGACTGACGCGCTCGTGAAGGCCGTCGACGTCGACGCTTCGCTGAACGTGAACGAGCTGGCCACGCACCTCGTCGACGAGCTCTTCTCGGGCGACCGCACGACTGAGGTCGGCTTCACGAAGCAGGGCCGTGTTGCGGTTTCGCTCCTTCCGATGGCCGCCCCTGCGAAGGCCGCGAACCTCAACGCCTCGTCGGTCATTCTCATCACCGGTGGTGCGAAGGGCCTCGGCCTCAAGCTGGCGAAGGCGCTCGCGAAGCAGACCGGCGCGACGATTGCGCTCACGGGTCGCTCGGCTCCGTCTGAAGAAGTCGCGAAGGCCTGCGCGCAGGTGAAGGGCGCTGGCGCGAAGGCGTGCACGTACCACCCGATGGATGTGCGCGACGCCGCGAACGTGAAGACCGTCGTCGACGGCATTCGCACGGCGCACGGCCGCATCGACGGCATCGTGCACGCGGCCGGTGTGCTGGCTGACGCGCTCGTCGAGAAGAAGACGATTGCCGGCGTCGACAGCGTGCTCGAGACCAAGGTGGGCGGAGCGCTCGCCCTGCTCGAGGCGACGAAGACCGACTCGCTCGCGTTGTTCGCTGGCGTTGGCTCGTGGGCCGGCCGCTTCGGTAACGCGGCGCAGACCGACTACTCGGCCGCGAACCGCATGCTCGCGCGCATCGCTCGTCCTGGAACCCGCTGCGTCACCATCGACTCGCCGCCGTGGGAAGACTCCGAGATGGCGCGGAAGATTCCGGGCTTCAAGAAGGCCGAGCTCAAGGCGAGCGGCGTCACCTTCCTCGCTGATGACGAAGGCGTCGCGGCGTTCATGGTCGAGCTGCTCGGCGGCTCGGGTGAAGTGCTCATCGGCCGCAACCTGCCCGAGCGCACGCTCACGCACGCGACGACCTTCCCCGTGTCGC
This sequence comes from Myxococcaceae bacterium, assembly GCA_040275325.1. Taxonomy (GTDB): domain Bacteria; phylum Myxococcota; class Myxococcia; order Myxococcales; family Myxococcaceae; genus Xiheimicrobium. The sequence goes on along the minus strand of JBEOKA010000462.1, from coordinate 2,110 downwards.
GCCTCAACCACATCTACCTGAACGACCACACGATGGCCGGTCAGCGCGTGGTGCCCCTCGCGGCCGCGCTCGACCACGTCACCGCTGCGGCGCTCGACGTCGCGAAGACCTCGACGCCCGGCTTCACGCCGTTCACGGTGAGCGACTTCGCGCTCGAGCGCGCGATTCTGGTGCCCGACACCACGTGGCTCGACGTCTCGGTGACCGAGCAGCTGCGCGCCGGCAAGAACGGCCCGCTCAAGGTGACGCTCTCGCAGGGCAACGCGCGCTCGTACGCCGGCACGGTGACGCTCGGCGCGAATGGTGAGCAGCCCGTCATCAAGTCGCTCGTCTCGTCGGGCCCGCTGCCGATGACGCTCGAGGACTTCTACAAGGGCTTCACGTTCCACGGGCCGCGCCTGCAGGGCATCACCCGCATCGACACGCTCGCTGATGAAGGCGTCGTCGGCTGGGTGAAGGGCAGCACGCCGGCTGACTGGGTGAAGGAGCCGCTGCGCCAGACCTGGGCGGTCGACCCGCTGATCATCGACGCCTCGTTCCAGCTCGCGGGCTACTGGGCGTGGACGAAGCAGCAGCGCGCCGGCTTCCCCGTCGGCGTCGGCAAGTTCGTTCAGCTCGCGCCGTTCGGGCTCGGCCCCATCAAGTGCACGGTGACGTTCGAGGCCGCGTCAGAAGACGTCTTCGCCGGCACGCTCGTGTGGCAGGACACCCAGGGCAAGGTGCTCGCGTACATGACGGGCGCGAAGGCCGAGTTCAAGAAGCGCGACCCGAAGTTCACCACGCAGGCTCCGAAGGCGTCGGCTCCTCGCGCGGTCGTCGCGGCGCCGGTTGCTCCCGCTCCTGAGCCCGTGGTTGCGGCGCCTGCTCCCGCGGAAGAGATGACGGCCGAAGAGGTCAACGCTCCGGCGCTGGCGCTCGACGAGTCGTCGTGGAATCCGGCGAAGTTCCCCGAGTACGAGGCGCTCCAGGAGCGGCTGCAGATGGCCGAGGCCTTCGGTCTGCGCAACCCGTACTTCTCGGTGCACGAAGCCATCTGCGGAGACACCACCGTCGTCAACGGCAAGGAGATGATCAACTTCTCCTCGTACAACTACGTCGGCAACTCCGGCGACCCGGTCGTCACGAAGGCCGCGCAGGACGCCATCGCGAAGTACGGCACGTCGGTGTCGGCGAGCCGCGTGGCCTCGGGTGAGAAGCCGCTGACCCGCGAGCTCGAGCTGGCGCTGGCCGACTTCTTCGGCACCGAAGACTGCATCGCGCTCGTCTCGGGTCACGCGACGAACGTCACCGTCATCGGCCACGTCATGGGCGCTGGAGACCTCATCCTCCACGACGCGCTCGCGCACGACTCCATCATTCAGGGCGCGAAGTTGTCGGGCGCCAAGCGCCGCCCGTTCCCGCACAACGACTTCGCCGCGCTCGACCGCATGCTGAACAGCCTGCGGCCGCACTACCGCCGCGTGCTCATCTGCATCGAGGGCACCTACTCGATGGACGGTGACATTCCCGACCTGCCTGCGTTCATCGAGGTGAAGAAGAAGCACAAGGCGATGATGCTCGTCGACGAGGCGCACTCGGCCGGCGTCGTGGGCAAGACGGGCAAGGGCGTTGGCGAGTACTTCAACGTCAACCGCGCCGACGTCGACATGTGGATGGGCACGCTCTCGAAGTCGTTCGCTTCGTGCGGCGGCTACATCGCGGGCAGCCACGCGCTCGTCGAGTACCTCAAGTACACGACGCCCGGCTTCGTCTACTCGGTCGGCCTCTCGCCGCCGAACTGCGCCGCGGCCCTCGCCTCGACGCACCAGATGCTCAAGCACCCCGAGCGCGTCGCGAAGCTGCAGCAGAACGCGAAGTACTTCCTCGAGGTGCTCAAGGCGCGCGGCATCAACACCGGCATGTCGAAGGACTCGGCCGTGGTGCCCGCCATCATCGGCAACTCGGTGCTGTGCCTGCAGCTGTCCGACGCGCTGAAGAACCGCGGTGTGAACGTGCAGCCGATTCTCTACCCGGCAGTCGAAGAAGACATGGCGCGCCTGCGCTTCTTCATCTCGTCGCTGCACAAGCCTGAGCAGCTGCTGAAGACGGCCGACATTCTCAAAGAAGAGCT
>JBEOKA010000461.1:0-9974 GCA_040275325.1 Myxococcaceae bacterium | reverse complement strand
CCTTCGGTGCCCACGTGCGCGCCGACGATGGCGCCGACGAGCCCGGCGGCGATGTCGACCTCTCCACCACTCGACAACGCGAGCGTCAGCGCTTGCCGCACGTCGGTCGGTGCCTTGAGCACGCAGTACAGTGCCGTCAGCAGCACCGGCGTCACGTGCGCAGGCAGCCCTGCCTCGAGGTCGTACTCGGTCGACGAGACGCCGACGCGACGCAGGGCAGGCAGCGCGCGGTCCGGTGTCCACCCGAGCGCGCGCGGCAGGTAGTACAGCTCTTCAGCGAGCTCCTGATGCGCGGGCGCGGCGGCCTTCGAGACCTCGGAACAGAACGAGGCGGCGTCGTGCGTCTCTCCCGACAGCCCCAGCTGCACCGCGCGCGCGAACGCCGCAGCGGCCGCCGTGCACAGCGGGTCTTTGTGCGTCACCACCGTGAGCACCTGCGCGTCGTGCACGAGGCGGGGCGGAGACGACTCGCTCCAGAAGCCCAGCACCAGCGCGCGAGACAGACACGACGGGTCGCGCACGCCGATGGCCGCGCCCGAGCTCATCCACGGAGTGCCACCGAGCAGCGCCTGCGCCGCGTCGGTCGCGCTCGTCGGAGGCTGCAGAATCACGCCCTCCTGCCACAGCCACGACAGGTGCGCGGCCACGCTGCGGCCGTCGATGCGCTTCTCGTTCGCCACCGCCTCGGCCGTCGCCAGCAGCATCTGCGTGTCGTCGCTGAACTGGCCCTTCGCGAACCGGCCACGCGGGCGGGCAGCGAAGTCATCGGCCACGTGCGAGAGCCGCGTCAGACCCGGCGGTGGAAGCCCACGCAGCGGAAACCCCAGGGCGTCACCGATGGCGAAGCCCAGCACTGACGCACGCAACCGGTCCTGGAGCTCGGCGAGTCGCAGCGGCATGGTGGGCGAAGGCGCAGGAGGATACGCGTGACTGCGGGTCGCTGGCCATCGCGATGTCACGAGCAGCTCTGCATTTCGCCGCGCCTCTTCGCTGGTGATGGGTCGCGCCCAGGCCGTCATCGCTTCGGCTGACACGCCACGCCGCTCGCGCGTGAAACGAACCTGCCTTGCGCCTCGCGCGCGCTCGTCATCGCCGGTCGACATGGAGAAGAGTGCCCGACTGAAGCCGCCGGACCTGACGACTCGTACACCGCGCGAACAATTCGTCTCAAGCGCGAAAGTCGAAGCCCTTCGAGTCGAACGCACTCATTCACGTTCACGCTTCTTCACGGCGGCGCGCGGCCAGCGGAATAGACCGCGCTCGTCATGAACGTCTTCGTCACCGGTGGCAGCGGGTATGTCGGCAGGAACCTCATTCGCGGCCTCGTCTCGCGGGGGCATCAGGTGCGGGCGCTCGCGCGCAGCGACGCGAGCGTGAAGACCGTCGAAGGGCTCGGCGCGGTGGCGGTGCGCGGCGACCTGCTCGATGAGAAAGCGCTGAGCGCGGGCCTTCGCGGCTGCGAGTGGCTCGTGCACGCCGCCGCCGACACCGGGCAGACCTCGGGCAACGCAGCCCAGGAGCGCATCAACATCGACGGCACGCGGCTGCTCTTCCGGCTGGCGCGGGCGCAGGGCGTTCGTCGGGGCGTGCACGTCAGCACCGAGGCCGTGCTCGCCGACGGCGGGCCGCTGGTGCGGGTCGACGAGACGCGACAGTTCCCCGAGAAGTTCGCCGGTGGCTACTCGCGCTCGAAGGCTTTGGCCGAGCAGGCGGCGCTCGATGGCAATGGCGGTGGGCTCGACGTGATGGTGGTGCGCCCGCGCATGGTCTGGGGCCGTGACGACACGACGCTGATGCCGGCGTTCATCAAGGCCGCGCAGTCGGGGCAGCTCGCGTGGATCGACGGTGGCCGCTTCCTCACGTCGACGACTCACGTCGACAACCTCGTGCACGCGCTGGTGCTGGCGCTCGAGAAGGGCCGCGCGGGCCGCGTGTACTTCGTGTCTGACGGAGACCCGGTGCCGTTTCGCGACTTCGTCACCGAGCTGCTCGCCACCCAGAACGTGAAGGCGCCCAGCCGTGAGGTGCCGCGCTGGCTGGCGAAGGGGCTGACCTCGGTGAGCGGCCTCGTCGAGACGGTGTCGGGCGGCAAGAACCTGGGCCCCTTGCCGCTGCAGACCTTCGCGCTGATGGCGCACGAGGTGACGGTGAACGACGCCCGCGCGAGAGAAGAGCTCGGCTATGTGCCCGTGATGGCGCGCGCCGCGGGGCTCGATGCGCTGAAGAACGCGCCCCGGTGAACGGAGCGAGCACTTCATCTTCCTGTACCCGAAGGGCAAAGACGCGGTGCTCGTGCCGTGGGCGCTCGACGCGCTCGAGGGCATTCACGCTGTGCTCGCGAAAGACCTCGGCTTCGCGCCGAAGGGCAAGGTGCGCGTCGTCAGCAACTCCGGCGAGCTCTCGAAGGTGTCGACGTGCCGCGCGTCGTGGCCGGGAATCAAGTTGAGCTTCCTCGGCCAGCTCGTGCAGCACCTTGGCGCGGTCTTGCTCGGCCGCGGGGTTCGACGCGCTGAAGAACGCGCCCAGGTGAACGCTACGGCGTGCCTGCGTCGGCCGGCGCTGCCTCGGGAGCTGCAGGCGCTGCGGGCGCGGGCGGGAGAAAGCCTTTCACGAACAAGCCCTGCTGCGTGAGCGCCTCGAGGTGCGGCGTGTCGTGCCCGGGAATCAAGTTCAGCTTCGGCTCGGCCTTCGACAACCGGTTCAGCTCGGCCAGCTCGCGCAGCACGTTGGCGCGGTCTTCGTTGAGGAAGAACTGGGTCACCAGCCGCGCGCGCTCGCGAACGAGCTCGACGTTGCGCAGGTGCCAGGCGACGTCTCCGAGGAAGAGGTACTCGGCTCCGTCGGCGCGCTGCACGTAGACGAGCTGACTGCCCGGCGTGTGACCCGGTGCTTTGACGAGCACGACGCCCGGCGCGATGGCGTGCAGCGCCCTCGTCGACAGCGGCCGGTAGCCCTCGAGCGCCTCGGGCGGGAAGACGAGGGGGTCCATTCGTTTCGGCTCGGCGAGCTGCGCCTCGGTCAGCACCGCCTTCTTCATCAGCGCCTTCACGTCGGGGTGCATCGCGAGGCCGGCGAGGTGGTCGAAGTGCTCGTGCGTGACGACGATGACGCTCGCCTCCGACATTCCGGCCAGCACACGCGCGAAGGCAGCCCCGTCGAACCACACCGCGCCGCCCTTTTTGCCCGTCGCCTCGTCCATCGCGGCGTCCACGATGACGCGCTGGGAGGGGAAGACGAGCTGATACGAGTACACCGTCATGTCCGCCGTCGCCCAGCCGTCACCGGCGACGACGGCCGTCTTCGGGAACTCGAAGCGCCCGACGGGCTCGAAGTGAACCGAGGTCGCTTTGTCGCCGGGCATCACGTTGGCGAGCCGCCGCACCTCGGCGAGGTCGATGGAGAACGTGCCCTTGGGGGCGCCCGACTCGAGAAAGAACCACCAGTACGCTGGCACGGCGAGGGCGAACAGGGCGGCGACGACGAAGGGCCAGCGGCGGGTGCGCATCGCGCGCGTCTACGTCATCGGCCCTCGGTTGGTTTGCCTGTTTTTCCCTTCGGGGCTTCGTGGGCCTTCGCGGCTTCACGCAGCGCGCGGGCCTCGTCCTTCTTGCCCAGCTTCTCGAGCACGGCGGCGCGGCTCCGCTCGGCGGCGGCGACCTCTCTCCATCGCTCGGCGCGCTGCTCTTCGACGAACTCGTCGGCGCTCTCGCTCAACGTCGCGATGGCCTTCACGTACTGCTCGTCGGCCGCGGCGAGGTCGCCTGCGCGCTCGAGCACGGTGGCGAGTTGGAGCCGGTCGTCGGCTGCCGCCCACGCGAACGGCCCGCCCTGCGCTTCACCGAGCTGCACACAGACGCTGAGCCACTCGCGCGCGTCGTTCGGGCGTTTGGCGCGCACGGCCAGCTCGGCACCGTCACGCAGGAACGCCATCGTCGGCGCGTACGCCTCTCGGGGCACCTTCGCGAGCTCGCGCACCACCCAGCCACCAATCTCCCACGCGTCGCTCGCGCGGCCCGACTGCGCCACGAGGAACAGCGCCATCGCCGCTTCCCGGGTGAGCTCGGTCGACGACGTCGCCGAGACGCCGGGGAAGATGGAGCGCAGCGTGCGTTCGGCGTCGGCCAGCCGCCCCTGCTCTTCGAAGAACACGGCGAGGTTGAACGCCGACTGCTGCGCGCGCTCGTCGGTGGCGCCGAAGGCCTTCGTGCGCAGCGCGAGCGCCTGGGTGAGCGCCTCGTGTTGCGGAGGGCACGCGCCTCCCTTTGGCGACGCGCAGAAGACGAGCGAGAGGTCGAAGAGGCTGGCGCGCATCGCGTCGTCGAGCGCGGGGTCGGTGCTCACGCGGCGATGCAGCTCGAGGTACGCCTCGTTCGCCAGGCGGTCGGCGGCCCTGCGCTGCGCAGGCGTCGCCAGAAAGTCCATGCCGCGGCTGGCGAGGTTCATCGCGAGGGCGAGGCGCGCGCCGCCAGCGTCCCACTCGTCACACGGCAGGTCCTGCGGCACCTCGGTGCTGCGAGTCACCGTCCACTTCGAGCGCTCGAGGGTGCGCACGGCGTGCAGCTTCACGATGAAGCGGGAGAGCGACGCGTTCGAGGCCTGCTTGTTCTCGAGCGTGTTCACCAGCGCGCGCAGGTCACGCTCCACCTTCGCCGAGTCGCCGCTGCGCTCTCCGAGGTGCAGCGCTTCACAGAGCAGCCTTCGGCGGCGCGGGTCGGCCGGCGGCAGCGCCCGAAGCGACTCGAGCAGCGCGCCGTATTCCTGCTCGAAGCCGCGCGACCCCACCAGCTTCGTGGCCTGCTCGAGATGGTGCTCGGGTGTCGGCTCCTGCGCGAGCACCATGGCGCACAGCACCGCCCAATTCATGAAGCCTCCGCTACCGTCGCTCGACGGCCGTCACGGTGAAGGCCTGCTCGACGTGCTGCCACTCACCCTCGTAGCGGGGATACCGCCAGGTCTCGAACTGTGCACGCAGACATCGGCCGAGCTCGGAGTCGTCGAAGTTCGCGTTCTTGAAGTGCACCTCGCCCACGCGGCCGTCGTTGAACACCATCCACCGCACCTCGTAGCGGACCGCATCGGGTGGCTTGAGGCGGCGGGCCTGCGCGGCCAGACACTCCTGCAGCAGCGGCGCGTAGTGCTCGTTCACTGCCCGCACCTGGTCGCCGGTGAGGCCCTCGCGCGGCTTGTCCTTCGAGAAGTCGCGGAACGACCACCGGCCGGTGAGCTGCTTCTCGAGCTTGCGGCACGCGCCGGGGCCGTTGGCGCCGTCGAAGGCCGCGCACACCACGTCGGTCTCGGGAGGCCGCCCCCACGCGCGCTCGGCCTCGGGCAACGTGCTCGCGAAAGCCTGCGCGTCTCTGAGAGCGAAGCGCGCGGCGTCGTCGAGCTTCTTCTCGGCCCTGGCCTTCGCCACCAACTGCGCGAGCGCGCGTCGCCGCACCGTCACGCACGCGGCCGAGTCGCACTGCTGGTCGACCGCGTTGAACAGCGCCACCTGCTTCGGCTCGGGAGCGGACAACGCCCGCACGAACGTCGCCCGCGCCAGCAGCAGCTCGTCGCGCCGGCTCTTCGCCGTCTTCTCGGCGTCGGCGAAGCAGCGCTCGGGCTTCTTCGCACGCTCCGAGGCCTTGAAGCAGGCGTCGGCCTTCTGCACGTCGCTCACCTCGTCACGCAGGGCCTTCGTCGCCGACGGGTCGAGGCGCGCGGTCGAGACGAGCGCGTTGAGGGCCTGCGTGCGGCACACCTCGACGCCTTCTCCGCCGCAGGTGCCGAGCCAGTCTCGGGCCGCCTTCTGCGCGTCGGGCGCGGCGTTCGACGCGAGCGCCACCTTGAACGACAGCTCGGCGGCCTTGATGCGCTCGTGGACGCCGAGGGTGGTGGCGACCTTGATGGCGCGCAGCGACTCGGCCTTCGCGTTCTCGAGGTCGTTCGACGACAGCGCCTTCTGCGACGACTCGAGGGCCTCGCGGAACGGCGCGCGCACGTCTGGCAGCGGCGGCGGAGGCTTCGCCGTCACCGTCGGCGCAGCAACGGTGGGCTCGGGCTCGAAGGCGGCGGCGACGTCAGAGGTCTCGGCCTTCGGCGTGGTGTTCGCCGCAGGCGCGGGGCTCGAGGTCGCACAACCAAACAGCGTGAGCGTCAGAAGGGCCGGCCACCGCACGGGCGGCACTGTGACCGTCGGCGCATGTGGGCGTCAACGCGCATGAAGCAGGCGCGCGCGATGCGTCATCTCCCCAGCGAAGTCTGCGCCGCGCGCTTCAGCGAAACACGTACTGCCGCATGAAGGTCGAGGTGATGGGCCGCTCGGCCATGGCCTCGTCGATGGCCTCGAGGCTCGACTGGTTGATGCGAAGAAACCGCATGCCCGCCTCGGCGGTGCCGTCTTCCTGGCTCCGCACCCAGCGCACCTCGGCGACGGCCTCGACGGTGCCGGTGGGGAGGTCGACCTTCAGGTGAATCGACTGGCCCTTCGCCATCGCGCCGATACCCGCGAGGCACAGGCCCGTGCGCGAGATGTCGGTGACCGCACCGCGGAAGAGGAACGTGCCTCCCGAACCGAAGAAACGGGCCTGGCAGGTGTAGCGGCGGTCGTTGCGGAGTTCGGGGTACATGTTCGGCCGCATCACTCCACGCTTCGTGCCACGTGTCGATGTGTCTGGAATGTGGCTGGACCCATTTGGGGAGCCTCGGTCGTGGTGGGGGTCTTCGCCCTCAGCGCTGGAGCGAGGCTGCACCATTCCAGTGGAGATGGACGGTTTCGGCGAGGGTGGCGCCGGTGTCATGGATCATCGACATGTGGGTGTTCAAGCCTACGCAAGTATATGAAAAGATGGACATCTTTGGTGGCACGAGGTTCGCTCAACCGGGTGCCATGGTCGTGCAGCCGTATTGGAAGTCAGTCGTTCTGGGCGCTCTGATCGCCGTGTCACTGGCGAGCGCTCCGGCCCGTGCCTGTGAGGCCATCAGCGGCATTCAGGGGTTCCAGGCGTTGCCGGCAGAGGGCTCACGAGTCCCGCGGTCGACGGCGCTCTGGCTGCGGTCGGATCTGCCGGTGGCTTCGACGGGCGAGCGAATCAAAGACCCCGGCGCGGTGCGGCTGCTCGATGAGCGCGGCAAGTCGATTGGCCTGATGTCGACGGGCGTGCGGGTATCGGGAGACGAGCCGTCGACGCTCTTCGTGCTGAAGCCGACGTCGCTGCTCGAAGCGAACACGTCGTACCGGGTCGAGCTCAACGGCGTCGTCATCACGCGCTTCTCGACCTCGGAAGACATCGACACCCTGCCGCCGGGCCTGCCGAAGGCCACCGTTCAGGCGCAGCAGCTCAACGCCTCGACGTGCAACCCACGCGTCACCGTCACGGTCGAGTCTCCCGGAGACGTGAACTTCCTGGTGCCGGCCTCGAGCATGGCCACCACCATTCCATCCGCTGCGCTCGCCGTCGCCAGTGAGAGCGCGCTGACCGCAGCAGGCGTGGGCGAAGGCACCGTCGACCTGCGCGTCGTCGCCTTCGACCTCTCGGGCAACATGGCGATGTCGTCTGACAAGCTCTCGACGTTCGTTCCTTCGGAGGCCGCCGGCTGCTCGTCCGTGCTGGCGGCTCCGGGCCTCGGTGCACTCGCGCTGGTCGCGATGCTGCGCCGGCGCCGTCGTTCATGAACGCTGGCGTTGGTGAGGCCCGCTGAGAGACACTCACGCGCATGACGTCGAAGACCGGGCGCTCCACGGCCAAGCTGCCGCCCATCGCTGGAAACGAAGTCGATGCCTTTCTCGAAGCCCTGCAACACCCGCTGCGCGATGACATCGTGCGCGTGCGGCGCCTGGTGACGTCGGCGCTCCCCGACATCAGCGAAGCCATCAAGTGGAACGCGCCGAGCTTTCGCGCTGACGACGTCTTCTTCGCGACGTTTCACCTGCGCTCGCACGACGAGGTGCAGCTCGTCTTTCACACGGGCGCCAAGAAGAAGGCCCAGAAGACGAAGATGGCGTTGAGCCCGCGCGCCGAGGCGCTGGTGACGTGGCTCGATGACGACCGCGCGATGGTGACGCTCTCGCCCTCGAAGCTGGCCAGTCAGCGGCTGCCCTTCACCGCGCTGGTGCGGGAGTGGGTCTCGCAGCTTGCCTGACGCGACGCAGGAGCTCCTTTCACGCTGGAGACCGACCTGACCTGATCAGGGCAGGCGCCACGCGTAGTTCGGGTCAGCGCGGCACGGGCTGTCGGGGAGCTTCACCAGCACGAAGTTCTTGTCTTCGGCGATGGGTGGCAGCTGATTGCCCTTCGGCAGAATGGCGTAGTTGCACGTGCCCGCCTGCGCGCAGTCGTACGGCCAGCCGGGCGAGAAGAGCGGCGCCTTCGTGTGCAGGTACGTCGCGCCACCCATCCACGCGGGGTGCACGGGCGTGAACAACCCGCACAGGTCCTTCTGCTGCGAAGCGACGAGCATGAGCCGGTTGACGGGGCCGTTGTCGTCCCACGCGCTGTCGTTGTCGCGACCGGGGTACTGGCCGAGTTGACCGAACGTGAGCGTGCCATGCGTCGCCGCCGACTGGAGTGACGCCAGCACCGCCGCGCCCATGGCGACCTGCCGCACGCGCTCGATGGAGAGCCCCGTGAGGCCCACGCCCACCAACGCGGCCAGCATGGGGAGCATCGGGAGGATGAAGCGGTACTCCTTGTGTGGCGAGGCGGAGTGCAGCGCGAAGAAGAGCAGGGCGATGGCGATGAGCGCCGGGGCACGACGCAGCGAGAGCACGAGCCCGCCCACCAGCACGACGGTGATGAAGGGCATCGACGTCCACAGTCGCTGCGCGAAGAAGTACCAGGGCGCGACACCCCAGCCCGCCGCTTTGCCCTCGATGAGGTTGAAGCGCAGGTACACGACGGCCGAGTGAAACCAGCCGCCCGCCATCACTTTGGGCGCGTGGCTCCAGGTGAAGGCGTCGAGCGCTCCGAAGAGGAAGGCCCAGACAGCGAGCACCACCGACACGTCACGCAGCGCCTTCCACTGCCGCCGCGCCGAGAGCACGCCCACGATGGCGACGCACACCACGGCCGATTGGAGCCGGAACAACACCGACAGGCCGAGCAGCGAGGCGCCGAGCCAGAGCAGTCGTCGCGCGCGTACGGACGGCGTCGCACCGAACGCGCTCTCGACGAGGGCGGTGTCGAGCACCAGCGAGAGCCCCCAGACGATCGGCAGCACCGTCGCGTTCTCACTCATCGCGCGTGGCGCGAAGTACAGCACCGGCGCCGCGAGGCTGAAGATGGCAGTGCATGCCGCCGCCGGCAGCTCGTCTGCTCCAACGGCGCGCGCGAGCCGATACGTCCCCAGCGCCGTGCCGATCGAGACGACGATGAACACCACCTTCACCGCTGCGATGTACTGCGCAGGGTGATCAGCGCCGACGATGGCGCAGAGCTTCATGATCAACGCGACGAGCCCGGGGAGCGCCCAGTTGCGCGCGCCGTCGATGAACTCCCAGGGAATCAGCCCATGGCCAAAGACCAACGCGTGGGCCGGCTCGAACGACTGGTAGATTTCATCGGGCCAGAAGATGCCGTGGTCGCCCAGCAGGCCGAGCCGAAGCACCAGCCCGAGCGCGAGCGGCACGTACAGCAGCAGCTGCGCAGAGCGGACTTTCGGCATGCTCCCAAGCGTGTACCTCGCTGATTGGAGCTTGCCCACATCTGCCCACGCTCACGATTCCAACGACCTGCAGAAACATGCGCGTGAAGAGGGTCAGCGGAACAACTGCACGGTTTCGCTCGCCGATGACTCAACATTCGTCGCCACCTGAATTGAGGAGATTGTCATGACCGTTCGCCGCCTCGACACCCCGAAGCCGCCCCCGCCGCCGAAGCCCGTGAAGGCCAAAGCCACGCTCGCCGCGACCGTTGGCGTGAGCGGCACTGCTCGCGCGGGAATCTCTGCCAGCGGGTTCGTCTCGGCGGCGAAGTCTCCCGTGGCGCTTGCTG
>JBEOKA010000460.1:0-11085 GCA_040275325.1 Myxococcaceae bacterium | reverse complement strand
GCCGCGCGTCGTCGGGCGTCGGAGGCTCCACGACATGTTGATCGGCCGTCACCACGGCCTGGCCGACGGCGACGAAGAAGATCGCGGCGACCTCGGGCCCCTTCGGGCCGCGGCCCAACACCTCGACCACGTTGCGGCCTTCGGTCGGGCGGAAGGCGCCACACAGCCCACGCTTTGGCTTGCGCGTCATGGGCAGCCTCGCGACGGCTCCAGACGGCGCGGTGACGAAGAGCTCGGCGGTCTCGAGCGGCTCGCTGAGCGCTCCGCACACCTCGAGCGATCCTGGTGGTTTCTTGAAGTGGCGGGGCAGGGGCTCGAGCTCGAACTTGCGCTGGGTGAGCAGCACACAGATCGCGCCGTGCTGGTTCTGCTCGGCAAACCCGACGCCCAGCGCCTGCGCAGGCTCACTGGCGAGGCTCTGCAACTTGACCAGCTCTTCGAGCAGCCGCGCGGGTGGCGCCTTGATGAGAATGGCCGTCGGGCTCGCATCCCAACCGCCGGTCGCCGAGACGGCTCCAGTCACCGCCAGCAGCCCAGCCGCGTCGCTCGCCGATTGTTCGAGCGCGAGCTTCGCCAGGCTGCGCGCCGCGAGCCCCAGGCGCGCGTCATCGACGGGAGGGCTGCGGCCCGAGGTCTCGAAGCGTTCACGCACGAGTGACGAGGCCTGCTGCTCGAGCGTCGGTGCGGCCGCGAGGGTGAGAACGACCAGCCAGGTCATGCGACCTCGAAGACGAGAGACTCGACCGTTTTCTTCCCCAGGCGTTGCTGAAGCCGCGTCAGCCACTGTGCCTTCTGCTGAGAGAGCTCTGTCGCCCACGACGCGCTCGCGCAGCCGATCACCAGCGTCGTGCCCAGCCACTTTCGGGGCGCCGAGACGCCTGCGAGCGTCTCTCCCACCACCTGTCGCCACACCGGCGTGAGCACGAGCGCGGAGCCTGACTCACGCGAGACCGACGCCAGCACACTGCCGAGTAGATCACCTGACACTCTGGGTGTGCGAGACGCCACGGCGCTCCAGTCTCGGTGACCACGACAGTCCTGTCACGCGCGACAAGACCCAACTGTGCGAAACGGTTTGTGAACCCAGATGGCACGGGCGTCGCTGTGCGTCAGCGGTCCCGGTTGACACGGGTAGGCCGATATCGGAAACGAGCCGCGCCTTTCTCACCCAAGGGCCGTTTCCACCTCAAAGGGAGTACTTCGAATGAAGGCTGAGCTTCGCAACACCCTCTGGGTGGCGCTCGCTGCTGCGGCGCTGTCCTCGATCGCGTGTGGTCCCCCTCCCGCTGGTAACGACGGCGGCTCGGGCGGTGGCGGTGCCACTGACTCGTGCAACGACGACGATCAGTGCCCCAAGCTGTTCCGCTGCTCGCGAAGCTCGAGCACGTGCGTGCCCGACTGCAGCAGCAACGCGCAGTGCACGCCGAGCGGCCGTACGGCGGCTGGTGCGACGGCGCTCGAGCAGTGCGCGACCGAGACCTCGTGTGTCTGTGACTTCACCGAGGCCGGTGGTGAGTGCAAGCCCAAGCTCTGCTCGGCTGACGCTGACTGTGGCAGCACGCTCGTCTGTCGCAGCGGCAAGTGCGAGGCGGCTCCGGCGGCTTCGACGGTCACGCGCTGCGCGATCATTCCCGACTTCGCGGTCGTGAAGGCCGGCTCGAAGATGAAGTTCTGGGTGTCGGCGTGGGCCGGCACCGAGCCCGTCATCATCAAGGACGGCGCCACGTGGACGGCTCCTGCTGGCAGCCCGCTCTCGGCGCCGATGCCGGCGACGGGCCTCGCGTCTGAGTTCACCGCCGGAGCCATGGCCACCACCGGCGGCGATGGCGTCGCGGCGGTTCAGGCGGCCTTCGGCAGCATCACCTGCACGGGCAAGGCGATCGTGGTCGCGGCTCCCGCGATGGGCGGCAGCGTCGTCGTCACCGATGAGCTCACCGGCCGCCCCATCTCGGGCGCTCGCGTGATCGTGAGTGACGCGGCTGGCGCTGAGATCGCGCAGGCGGCGCCGGTCGAGACCAACGCGGCGGGCGTGGGCAACTACGTCTTCGGCGCGGCCACCTCGTACAGCGTCACCGTGTTCCACGCCGACTTCACCTACGTCACCATCGCAAACTACCGCCCGTCTGGCGCTGACGCGAACGTGCTGAACGTCGTGCTGCGTCGCAACCCGGTGAACAAGTTCGGTGGCTACAAGGGCACGTTCGACGGCTACCCGATGAACGCCAACATCAAGGCGGGCGTTGGCGGCATGTCGCTCGCCGGAGCCGTCACCAACCTGAACCTCACCCAGCTGCTCGGCCCCTCGCGCCCCACGCGCATCAAGCTGGGCACGACGATCGACATGAACGTCAACGTGCCCGACGGCGCGTTCCTCGTGTTCAGCGAGACGAACAAGAGCACGCTTGCGGGCCTCGGCCTCAACGGCGTGTGCACCGACGCCTCGGGCGCTGCCGACGAGACCAAGATTCGCGCTGGCGACTGCGGCACGCGCGCGGCCTGGGCGTTCTCGGGCGAGCTCACCATCGGCGACCTGAGCCCGCTGCTCGGCGCCTTCTCGGGCGGCACCGACAACATCAACATCGGCAGCATTCTCGGGCAGGTTCAGCCGCTCATTCGCAAGCTGAACTCGTCGATCGTTCGCGACGTGCAGTTCAACATGGCGAACGCGGCCTGCAAGGAAGGCCAGACGTACCCGAACTGCACCAAGGGCTGGGACTACTCGAACACGGGCCACTTCACGGACAAGAACCTGAAGTGGGCGAACATTCCGCTGGGCTTCGGCTTCGCGCTCAAGGCTCCGAAGATGCCCTCGTACCGCGGCAAGTTCGCCGACGGCGCGCTGGCCCTCACGGGCGTCAACGTTCCCGGCCGCGGCGTGATCCCGCTCGGCCTCGGCGCTGCCGTCAACCTCGCCACGCCGATCGACGACACGCTCGACAAGCAGGACACGCTGCCTGCCGCGGGTTTGCTCCCGGTTCGTTCGGCGCCGTCGCACAGCGGCACGGAAGGCTCGGAGTACGGCATCATCGTCGCCGCGCTCTCGGCCGCTGCCGCCTCGGACAAGTCGGCGCAGGTTGGTGCCTCGGCCCTGTTCGTTCGCCTCGCCGACAACAAGCTCGTGTTCGACCCCCGCGGCGCCACGCCCATCGATATCTCGGGTCAGGCGTTCCCCACGTTCCCCGAGTCGGGCCGCTTCAACGCGCACACGGCGGCGGTGGCCGGCATCGGTCCCCGCAGCTTCAAGTTCGTCACCTCGTCGGTCGCGACGGGCCTCGGCACCAGCTCGCAGGTCATTCGCGTCACCTTCTCGGACGAGCTCGAGCACCGCTGGGACGTGCTGTTCGACGCTGCGCGCGCTGCTGATGGCTTCTCGCTGCCCGCCGCGCCCGGCACGTTCCGTGACCGTCTCTTCAAGTCGGGCATGGCCGCGGGTGGCCGCTCGCCGATGCAGGTGCAGGCGCTCCGCTTGAGCGGCGCTCCGACGCCTGCTGGTGGCCCGGCGCTCACGTTCCAGGCGCTCGTCGAGCTGAACGCCACGAACTACGACCGCGTCACCAACTACCTCACCGCCTTCGGCTTCCTCGACTACGGCGAGCAGGCCGTGTCGTTCAAGACCGACCTGTCGATGCCGGTCGCCGACGCGGGCAAGATCACGGTCGCGGTCGAGAAGTTCAAGATCGGCACGGCGCCCGGTGATGACGGTCTCGTGAAGCTCTCGTTCGCCACGGCGGCCGGCGCTCCCATCGCGGGCTGCGACGTCATGAGCTCGTCGACCGAGACCAAGGCTGGCAGCGGCGAGGTGGAGTTCAGCCTGCCTGCCGGCTGCACGGCGACGGGTGCCACCGTGAAGGCGCAGCTGTTCTACGACGCCACCACGCCGGTTCAGCCCGAGATCTCGATCAGCAAGACGGGCGTCACGATCAACTGACGCTGCAGTCGCTGAGTCGTGCAGACGGGGCGCTTCCTTCGGTGGAGGCGCCCCGTTTTGCGTCGTGGGGCGCGTTCCAGACGCGAAGTGGTAGGCTGCGCGAACCGATGGGGCAGAAGACCGTCACCGCCGTCACCGCGATCTCGAAGATCCAGAAGCGGGCGTTCGCGCGCTCTTCAGCGCTGGTGGTGATCTACGGCGAAGAGCTGGGCCGCAAGTTCGATCTCGACGAGGGCAAGCTGAGCATCGGCCGCTCCTCGAAGAGCGACATTCAGATCGATCACGACTCGGTCAGCCGCCAGCACGTGCGCATCACGGTGACCGAAGGGCAGGCGCAGATCGAAGACGTCGGGTCGACCAACGGAACCTTCCTCAACGACGAGTCGCTCGACGGCAAGGTACAGCTGCGCAACAACGATCTCATCAAGGTCGGGCGCACCGTCTTCAAGTTCATCGCCCACAACAACATCGAGGCGGCGTACCACGACGAGATCTACCGCCTCACGACGGTCGACGGGCTCACCCAGGTGAACAATCGGCGCTCCTTCGACGAGACCATCGAGCGTGAGATCTCACGCTGCCGGCGCTACGGACGCACGCTCTCGATGGTGCTGATCGACGTCGATCACTTCAAGCGCATCAATGACACCTTCGGCCACCTCGCCGGTGACGCGGTGCTCAAAGAGGTCGCCTCGGCCATCAAGAAGCGCATTCGCAAAGAAGACCTGCTGGCCCGCTACGGAGGCGAGGAGTTCGCCGTGCTCACGCCCGAGGTCGATCACAAGGGCGCGCTCGCGATGGCCGAGAAGGTTCGCAAGGTCGTCGAGAAGCACGAGTTCAGCTTCGACGACGAGATCATTCCCGTGACGATCTCCTGCGGCGTGTCGACGCTCGGCAAAAAGTCCGACAGCGCCGAGGCGCTGGTTCAGAGGGCGGACGAGAAGCTCTACGAGGCCAAGGAAGCTGGCCGCAACCAGGTCTGCTGATCGTGCAACCGCGCTTCAAGACGAACGAAGAACGTCTCGCCGGCCTCGAGCAGCGCCTCGCGCTGTCGATGACCGACAAGGCGCTTGCGCTGCGGGCCATCACCCACAAGAGCTTCTGCAACGAGCACAAAGAGCTGCCGCTCGAAGACAACGAGCGCCTCGAGTACCTGGGTGACGCCGTCGTCGATCTCGCCATTGGGCACCGGCTGATGGAGCGCTTCCCCAAAGCCAATGAAGGCGAGCTCTCGAAGCTGCGCGCGCTGATCGTGAACGAAGAGGGTCTGGGGCGCATCGGCCGCACGCTCGGGCTGGGCGAGGTGCTGCTGCTCGGCAGGGGAGAAGAGCTGACCGGCGGCCGTGACAAGACCTCGCTCATCGCCGACGCGACCGAGGCGGTGATCGGCGCGATTTACCTCTCTGACGGCATGGCGGCCGTGATGCCCTTCATCGATCGGGTCTTCGCCGACGCGCTCGAGGGCGTGGCCGAGGGGCGCCAGGGCCAGGACTACAAGTCGCTGCTGCAGGAGGAAGGGCAGAGCCGGTTCAAGGCCTCGCCGCGCTACCGCGTGGTGGGAGAGACCGGCCCCGATCACGAAAAGATCTTCGAGGTCGAGGTGTCGATCGGCGCCGAGGTGTTCGCCCGGTCGACCGGTCGGTCGAAGAAGGAAGCCGAGCAGGCGGCCGCGAAAGACACGCTGGTGATCCTCTCGACGCGCCAGTCCGAGCCGCCCACGCCCCCCTGAGAATCGGCTTGGAGCCTCGCACCCCGCGGCGGTACCTTCCGCCGTCATGCGAACCGTCCGTACCCTCTGTTTCCTGATGTTGCTGGTTCCCGCCCTCAGCTTCGCGCAGGGCAAGTTCACGTCGCTCGCGATGGAGGGGAAAGACCTCTACGCGACGCTCCAGACGACCCAGGGTGACATCGTCATTCGCTTCTTCGCGAAAGACGCGCCGAAGACGGTCGCGAACTTCGTGGGCCTGGCCACCGGCGAGAAGGAGTTCGTCGACCCCAAGACGGGCAAGCCCACCAAGCGCCCTTTCTACGACGGAATCATCTTCCACCGCGTGATCCCCAACTTCATGATCCAGGGCGGCGACCCTGAAGGCACCGGCCGCGGCGGCCCGGGCTACACCTTCGAAGATGAGTTCCAGTCGGGCCGCGGCTTCGACAAGACCGGCCTGCTCGCGATGGCCAACCGTGGCCCCGCGACGAACGGCTCGCAGTTCTTCATCACCACCTCGAACCCCACGTACCTGAACAACAAGCACACGATCTTCGGCGAGGTGATCTCGGGCTACGAGAACGTCGTGAAGATCGGCGAGGTGCAGAAGGGCCCGATGGATCGCCCCGTGGTCGATCAGAAGATCATCAAGGTGACGATCAGCGAGAAGGCGCCGGCGGCGAAGAAGGACGGCAAGAAGTGAGAGCGCTCCTGTTCAGCGCGGCCCTCGTCGCACTCGCTGGCTGTCCCAAGAACGAGGCGACGCCCACGGGATCCACGGCCTCGGGGTGGATGGGCAAGGCCGAAGCCGGCAAGCCGATCTACGCCGTCATGAAGACCAGCCTCGGTGACATCACCATCAAGTTCTACGCAGACAAGACGCCCAAGACGGTCTCGAACTTCGTCGGCCTCGCCAGCGGAGAGAAGGACTGGAAGAACCCCGCCACGGGCGAGCGGAAGAAGGGCGTGCCGTTCTACGACGGCCTCATCTTCCACCGTGTCATTCAGGACTTCATGATTCAGGGCGGCGACCCGCTCGGCACCGGCACGGGCGACCCCGGCTACTCCTTCGAAGACGAGTGCCAGAAGGGCTGCGCCTTCGACAAGAAGGGCCTGCTGGCGATGGCCAACGCCGGGCCGAACACGAACGGCTCGCAGTTCTTCATCACCACCTCGATGCCGACGTACCTCAACAACAAGCACACCATCTTCGGTGAGGTGGTGAAGGGCTACGAAGTCGCCGAGGCGATCTCGAAGGCTCCGAAGAGCCCGATGGACAAGCCCATCGAGCCGATCACCATCGTGAAGATCACGTTGTCAGACACGCAGCCGTAAGCCGCACCAGGGAGAGGGAACAGCACCATGGGAATGATGGATGAGGCCCGCGCCGGCCACGATCTGTACGCGACGTTCGACACCACGCAGGGCACCATCGTCGTTCGGCTCTTCCCCAAAGACGCGCCGAAGACGGTCGAGAACTTCGTGGGCCTGGCAACGGGCGAGAAGCCGTGGACCCACCCCGGCTCGGGCGAGGCGATGAAGGGCACCCCGCTGTACGACGGCACGATCTTCCACCGCTGCATTCAGAACTTCATGGTGCAGGGCGGAGACCCGACCGGCACCGGCCGCGGCAACGCCGGCTACAAGTTCGAAGACGAGTTCCAGTCGGGCAGGCGGTTCGACAAGCCGGGTCTGCTGGCCATGGCGAACTCGGGCCCGAACTCGAACAGCTGCCAGTTCTTCATCACGGTCGCCAACACGGCCTGGCTGAACGGCAAGCACACGATCTTCGGCGAGGTCGTTTCCGGTCAGGACATCATCGATCGGGTCGCGAACGTGGTACCCAAGGGCCCGGGCGACCGCCCGAAGACGGACATCGTCATCAAGAAGCTCACCATCTCGAAGACGATCTGATCGTCACTTCGGGACCCATCGAGGACACCGCCGTGCCCACCCGCAGTGGATTCGCCGCGCTGATTGGCCGGCCCAACGTGGGCAAGTCGACCCTTCTGAACGCGCTGGCTGGCGAGAAGCTGGCCATCGTCTCGCCCAAGCCCCAGACGACCCGCACGCGCATTCTGGGCGTGGTGACCAAAGAGACGGGGCAGGTGGCCTTCGTCGACACGCCCGGCGTTCACCAGGCCAAAGGCGCGCTCAACGCGTACATGGTCGACGTCGCGCTCAACTCCGCGTCGGAGTGCGACGTGGTGCTCTTCCTCGTCGAGGCGGAAGGGCTCGAAGAGGGCAAGGCGCCAGAGATCGGGCCGGGCAACCGGTTCGTGATGGAGCGGCTCAAGGCGATCAACAAGCCCACGATCCTCGTGGTGACGAAGATCGATCTCGTGAAGAAGCACCTGCTGCTGCCGCTGATCGATCTGTACCAGAAGCACTTCTCGTTCGCCGAGGTGCTGCCGGTGTCGGCACGAAGCGGAGACGGCCTCGAGCTGATCTACGACCGCGTGCTCGCGGCGATGCCCGAGGGGCCGAACCTGTTCCCCGAAGACATGCTCACCGATCAGGCCGAGCGGGTGCTGGTGGGCGAGTACGTGCGCGAGCAGATTCTTCGGCACTGCCGTCAGGAGATCCCGTACTCCACCGCCGTGATCGTCGAGCTGTTCGACGAGAGCGATCGGTACACGCCTCCGCCCGAACGGCCGCAGTCGAAGAAGCAGAAGAAACAGGCGCCGCAGAAGGCTGGCCCCCGGCTGACGGGCCTCGTGCGCATTCACGCGAACATCTACGTCGAGCGTGACAGCCAGAAGGCGATCATCATCGGCAAGCGTGGGCAGATGCTGAAGACCATCGGCACCGACGCGCGCAAGTCGATCGAGCGGCTGCTCGGCACCAACCTCTTCCTCTCGCTGCAGGTGAAGGTCGAAGAGCGCTGGAGCGAACGGCACGACACGCTCCGTCGCATGGGCTACTCGGCGGTCCGGGAGTAACCAATGGCTCGCGGCCCGAAACGCACCCTCATCGCCATCGTCGGCCGGCCGAACGTTGGCAAGTCGACGCTGTTCAACCGGCTCATTCGTCGCAAGCGCGCGATCGTCGAAGACACGCCCGGCGTCACGCGTGATCGGCACTTCGCCGACGTCGAGTACCTCGAGCGGCCTGTCACCTTCGTCGACACCGGCGGCTTCGTGCCCGAGGGCAAAGAAGATCAGATCGAGAAGCTGGTCCGGCAGCAGGCGCAGGCCGCCGTCGAGGCCTGCGATCTGGTGTTGTTGATCGTCGATGGGCGCGTGGGCGTCACCGCGGGCGATGAAGAGGTCGCCCGCTACCTTCGTAAGCAGGACCGGCCGATTCTGGTGCTGGTCAACAAGTGCGACGGGCTCAAGAACGCCGACACGATGGTGGCCGAGTTCCACCGGCTCGGGCTGGGTGAGCCGATCGCCGTCGCGGCAGAGCACGGAGACGGGCTCCACACGCTCGCTGACGTGCTCGACCCCATGCTGCCGCCGCGCGTGCCGCAGCCGGAAGAAGAGACGCTGGCCGAGAAAGACGCCGACGCTCCGATTCGCGTGGCGATCGTGGGCCGCCCGAACGTCGGCAAGTCGTCGCTGGTGAACGCGATTCTGGGAGAAGACCGCGTCGTGGCCAGCCCGATCGCCGGCACCACGCGCGATCCGATCGACTCTCCGTTCACCTACAAGAACCGCGACTTCATTCTCACCGACACGGCCGGCATTCGGCGCAAGTCGGTCATCACCCAGAAGGTCGAAGGCTTCTCGGTGATGGGCGCGTTGCGCGCGACCGAAGACGCCGACGTGGTGGTGCTGGTGCTCGACGCGAACGAGGCCGGCGTCGATCAGGATCAGAAGATCGCCGCGCTGGCGGAAGAGAAGGGCCGCGCGCTGATCGTCTGCGTCAACAAGTGGGATCTCGTGCGCGGCAAGTCAGGCTCGCAGAGCCAGTGGCGCGAAGAGCTCAAGTGGTACCTCAAGCACGTCGACTGGGCTCCGATGGTGTTCGTCTCGGCGACCGAAGGGCAGGGCGTGACGAAGGTGCTCGATCTCGCGCTCGAGCTGTTCGAGCAGCAGTACTTCCGCGCGGGCACGCCGATGCTGAACCGGGTGACCGATCACATCACCAACGAGCACCCGATGCCGTGGATCGGCGCGCGGGCGCTGAAGATCTACTACGCGATGCAGGTCGGCACGGCGCCGCCGTCGTTCGCGTTCATCTGCTCGAACCCCAAGAGTGTGCCCGATCGCTTCGAGCGCTACGTGGCGAACTACCTGCGCAAGACGTTCAGCCTGCGCGTGCCGATGCGCATCTTCTGGCGTGAACGACCCGGACAGAAGCAGCGTGCCCAGGCGGCGCAGGACTTCAAGAAGCGCGCAGAGCACCGCAAGGGTTGGAAGCCGACGAAGAACAGTCGGAACCGCTCCGAGCGCGGCTGAGGTCAGGCGAGGATCTTCACCTCGTTCTTCGTGTCGGGATCGAACGGCGAGCCCTTCACGTCGACCATCGTCTTCACGAAGAAGCGCACCTTCTCTTTCGGCCACGACTTGTCCGAGAGCAGCGCGGGAATGTCCTTCTCCATGCTGATGATGAAGAAGTCCTCCTGCGTGGCGCCGCCCGAGAGCTTGTAGGGGTACTTCAACATGTCGTCGGAGCGCGACGTGTTCGGCTCGGGGAACACGTCCTGGCCGAGGCTGATCTCTTCGACGCGGCCGTCGGGGTGGACGAACTCGGCGAGGAACGCGGCCTTCATCGAGAGCACTTCGCAGTCTTTGTCGGCAGTGACGTTGAACTTGCCCTTCACAACGGTGTCGCCGATCGGCAGCGTGACCTGCAGCGGGTCCTGGCGCTCGATGTCGGTGTGCTGCACCTTCACGCCGTGACCGCCCATGAAGTGCTTGGCCTTGTCGAAGAAACCCATGTGTCGCTCCAGGAGACTGCGGGTGTGCTTCGAAGACCCGAGGCTCGGCGGAGGAGTGCAGGAAAGATGTAAGGTGGTTGAGTGAAGAAGAAGCCCCGGTTCTCACCAGCCGATCTCAGAGCCTTTGCCGATCGCGACTGGGGGCTTCCCGAACGGCTTCGTCTCGAGGAATCGGTGGGCCTCGCGACGGGTGACGACGCGGAGGAGATTCTGCGGCGCGCAGATGAACTGAAACGCAGTGCCCAGTGGCTGACGCCGGGATGGCCTGATGCCCGTACGCAAGAAGAAGACCTCGCCGCGCACCAGGCGCTCTCGCGGCGCTTCGCCGAGTACTACCGACGCAGGAGCCAAGCTGGCGCTGGCCGCGATCGCAGCGGCGATGAAGCGGCTCGACGCGAAGTGGTACCTGTTCGGCGCGCAAGCAGTCGCACTCCACGGGGCGCAGCGAACGACTCAGGACATCGACGTCACCGTTCTCGTTGACCGCCCGACTGCGGCAGTGATTGCAGCGCTCGAGAAGCAGGGAATCGTCCCGCGGTTCTCCGACCGGGAGTTCGTCGCGCA
>JBEOKA010000459.1:0-19194 GCA_040275325.1 Myxococcaceae bacterium | reverse complement strand
TACCCAGATCCGCCCGGTTGAGGAACCAGCAACCCCCTGGAAGATGGACCAGACACCTTTCGATGTTGAAAAAGCACAAGAAAATGTGGGGTTTGGATTGACTCAATCACGACGTGTGGGGTAGTGGGCACACCTCCGCTCGTTTGAGCGCGCAAGGAGACAGCGTTGGCAAAAAAGAAGGCGTCCGCTGCCCGTAAGCCGAAGCCCGCGAAGAAAGCAGTGAAGCCGGCGAAGGCTGCGAAGAAGGTTGCACCTCCCAAGCCGGCGAAGAAGGCCGTCGAGAAGAAGCCGGCGAAGGCTGAGAAGCCCGCTCCGCCTGCTCCGGTCGAGGCGAAGAAGCCCGAGCCGAAGAAGGCTGAAGCGAAGAAGGGTGACGGCAAGAAGGCGCCGAAGCCCAGCGCTCCGATTCCGCCTCCTTCGCTCAGCGCGCCGACCCGCCGAGCCGATGGCTGGGCCGGGCCGATGCCCGACAAGCCGCTGCCCCGCGCGACCAAGCTGCCGTCTGAACTCGAGCCGCTCACCAAGCGCGAGATGGAGCAGGTGCTCACCGTCGGCGCCCGCGGCGTCTTCGGCGAAGGCCAGCTCAAGGGCCGCCTGATCGTCTACCAGGGGTTCCCGTACCTCGAGGTCATCGGCCGCGATAAGCGCGAGCTCTGGTTTCTCTTGCAGGGCCCCGATCAGGAAGTGCTGCCCGCGTACATGGATCACCGCGTGTCGGTGGCCGGCCTCATCAAGAAGCACCACAACTACGGTGGCACCATCGACGTGCGGAAGTACTCCGCGAAGAAGGTCGAGTCGGCCGAGCCCGTCGTCGAGGCCGTGCCTGACGAGGCCAAGCTGCTCCTCTTCTCGCCCGGTCAGATCGAGACCATCAGCCAGCCCGGAATGGCCGTCGGCCAGAAGGGCTACGCGACCCTGCGTGGCCGCCTCGAGATGAGCGGCGAAGAGTTCTACCTGGTCGTCACCAACCACGGCACCCGCCAGCAGGTGGCCTTCACCATCGAGGGCAAGGCGCAGAAGGGCCTCAAGAAGTACGTCGGGGAGATCATGGTGGCCACGGGCGTCATCGAGAAGATGACGGGCTGGGGCGGCACCATTCAGGCCGAGGTCTGTGAGCCCCGCGCTCCCGAGTACCCACCCGTGTCGCGTGACACGATCGAGATCGCGACGGTCGAAGGCGCCTCGAGCAACCCCAAGACGGCTACCGTGAAGGTGAACCACGGCCTCGTCGTGAAGCTGCCCGAGAAGCAGGGCTATGTCTGGGCCATCGAGCCCTCGACCGCCAAGCGCCTCTCGCTGCGTGAGGTGAACCTCGACCCCCATGGCCCCGTGCGTGAGTTCTTCTTCACGCCGCGCAACCCCGGCCTGCTCGACGTCGACTTCTTCCTCGCGAAGACGCACAACCCCATGCAGGTCTCGAAGCAGTTCCGCCTCACGGTCGACGTGAAGCCCCTCGAGGTCGTGCTGCCCTGAGTTTCAAAACCTGCGCACCCCGGCGCGATGCCGGGTCTACCGCGCGAAGCTGAACCCCCTCTGGAGGAATGCCGTGAAGCGACTGTGCGTGGCAGTGCTGGTGACGATGAGCTCGATGGCGTTGGCGCAGGAGATCGGCACGGAGATCACTCCGGTGACGCCGGGCTCGGGCACCACCAAGCCCGCCAACCAGCCCAACGACAACCCGTACGCCAACAACCCGCCTTCCAACACGGGCGACAAGCAGGCCGAGGTGAAGCCTGCCGCCAAGCCGGTCTCGGCTGACGGCATTCTTTCGGCGCAGAAGGGCGCCTTTGGCGTTCGCGCGACGTTCGGCGGCCAGGGCATCGGCCTCGCGGGTCGCGGCACCGCCGCGGCGCCGGTCGACACGGGCTCGCTCGGCTTCTCGTACTGGGGCAGCGATCAGTTCACGCTGCTGTTCGACGTCGGCGTCGGTCTCGGAATCTCTGGCGGCGGCGTGCTCTTCGGCTTCGGCGCGACGATCGGCATGGACTACCACTTCCGCAGCTCGACCGACGCACTGCGGCCGCTCATCAACGTGCAGGTCGGCATTGGCAGCGGCATCGCGGCCGACATCGGCAACGCGCTTCAGCTGACCGCACAGTTCGCGGGTGGTGCCGAGTACTTCTTCAGCCCCAGCTTCTCGGTCTCGGGCCGCATCGGCCTGGGTCTGCGTCTTCCCTTCTCGTCGGGCAGCATGACGCTCACCACGTTCACGCCCGCCGCCGGAGCCGCCTGGTACTTCTGAACCCACGGCGTCAGGCTCCCTCGAGCCGGGCGTCGGCATCACGGGCTGGCCGTCGCGGAGTTGTTCGAGCGCGGCCGCCACACGTTGGTTATTCGTCTCTCACCGCTCCCGGCACTGACTCGCACGGGCGCGGCGCAGCAACACTGAGGGCCAGCGGATGCGTCGCTCGACAGCGGCGCGGTCTGTTGGCCCTTCGTCTTTCACACGCGGGTCGAAATCACGCAGCGGAGAGTCTTTTTGGCGATTGATGAAGGGCAGGTTCTGGCCCTGGTGCAGCGCGCCGGGCGGTTGGTTGGTATCAAAGAGCTGTTGCGCGCGGGGGGCTTGAACCCCGGCGAGCAGACATTGCTCAAGCGCATCTTGCGCGACCTCGTGAAAGAGGGACGCCTCGAGCGTGACGGAAAACGATTCGGCGTTCCCGGCAAGGAACACTCCCGCAAGTCGGGCCCCGCGTGGGACGCAAAGGCGCCTGCCTCGGTTCGCGCGAAGGCTGGCGTGACGCCCGGCTTCAAGAAGAGCGCTCCTGGCGCGAAGCCCCCCCGCGTTCGTGACGAAGCGCCGGCGTTCGCGCCGAAGGGAAAGAAGAAGTTCGAAGCGAAGGAGCTCGCTCCCGCGAAGCCTGCCTCGGCCAGATCCTCTGGCCCGAACCTGATCGAGGGCATCATCAACCATCACCCCGACGGGTTCGCCTTCGTGCGCGCCCTCACGGGCAAGTCGGAGGACGTCTTCATTCCACCCGATCAGGCCCGCAAGGCGCTCGATCACGATCGGGTGATGGTCGAGGTGGTTCCACAGCGCGGCGGCCGCACGCTCGGTCGCATCGTCGAGGTGAAGCGCCGCACGCGCCAGCACGTCGTCGGCACCTACTGGGAGCAGAAGGGCCTGGCCTGGGTCGAGCCGCGTGAAGCCGAGCTGGGTCTCATCGACGTGCCGAAGACGCAGCTCGCGCGGCCCGGCGATCTCGTGAAGGTGACGCTGGGGTTGGCCGAGAAGGTGCTACGCGGTCACGAGCATCGGCTCACGGGTGAGGTCTCTGGCTCGCTCGGGTCCGAGGCGGATCACTCCGTCGAGGTCTTGTCGGTCGCCTTCTCGCGCGGCTTCCAGGACGAGTTCCCGGACGAGGTGATGGCCGAGGCCGACGCGTTCCCCATCGAACTGACGAAGGCCGATCTCGAGGGTCGGCGCGATCTGCGTGACATGCAGCTCGTCACCATCGACGGAGAGGACGCACGTGACTTCGACGACGCGATCTTCGTCGACCCGCTCGATCACGGCTGGCGGCTGGTCGTCGCGATCGCCGACGTCTCGCACTACGTGACGCCGGGCAGCGCGCTGAACACCGAAGGCCTCAACCGCGCCACCAGCGTGTACCTGCCTGGCCGCGTGCTGCCGATGCTGCCCGAACGGCTCTCGAACGGCCTGTGCTCGCTCAAGCCGAACGAAGATCGCCTCTGCATGGTCGCCGACATGGTGATCGATCACTCGGGCGTGACGACGAAGACCGAGATCTACGCCGCGGTGATGAACTCGAAGGCGCGGTGCACGTACACCGAGGTGCATCAGGTGCTGAACGGCGAGTCCGTTCCCCACCGCGAGTTCCTGAAGCCGATGCTGATCGAAGCGCACCGCTTGATGAAGGCGCTCAACAAGATGCGCGTCGCCCGTGGCGCGGTGGACTTCGATCTGCCCGAGACGCGGCCTGAGCTCGACGACAAGGGCCTGCCGGTGAAGCTCGTTCGCCGCGAGCGCTGGGAGAGCCACCGCCTCGTCGAAGAGTGCATGCTGGCCGCCAACGAGGCCGTCGCCCGC
This sequence comes from Myxococcaceae bacterium, assembly GCA_040275325.1. Lineage (GTDB taxonomy): Bacteria > Myxococcota > Myxococcia > Myxococcales > Myxococcaceae > Xiheimicrobium. The sequence goes on along the minus strand of JBEOKA010000459.1, from coordinate 15,143 downwards.
GAGTTCCGTGAAGCAGGTCGCGTCACGGTGAACCGGTTCCACGGAGAGCCCGACGAAGATCGTCTCTCGGCCTTCCTCACGCTCCTGGGCGCCTACGGCATCAAGATCCCCTCGGGGAAGATCGGCTCGAAGCAGCTCAACCAGATCCTCAAAGAGCTCGACGGCCACCCGGAACAGAAGGCGCTTCATCAGCTGGCGCTGCGCTCGATGATGCAGGCGGTCTATTCGTCCGAGACCAGCGGTCACTACGGCCTGGGCGCCGAGGACTACCTGCACTTCACCTCGCCCATCCGCCGCTACCCGGACCTGCTCGTCCACCGGTTGCTGAAGCACTGGTGGAAGACGAAGCGCGAGCTGTCTGACGCCGAACTCGAAGAGCTCGAGTCGATGGCGCAGCACTCGAGTGAGCGTGAGCGCGCCGCGATGCTCGTCGAGCGTGAGGTGAACGCGCTCTACAGCTGTCTGCTGATGAAGGACAAAGTCGGCGAGTCCTTCGCGGCGACCGTCTCGTCGCTGGCCGAGCACGGGTTCTTCGTCGAACTCGACGATCTGTGGGTCGAGGGCCTCGTCAAGGGCGAGACCGTCTACCCGGACTTCGAGTTCGATCAGTCGACCTACCGCATCACGTACAGCAACGGGCGCGAGGTGAAGGTCGGCCTCAAGTGCACGGTCACGCTGGCGGCGGTGAACCTGTCGAAGAAGCAGATGGACTTCGTGGTCGAGGGCTTCGCGGACGAAGACGAAGCCCTCACCCCGTACGCCGCGAACAAGAAGCGGCCGTCGAAGGGCAGGGGCGGCAGCGATCGCAGCGAGCGGTTCCAGCGAGGCTCCAAACGCGAGGAACGCCCCCGTCGCGATGAGCCTTCACGATGGGAGAAGAAGTCGCCTGGCCGCGGTGAGGCCGCCGCGAAGCCGTGGGAGCGGAAGGAGAAGCGCTTCGAGAAGCCGGCAGCCAGGCACGAGAAGCCCCGCTTCGAGGCCGTCGTGCGCGAGCCAGAGGAGCGGCGACCAGCTCCGCCCGCAGCACCGCCCGAAGGCGGGAAGGCGTTCGACCCTCGCGCCGTGCTCGATCGACTGTGGAAAGAGCGTGGCGGCAAACCGAGCGCGGCGCCTTCGCGGTTCTCGTCGAGCCGTGACGATGATCGCGGCGGCAATGGCCGTGGCGGAGGCCGCAACGATCGCGGCGGTGGCCGTCGTCGCTGATCAGCGCATGTGATCGGTGGCGGGCAATTCAGCGCCCGTCATCGGCTTGCCCGACAACCGCGCCCGCATTCGGTTGAAGCCCTCGGTGTGCCACTCGAAGAACTTGGGCTTGCTGCCCAGCTCGGTGGCGCGCCGTCTCCATTCGGCCTCTGCGGCGTCGAGCTCGACCATCGTCGGCTGGCCCGCGCCGCGCCCGGTGAGCTCCCGGAAGATCCACGGCGAACGAATGGCCCCACGAGCGATCATCACGCCATCGCAGTGCTGCATCAGCCGCTGCGCACTCTTGAGCGAGACCACATCGCCGTTCCCGATGATGGGAATCGTGGCCTTCGCCTTCACTTCGGCGATCGCCTCCCAATGTGCCGCGGTCGACGACTCTTCACGGGCGTGGCGCGCGTGCACCGTCAACCCATCGAGCAGCTCGTTCGCCAGTTCGACGATGGGCAGATAGACCTTCTGATCCATCTCGGGTCGGTTGAGGCCCAGGCGGATCTTCGCGGTCACGGCGCCGATGGGGAGCGAGGTCTTTCCCTTCCACGCGCGCAACACCTCGAAGATCGCCCGCAGCTTGTTCTTCCGCTTCAGCAGGGCAGGGCCGGCGCCGATCTTGATGACCTCGGGTGAGGGGCAGCCGAAGTTCAAATCGACCGCGCGCAGGTTCTTGAAGTGCGGGTGGGTCGAGGTGGCGAGGGCGTCGAGCTTCGCCAGCGCCTCTTCGAGCTCAGTCTCGTTCACCACCATCAACTGCACGCCCGTTGGAACATCGGCGTCGTACGAGTCGATGAGCTCGATCGTGCTCTTGTTGTTCCGCACGAGGCCGCGAGCGCGAATCATCTCGGTCCACGTGAAGCCGGCGCCGAGCGACCAGCACAGCCGTCGATGCGCCGCGTCGCTCACGCTCTCCATCGGAGAGAGGATGAACGGCGAGGTCAGCTCGAGGCTGCCCAGCTTCACGCCAGCACCACCACCGTCACGCCGTCTCCGCCTTCAGGACCGTCTCCTGGGCGGAAGCTCTTCGCGTACGGAGACGAGCGCAGGTACTCGCGAATCATCGTCTTGAGCGCGCCGGTGCCGTGCCCATGGAGCAGAATCGCCGCCGCCTCGCCGTCACGCGACACGCGATCGAGGAAGCGCTCGACCTCACGCATGGCGTCTTCAGCGCGCTGGCCACGCAGATCGAGCGTCGGGCTCGCCAACGTCATGGGCTTCGCCGCGGTCGCCTCGGCGCGCTTGATCTGCTCCTCCTTCTTGCCGGCAGAGGAGGGGAAGCGGCTGGGGGCCACAGCGCTCTTCTTCGGCGGCAACAGCTCGGAGGAGGGGACCCGCATGCGCAGCGCGCCCATCGTCACCACCACCGCGTCCTGCGAGATGTCGACGATCTCGACCTCGGCATCGAGCGAGCGGTGGCGGGCCTTCGCGCCGACCTTGATCTCCAGCGGCGCAAGCTCTTCCGGGCCGGTCTTCAGCTCGGTGCGCACGTTCCGCTCGGCCACGGTCTGCTCGTTGATGCGGGCGCTGATCTCGGCAGCAGACTCCTTCGCGGCCTTCAGCGCCTTGTCGCTGCGATCGGTCTCGAGCCGCTCGACGAGGGCCCGAATCTGGGTGCGCGCGAACTCGAGCTCGGCCCGCAGCGACTCGCGGAACTTGAGCTCCTCTTCCTTCTTCTTCCGCTGCACCTCGGCGAGCTGTGCTTCTGCGTTGGACTTCAGCTCACGGGCTTCACGCGCATCGCGCTCGGCCTGATCGCGCTGGTCCAGCATTTTACGACGCTCGTCCTCGGCAGCCTGCAACGCCTTCGAGAGCGCACCACCGGCGTTCTCGGCCAGGTGGGTCGCGCGCACGCAGATCGCTTCGGGCAAGCCGACGCGCCGGGCGATGTCGATGGCCGAAGACGCACCCGCGGCGCCGAGCTGCAGTCGATACGTCGGGGCCATCTTCTTCGCGTCGAAGCCCACGCGGCCGTTCACGAAGCGTGGGTCGAGGTGGGCGAGCGCCTTGAGCTCTTCGAGGTGCGTGGTGACGAGCACCAGCGCGCCCTTCTCGAGCAGATCTTCGAGCACCGCGGTGGCGATCGCGGCGCCCTCACGCGGGTCGGTGTCGGCCGCGATCTCGTCGATCAGCACGAGCGCGCCCTTCTTCGCCGTCGAGACGACGCTCTTGAGCACCGTGACGTGCGCCGAGAAGGTCGACAGGCCCTGCTCGAGATCCTGCAGGTCGCCGATGGCCGAGTGCACCTGATTGAAGAGCGGAATCGACGAGCCGGGGTCGCACGGAATCGGCAGGCCGGCGCGCACCATGAGCGCACAGAGGCCGATTCCAGTCAGCGTCACCGTCTTGCCGCCCGCGTTGGGCCCCGAGACGACCAGCGCCCGCGCGCCTTGCGAGAGATCGACGTCGTTGGCGATCACCTGATCGCCCTTGAGCACCAGGCGTGGGTGACGCAGGCCCTTCACGTTCAACGGCCCATGCGCGGGGTGCACCGTCGGTGTGGTCGCGTGCAGATCGAGCGAGAGCACCGCGATGGCCTCGAGCTCATCGAGTTCTGACGCCGCGAGCAAACCGTCTTCGATCTTGGCCGCTTCACGCGAGACGAGCTGCGAGAGCTCCATCAACACCTTGCGCTCTTCTTCGAGCACCACCGAGTTCGCGATCGCGAGCTCGTTGCCGACGCCGATCAGCTCCTGCGGCTCGACGAAGAGCGTCTGGCCCGACTGGCTGGCGTTGTGAACGATGCCCTCGACCTCGCGCTGGTGACTCGAGAGCACGGGCACGACGTAGCGATCGTTGCGAACCGAGTAGTAGCCCTCGCGCAGGTTCGTCGCGAACTTCTCGTCACGGAGCAGATCGTCGAGGCGCGCCCGAATGCGCCGGTGCAGCCCACGGGCCCGCTCACGCGCGTCGCGCAGTTCGTCGCTCGCCCGATCAGAGATCTCGCCACTCGCCTCGAAGCTGCGGTCGAGCCGCGTCGCCAGCCGGCCCAGCAGCGGCATTCGGCGGCCGAGGGCGGCGAGGCCTGGCACCTTCTCGCGACGCTCCTGCAGCACTTCGTACGCGCGCTCGAAGGCGAAGAGCGCCTGGCAGATCGCCATCAGCTCGCGCGGCTCGAGCATGCCGGCCTTGGTCGCGCGATCGAGCGACGGGCGCAGATCGACGAGCCCGCCGATGGGCAGCGAGAGCGGCTCCTGCTTGAGCCGCGTGGCCTCTTCGATGAGCTCGAGGCTGGCGAGGACCTCGGGAAGGCCGGCGAGGAAGGGGCGGGCGATGCCACGCGCCTTGCCCACCTCGGTGCGACAGCGCGAACCGATGGCAGCACGAACGTCGTCGAAGCCGAGAGAGGTGAGGGTGCGATCTGAGACGTCCACGGGGTTCTCCAGCGAAACAGGCCGCCGGGCTCATAGCCGCACCCGACCCCGCCCGCGACGTGTTCGCGAGGCGCGTCCTGACCGGCCGGCGTGCATCCCATGTCCCAGAGGAGTGGTGGCGGGCAGGGCGCCGTCACGCTTCCTCCTCCACCAGTCAGGAGGCCCGCACAGCTGCTCATCTCGCTCGCCGTGTCTGCCGTCGTGCCGTCCGTCGCGTGCGCCGATGGCTGTTACATCTGCGCCTCTGGCAGCTCGAACGGCTGCAAACAGTGCCGTTACTCGGGTGGCGACACCCAGTCGGCCCGCAAGGACTGCGAGAAGAAGGGCTGCAAGATCGGCGGCACCGCGAGCTGCTCGAGCGCGGCGAACGTGAAGGTCTGCGCCGCGCCCGTTCCCGACGCGCTGACCCGAACGGCCTTGCTCGACAGCGCGATGGAGTGCGCTCCGAACTGATGTGCTAGTCGCGCCGCGTGATCGGCCTCTTCGCCCTCCTGCTCGCCGCCGCGCCCCACCAGGCTCGCCTCACCGAGGCGCTCGAACTCGAGAAGCAGGGCGCTGACGCGCAGGCGCTCGAGCAGCTCGAGGCGCTGGTCGCGACCGATCCCACCTGGGAGCTCGCCCGCCTCGAGGCTGCCCGCGTTCGCCTCAAGATTGGCAATGAGCTCGAGCGCGCGAGCTGGCACGCCGACATCGCCAGATCACTCTCACCCGAGAACCCCCGCGCGCACTACCTGTGGGCGCTCGCCCAGGACGAGAACGGAAACCAGGTCGAAGCGACCCGCTCGCTCGAGGTGGCACTCGCCCTTCGTGCAGATTTTCCCGACGCCCGGTTTCGCCTGGCAGGGCTCCTTTCGGCCCAACGTCGTTGGACAGAAGCGATCGTCGCCTGGCGCGCCTACGTCGAGGCAATGCCCGGCGCGACTGGCGCACGGCTCCAATTGGCGCAGGCGCTCGAGCAATCGGGTGACCTGAAGGCCGCAGAGACCGAGCTGCGCGCACTACTGAAGCTGGACTCCATGCGCCTCGTCGCGACCCGCCGCCTCGCTGATCTGCTGGACAAGACGGGCCACCACGATGAGGCCGGCCGCCTGAGACGATCGCTCGAGCAGCCGTCACGAGCGCTGCGCCCGTTGAAGCCCTCTGCCCGCTGACGCGTTCGATCTTCCGCGATCCATCGAATCGGCTAGAGAGGCGGCATGAATCTCCGACTGGCTGCTGGGGGGCTCCTGTTGGTCGCTGGTTCCGTGTTCGCCGCGGAGCCGCCTGGCCTGACGTCGCCCACCGCCGACGTGCTCAAAGAGCTGCGCCGCATCGAGAGCGCCGCGTGGCATGGGCAGGTCGACGTCGCGCGCATCGAGCTGCAGAACCTCGCGAAGCAGCGACCGAACGATCCCATGCTCCGCGTGTACGTGGCGTGGTGCTCGATGCCCACCGACGACGCGTGGAACCAGCTCAAGAACGTCTCGCAGATCTACCCGGACCTCTCGTGGGTGCACTACGGCATGGGCCGCATCTACGTGGGGTGGAAGATGCGCGATCTCGCGAAGACCTCCCTCGACAACGCGCTCAAGAAGGATCCCACCTTCTACCCGGCGCTGATCGCTCAGGGCGACATGGCCCGCCTCAGGGACGAGCTCGACGACGCCGAGGCGAAGTACCGCGCCGCGCTCGCCATCGCTGATGACGCTGAGGCCCACGCCGGACTGGGGCTGGTGCTCATCAAGAAGAACAAGGCCGACGAAGCGAAGCCCGAGCTGAGCCGGGCGATCGCGCTCTGGCCCGATCAACCCGCTGCGCTGCGTGAGCTGGTGAAGCTGCAGGAGGCCGCGAAGGACCCCGAGCTCGCGAAGAACCTGTCGCTGCTCGCTGATCTCCAGCCGAAGGATCGCGACGTGCGGCGCCTGGTCGCGCAGCTCAAGTACGACGGGGGCGACAAGAAGGGCGCGCTCGCCGAGTACGAGAAGCTGCTCAAGCTGGGCAACCCCGACCTGCTCACCGTCACTCGAATGCAGGCGATGTATCGCGAGGTGAACGACGCCGAAGGTGAAGAGCGCGCGAGCGTGCTGATGGCCGGGCTCGACAAAGAGGCCGTGCCACCGCTCGTTCGCATCGCCGAGCTGAAGGAGGCCCGCAAGGATCTCGACGGCGCTGAGAAAACGCTCTTCGAGGCGCTCGAGCGCAACCGCGATCTCCCCGACACCTGGTACCGCCTGGGGAAGATCAGCCTCGCGAAGAGCCAGCCGATCTTCGCCCTCGATCGGTTCCGTCGCGGCGGCGCGAAGTCGGGCGAGCACAGCGATGACTGCAAGGCCGAAGCGAAGAAGCTCGAGGAGTCGTTCAAGCTGCCCGCCAAGCAGGCGAAGGGCTCCGTCGATCGCATCTACGGCATGGTCGCGAAGACCCTCGAAGACTTCTACTTCGTGCGCCGCAAGGCCAACCCGAAGCTCAAAGGCTCGCTCAAGGTGCGGGTGAAGGTGACCGCCGAAGGCGTCGTCGAGAGCTCCGAGGTCGTCGAAGACACGCTGGGCGACGTGTTGCTCGCTGGGCATGCGGTGTTCGCGCTGCGCGACGCGGAGTTCGAGCTGAAGCGCCGCGAGCCCGTGTTCGAGTTCGAGCTCGGCGTACCCGTGAAGAAGGGCAAGTGACATGGCCGTGCGGTTCGGCATCGACGTCTGGGTGAAGCAGAAGTTCCGCGCGCTGAAGGGCCTGCGGGTCGGAGCGATCGTCAACCCCACCAGCGTCGACGCGTCGTTTCGCCACCTGGTCGATCTGCTCCACGACGCGCCGGGCGTGACGCTCTCGGCGCTCTTCGGCCCAGAGCACGGCATTCGTGGCGAAGCGCAGTACATGGTGGCGGTCGGAGACGTCGCGCGCGATCGCCGCACCGGCGTGCCCGTGTATTCGCTCTACGGCAGCACCTTCGAGTCGCTCTCGCCGAAGCAGGCCTGGCTCGAGAACCTCGACGCCCTCGTCTTCGACATTCAAGACGTCGGCGCGCGCTACTACACGTACATCTACACGATGGCGCTCGCGATGAAGGCGGCCGCGAAGGCGAAGCTGCCGTTCTTCGTGCTCGATCGGCCCAACCCCATCGGCCTCGACGTCGTGCAGGGCAACCTCGTCGGCAAGAAGTTCCGCTCGTTCGTTGGCCTGTACGAGCTGCCCAATCGTCACGGCATGACGGCTGGAGAGATCGCGTCGCTGCTGAACACGACCGAGCGCTTCGGCTGCGAGCTTCACGTCGTGCCGTGTGAGGGCCTGAAGCGCTCGACGACCTGGGCGCAGACGGGCCGCGACTTCATCTCGCCATCACCCAACATGCCCAGCCCGGCCACCGCGCTCGTGTACCCGGGCATGTGTCTGGGGGAGGGCACCAACGTCAGTGAGGGCCGCGGAACCTGCCGGCCCTTCGAGCAGTTCGGCGCGCCGTGGCTCGGATCGCACGAGGTCGCCACGTCGTTGAACGCGCTCCAACTGCCTGGCGTCGTGTTTCGCCCGTGCTCCTTCACGCCCACCTTCGACAAGTTCCAGGGCGTCTCGTGCGAAGGCGCGTTCCTGCACGTCACCGATCGCAAGGCCTTCGACCCGTTCGTCACCGGCATCGCCGTCTTCCAGACCTGCCGCGCGCTGGGCGGCAAGGACTTCGCCTGGCGGGCCGACGCGTACGAGTTCGTCGACGACATTCCCGCGTTCGATCTGCTCTGCGGCACCGCGAAAGTGCGCGGGGGGATTGAAGCTGGCTGGCCACTGGAGAGAATCGTGGCGGGCTTCCCATCGGAGCTCCGGCCGTTCCTGGCCGTTCGCAAGAAGCACCTGCTGTACGGTTGAGCCTGTCGGCCCATGGCGAACGCGATCGGTATCTTCGGTGACACGGGCGGTGATCTCGGGCTCTTCGAGTCCGCGCTCCGGTTCTTGTCCGATCGGGGGGCCAAGCGCTTCCTCTTCGCCGGCGGCAAGTACGACGATCTCGACGAGTGGCTGCGCACCAAGCGCGACGAGATGCGCGCGCAGGCCGACTACTCGAACGGCGACTTCCTCGAAGACGTCTCGCGCTTCCTGCTTGGCCTGGAGCAGAAGGACAGACCAGCTGCCTTCGGAACCGCGTGGGAGCTCGCGCGCGCGATCGAAGAGATCATGCGCATGAAGGACAAGGTGCTGCGCACGCCCGAGAAGGGCAGCCTGCAGTACCAGGATCCATCCGTGCCGCGGAAAGCCGTCGACATCGTCGGTGACGTGTTGTGCTGCGTGGTGCACGACAAGAACGATCTCGACAAAGAAGACATGGTGAACGCCGCGGTGCTCGTGCACGGCAAAGAAGCCGAGCCCAAGGTGGTGCAGATCGGCCCCCGGTTCTTCATCACGCCCGGCCGGGTCAACGGCGGCCCGAAGTCGACGGTGGCGATGCTCGAGCTCGTCGACAAACAGCTCACGTTCTCGGCGTGGACGCTCGACGGCAAGACGCTGATCGACAAGCAACCGATCGTGCTCGGCGGCAGCAAGACGAAGCTGTCGGTGAAGTGATGAAACGAATCGCCCTCATCGGAGGCTCCTTCAACCCGCCGCACGTCGGGCACCTGATGGCGGCGCTCTACGTTCGCACCACGCGCGCCGTCGACGAGGTCTGGCTGGTGCCGGCGTTCAATCATCCCTTCGGCAAGGACCTCGCCTCGTTCGACGATCGCCTGCGCATGTGCGAGCTGATGGCCGAAGACTGCGGGCCCTGGCTGAAGGTGAGCCGCGCCGAAGGACAGGTGGGTGGGGAAGGGCGAACCATCGAGCTGCTCGAGTGGCTGTTGCCGCAGCACCCCGACACGCGCTTCGAGTTCGTGATCGGCAGCGACATTCTGGCCGACCTGCCGAAGTGGAAGGCGTGGGATCGTATTCAGCAGCTCGTCCACGTCGTGGTGCTCTACCGCGCGGGCTACCCGTCGCCAGAGGCCATTGGGCCGCCGATGGCCGAGGTGTCGTCGACCGAGATTCGCAAGGCGCTCGCCGACGGGCGACGGCCATCGCACCTGGTTCCGCGCCGCGTGCTCGACTTTCTCGAGGGGAAGCAGAGCTGAGCCTCGGGTCGGGTGGTGTGCGCCGACTCGCCTTCCCTATGCTCCGCCGCCCATGAAGCTCTCTCGACGCCAGCTCGGCCTCGCCGCCCTCGGAGCCGCCGCCTCCGCCCGCGCGCAGATGACGCGGCCGGCAGCCAGCCGGCTCATCGTCTTCTTCACCCCGAACGGCACCGTGCCTTCACGTTGGCGTCCGACCGGCACCGAGACGGCGTTCTCGTTCGGCGCAGGCACCGTGCTCGAACCGCTCGCTGCGCTTCGGGACAAGCTGGTGGTGATCGACGAGCTCGACTTCTTCGGCGCCGACAACCACGAAGGCGGCATGGCCGCGATGCTGACCGGCACCGAGGGATCGGCCGGTGAGTCACGCGGCATGTCGCTCGATCAGTTCGTCGCCACGCGGCTGAATGCGCCGACCCGGTTTCGATCGATCGAGCTCGGCGTCGCCACCAGCGTGTGGGGCTCGAGCCGGCAGACCCGCATGTCGTACTCAGGGCCGGGAGCCCTCGTCAGCCCCGATGACGATCCCTCGGCCGTCGCGCGCCGGGTCTTCAACGTCGGCGCCAACACCGGCACCAATCGGCTCGATCGCAAGAAGGCCATTCTTCGACTCAGCCGCGGGCAACTCGACCGCCTGCGAACGATCGCGCCCGACACCGAGCACGCGAAGCTCGACGCTCACAAGAGCGCGCTCGAGACGTTGGAGTCACGGCTCGTCGCTCCGACGGGAATGTGCGGCGTTCCCGCGATTCCGATGGGCCTGCGGCCTCAGCAGAACGACGCGTTTCCTCAGGTGGGTGCGCTGCAGTTGGATCTGCTCGTCGCCGCCCTCGCGTGTGACGCCACCAAGGTGATCTCGCTCCAGTGGAGCCACACCGTCAGCCCGATCGTGCCGACGTGGCTGTCGCTCAGCGAGGCGCATCACGAGCTCTCGCACATGGCCGACTCCAACGCGGCCGGCGTCGATCGCTTCATCGCGGCCGAGCGCTGGTTCGCCCAGCAGTTCGCGACACTGGTGGCGAAGCTCGAGGCCACGCCTGATCCGAGCGGTGGTGGGTCGCTCTTCGACACCAGCCTCGTGCTCTGGTGCAAAGAGATGGGCGATTCGCGCGCCCACGTGTGCCGCAACGTTCCGATGGTGCTGACGGGCAGGGCGAACGGAGCGCTTCGCCTCGGCCGCTACCTGCGCGTCGCGGGCGAGCCGCACCAGAAGCTGCTCGTCAGCCTGAGTCACCTGATGGGGCTCGACAACGAGACCTTCGGCGATCCCGCGAAGAGCCGGGGCGCGCTGGCGGGGCTCGTATGAAGCGCCTCCTTTTGACGCTCGCGCTGGTGGGCTGTGAGGCCAGAATCGAGGCGCCGAAAGCGCCGGTCGACGACACGGCTCCGGTCGATTGCGCAGCTGCGCCGCTGCCGGGTCGCCGTCTTCGCAGGCTCACGAGGCCAGAGCTGGTTCGAAGCACGAACGAGCTTGCCGCCGCGTCGGTGGTGTCGGTGCAGGCGCTCGCTTCGGATCTCGTCGTCGACGGCTTCGAGTCCTCGGCCGAGAAGCTGACCGTCGGAGTGCTCCTCGCCGATCAGGTGCAGACCGTCGCCGAGGCGGTTGGTGCAGCCATTGGTCAGGCGCCCGCGCGCTTCGGTGGGTGCAACATGCCGACTGATGCCTGTCGCGATTCGTTCATTCGTGCCCTCGGTTCAGCAGCCTTCCGAAGGCCGGTGGATGACACGCAGCTGAGCGAATACCGCGCGATCTACGAATTGGCTCGTCCCGACGGGCACGGCGCCGCGGCGGCCCTCGTGGCCGAAGCGATGCTCTCGTCACCCTTCTTCCTCTATCGCCAGGAATTGGGAGCACCGGCAGGGGAGGGTCAATGGGCGCTCTCGGACGACGAGCTCGCCAGCCAGCTCGCGTACTTCGTGACGGGCGGACCGCCTGACGCGCAGCTCCGCGCGGCCGCAGAGGCGAAGCAGCTCCATGAACCGGCTCAGCTCGAGGCCCACGCCACACGCCTGTTGCAGGGCCATGATGGACTCGGCGGGTTCGTCGATGCGTGGCTCGAGCTCGACCGTCTCGACACGCTCCCGAAGGAGCCCCAGATTTTCACGCCAGCGATTCGCGCTGCCATGCGCGAAGAGGCCCATTGGTACTTTGCGCACGTGCTCGAGAGCGGCGGTTCGTGGCAGACGCTGCTGACCGCTCGGTACGGCGTTGTCGATCAGCAACTGGCCGCGTTCTACGGCCAGCCGGCTCCCAGTGGAGCCTCGTTCGAGAAGGTCGATTGGCCGGCAGGGCGCCGAACAGGGTTGCTGACGCTGGGCGCGTTTCTCGCGACGCACGGCAAACCCGCTGGCTCGTCGCCGGTGCATCGTGGCGCCGTCATTCGCGCGCGGGTGCTGTGTCAGCCGCCGCCACCACCACCGCCCAACGTGAACGCCACGCCGCCTCCAGAACAGACTGGCCGCACGACGCGTGATCGGTTCGCAGCGCACTCCGCCAACCCCAGCTGCGCCGGCTGTCACTCGATGCTCGATCCGCTCGGGTTCGCGCTCGAACACTTCGACGGCGTTGGCCAGGAGCGCGCGCTCGACAACGGCCTGCCGATCGACGCGACCGGAAAGCTGCTCGCCACCACGCCCGCCGACGTCACGTTCGACGGCGCGAGATCGCTGTCGGAGGCGATCGCGAACAGCGAAGAAGGCCGTGCGTGCTTCGTGACGCAGGTGCTCCGGTTCGGCCTGGGCATGTCGGGCGCGAGAGACCCCTTGAACTGCGTGGGCTCGACCGTCGCGAAGTCGATGACGCCAGAGACGCCTTTGCGCGACGTGGTGCTGGCGTTGGTGAAGGCCGACGGGTTCCGCCTGAGAGCCGGAGCGACGAACGGCGTTCAGCCGATGCTCCCTCCGCCCGTCGTCACCATGCCGATGCCGACGACACCGCCGACCATGAACGGGCTGCAGGTGAGCCGAACCACGCAGTCGTCATGGCCGACCGGGTATTGCGATGACGTGACGGTGAAGAACGTCGGCTCGATGGCCGCTGATTGGAGCGTCGAGCTGCCGGTCGAAGGCACCATCAACAACGCCTGGAATACGCAGTTCACGATGGCTGGCGGCATGAACGTTCGGTTCGCGGGCGTCGCCTGGAACGCGCGGCTGGAACCGATGGCCTCGGCGTCGTTCGGGTTCTGCGCCATGAAATAGATCGCCTGAATGACCTGTGGGAACGGGTCGCATCGGTCGAGTGAACGCGTCAGCCAAAGTTGGTCGGCCACGGATTTCTGGCGTGGCAGTGTGCCTCGGCCATGGATGCTCAACAGTGGATGCTGCAGTTCAAGCAGGTGCATGAAGCGGCCAAGAAGAACGGGAGCGACGACAAACACCGCGCGATGAAGGAAGAGCTCGCGAGGTCGCTCGTTCAGGCCCAGGGCTTGTCGGTGCCGGAAGGCCAGGCGCATCGCAAAGCGTTTCGAGTCGCGCAGGCCTGGCAGGTCGAGATCAACGGCATCTACAAGTGCCTCACCAGGGACGTATCGGGCGGCGGTTTCAGCGCGCTCGTTCCCGGCAATCTGTCGGTCGGCGAAGAAGTTCGGTTCTCGCTTCGAATCGGCGGCGGCCAGGAGCCGGTGACGGGCTCGGCATCGGTGGTCGCGGCGATCAAACAGGCCGGCAACGCGCGTGTGTCGTTCAACATCGTGTCGATGCCCAAAGCCGACGTCGATCGGTTCGAAGATGCGATCTTCGACTGCGTCCTGAACCGGTACGCGCGCTGAAAAGAAAGACCCACCAGAGAACCCCCGTTCCGGAAACAACCGTGACGCCACTTCGTATAATGAGCGTTATGTAAACTTGCCGGATTGGGGTAATTCGGGCTCCCTTTGCGCCTGTCTGTTCTGGGGCGTGAGGCTGCTCTTCTGGCGAGATCTTCTCGGCCGTGACACATCGGTGCGCTCGACGACCGGGAGACAGCCGCCATGGGCCGCACCCGCCTGACTGATTCGACCGCGCAGGTTCCGCTCGCGTCTTTGCCTGCGTGCTGGTGAACGGCATTCCCCGCGTGCCGCCGCATTTCCTGTTGCCCTGGGCGGCGCCGGCGACGAACGGCGCTCCGATCGGGTTCGACCTGCAGACGATTCGGGCGTTGCTGCCCACGGCCTTCACGATCGCCGTGCTCGCCGCCATCGAGTCACTGCTCTCGGCGGTCGTCGCCGATGGCATGGCCCGCACTCGTCACGATCCCGACGCCGAGCTGCTGGCCCTCGGCATCGCGAACGTCGTGACGCCCTTCTTCGGCGGAATTCCCGCGACCGGAGCGATCGCACGCACCGCCTCGAACTTTCGCTTCGGCGGACGATCTCCGGTCGCCTCGATGGTGCATGCGTTGACGGTGTTGCTCGCCATCGTCGTGCTGGCTCCGGCCGTTCAGTACCTGCCGATGGCGAGCCTGGCGGCGTTGCTCCTGCTCGTGGCGTGGAACATGAGCGAGGCCGAGCACTTCGTTCACACGGTGCGCGTGGCGCCCCGCAGTGACGTCGCCGTGTTGTTGACGTGTTTCGTGCTGACTGTCGTGTTCGACATGGTGATCGCCGTGACCGCGGGCGTGCTGCTGGCGTCGATGCTGTTCATGCGGCGCATGGCCGTGACGACCGAGGGCAAGTTCGTCGAGAGCGGCTTGCCGGTGCCGCTGCCCGAAGGCGTGACGCTCTACGACATCAACGGGCCGTTGTTTTTCGGCGCTGCGGAACGCGCGATGGGAGCGATTCGCGCCATCGGCGATCACGTGAAGGTGGTGATCTTCCGAATGGAGCAGGTCGATCACGTCGACGTCACCGGGCTCGTCGCCCTGGAGTCGGTGCTCGATGAGCTGGCACGTCATGGCATCAAGGCGGTCCTGGTCGGTGCTCCGCCGGCCGCGCTCGAGATGTTTGCGAAGGCGGGCGTGAGGCCGGTCGAGGGCAAGCTCGCGATCTGCCCTGCCCTCGATGACGCCCTGACACTCCTGGGTGCACGGGTTCACCACTATCGCCGAACACGGACCGGCCCCGTTCGCGTTCATGTGATGGACCGACACAAGCGAGCCGCAGCCCACTCGCCGCGCCCTGTCGATTGACGCCCTCCGCCCGGTCAAGTACCCGATGCCGCGCGCCAGATCGCAAACCCAAAGGACGTTGGTCTTGATTCAGGCGGCGTCATCAATCAACAGGGCTCGACCTGGAGGGGATTCAAGATGGTCAGCCTGAGCGGCTTCGTCATTACCAGGGACGCTCCGCAGCTCGAACGTTGCGTCCGGGGGTTGATGGCCTGCTGTGACGAGGTCGTCGTTGTCGACACCGGATCCAGCGATGCAGAGCGAGAGCGAATTCGCACCTGGGGCGTGCGACTGCTCGAGGTGCCCTGGCGTGGCTTCGGTGAAGCTCGCCGGGTCGCCGTTCAAGCCTGCAGTGGTGACTATTGTCTGTTCCTCGACTCAGACGAGTACATTCAAAGCTCGAGCGTGGACGCCATTCGACGCCTTCGCGCG
>JBEOKA010000458.1:0-35201 GCA_040275325.1 Myxococcaceae bacterium | reverse complement strand
CGCGTTCAGCTCACGCCGCCTGCCCACCTGCTGGAGCGTGGTGACGGCGCTGGTGAGCACCTCGAGGCTCTGCTGGCTGATGCGAATCGACGCCGCGTCGGCGACCTGTGCGACGGGCGCTTTGACGGCGGGGGCAACGGTTCGGGTCTCGACCGGGCGCGCCTCGGGAGCCGACGGCGGAGGCTGGGGCGCAGACGGAGGTGGCGCAGGCGGCGAGACCTGCGCGACGCGAGCCTTCTCGGTCGCGATCGCCTGACCCAACCACTCGAGCAGCCGCGGCAGCTCGACGGGCGCGCCGTTCACCGCGCCGGCCAGCACACCCACCGCGTCGGAGGCGACCAGCAGCGCGTCGACGCTGCCCGGCCCGACCTCGTAGCCGAGCGGCTCGACGGTGCGCACCAGCTCCTCCATCTGGTGCACCAGGGTGTTCACCTCGGCGAAGCCCATCATGCGGGCTTCCCCTTTCAGGCCGTGCAGCTCGCGCAGCGAGGCCTTGCCGGCCTCGACGTCGGCCCCTGCCTCGAGCGACATCAGCGCTCGGTTCACCTTGGCCAGCCGCTCGACGACCAGCTCACGGAACTGCGCGAGCAGCTTTTCCCGATTCAGGCTCATGCGCGCTGCTCGAAGCGGTTCACCACCTCGGCCAGCACCGTCGACAGAGACTGGAGCCGCTCGTTCGCGGCGGTCAGCTGCCGGGTGCTCGCGAGGCTCTGTTGCGTGACGCCGAGAATGTCGGCCATCGCCTCGGCGAGCTGATCGGTGCCGGTCTGCTGCTGCTGGGTCGCGAGGCTGATGGTGCGCACGGCGTCTGACGTCTGCCGGGCCGACTGCGCCACGCTGGTGAGCGAGCGCACCACTTCATCGGCGAGTGAGGTGCTGCCCTCGGTCAACGAGCGGGCGCGCTCGGTGGCCTCAGAAGTCTGCCGCGTGGCCGTGCGAATCTCGCTGATCAGCTCTTCGACCTCTGCCGTCGACTCGAGCACGTTCTCGGCCAGCCGACGCATCTCGGAGGCGACGAGCGAGAAGCCGCGCCCCACCTCACCGGCCCGCGTGCCCTCGAGCTCGGCCGACAGCGCGAGCAGGTCGCTCCGATCGGCCACGGTGTTGATCACGTCGACGATGCGCCCGATCTGCTGCACCCGCCCCGTCAGGCGATCGACGGCCGCCGCGATCGAGCGGTTGTCCTGGCGCATGCGCTCGATGGCCGCGCGGAACGAATCGGCGCTGGCAAGCCCAGACTCGGCCGCCTCGAGCGTCTTCTGGGCGAGTTCCTGCACGCTCGCGGCGCTCGAGGCGATCTGCCGGGCGCTCTGCGCGAGCTCTTCGGTGGTGGCCGAGGTCTGGTTGAGCGCTGCGGCCTGCTCGGCGGCGCCTGCCTCGGAGTCCTGCGAGGCCTGCTGCAGCGTGCCCGCCGCGCGCGCGATGCCACCCGTCGCCGACGACAGCTTCTTCACCAGGCCGACGAGCCGCTCCTTGAGCCGCGAGAAGACGTTGCTGATGAGCCACACCTCACCGTCGCCGGCGATGAGCGCCGAGACGTCGAGCCGCCCCTTCGCGAGCCCGCTGGCCTCCTCCGCGACGCGCTGGAGCGGGTCAGCCAGCAGCCCGCCCCCGACCGACGCCGCGACGATGGCCATCACCGCAGTGAGAATGACCAGCACCGCCGTCTTGAGCAGCACGGTCGACTGCGCCGCGGCGGCCAGCGCGTCACGATCGGCGGCGGTGCTCGACACCCAGCCCTCGATCACCTCGGTGCCGAGCGAGCGCGTGACGTCGATGGCGACGAGCGAGGGCAGCGCGACCATCACGACCGTGAAGGCGACGAGCCGGCTGCGCACCGAGACGGTGGGCGTCTCGAGCGCGCTCACGATCGCATCGGGAGAGAGCCCCTCGGCGAGGCGCTCCACGACGGTGTGCGAGCGCCGCCCGACCAACAGGCCCACGACGACCGCGGCCATGGGCCCGAAGAGCAGCCCCATCATCTCGATGCGCACCAGCAGCGCCCACGGCACCAGCTCGATCGACCAGAGCAGCAGCGCGACCACCGTGACCGCGACGATCCACATCACGACGCCGAGCCGCGCGATCTGATCGGGGAAGCGGCGGGCCTCGTCGATGGCCTTGAGCCGCGTCGGCTCGGTGATCGGCAGTCGCCCAGCGGCCAGCCCACGAAGCGTCGCGAGCCGTTGAGCCGCCAGCAACTCCGAGAGCCCCACGCCGACCGACGCGACCGACACCACGAGGATCCAGAACGTGCCGATGACGCCGTCGGGGAAGCGGAAGGTCGCGGCGGCGTACTGCGCGGCGAGCAGCGCGACGAGCGAGTTCCCCACCGTCGAGGGCAACATCAACCAACGGCCCCGGCCGGGCAGCCACGCCGTGAGGCTCTGCTGCGGCGTCACGAGCGGCCTCCGAAGGTGTCGACGACCTGCTCGAGCTCCTTCGACAACGTCACCAGCGCGGTCTGGGTGCCAGCCATCTCCTTCGCGCTCTCGACGTTCTTCCGGGTCGAGCGGTTGATGTCCTCCATCGCGGCGACCAGCTGATCGCTGCCGGCCTGCTGCTGCACGGTGGCGAGGCTGATGCTCTGCATTGCGTCGGCCGAGAGGTTGGCGAACTCGACGATGTCGCCGAGCGAGTTGCTCACCTTCGCCGCGAGCGCTGCGCCCGAGTCGGTCGCCTTGACGCCGGCCTCGGTCGCCATCACCGCGGCGTTGGTGGCGTCGCGAATGTCTTCGATCAGGCGGGCGATCTCGCGCGTCGACGTCATCACGTTCTCGGCCAGCCGCCGCATCTCGGCCGCCACGAGCCCGAAGCCCTGCCCGACGTCACCGGCCTTGTGCCCCTCGAGCTCGGCGTTGAGCGCCAGCAGATCGGACTTGTCGGCGATGCCGTCGATGAACTCGATGATGCGGCCGACCTGCTGCACGCGCTTGTTCAGCTTCACCACCGAGTCGGCGATGGCCTGATTGCCGCCGCGCACCTCGCCCATCGCCGCGGTGAACGACTCGGCGCTGGCCTTGCCGCCTTGCGCCGCCGCGAGGGTTCCACGGGCGATCTCCGACACCCGCTGGGCGTTCGCCGAGATCTGCCGCGCGCTGCGGGCGAGCTCTTCGGTCGTCGCCGTCGTCGCCATCAGGGCCGCAGACTGTTCGGCCGAGCCCTGCTCCTGCTGGGTACCGTTCTCGACCAGCTCTTCCGCCGCCGTGCGAATGCCCTTCGAGGCCTCCTTCGCGCCACCCATGGCGTCGAGCAGGTGCGCCTCCATCGCCGTCAGCGCGGTCGCTGCGGCCCAGATCTCGTTCTCGGCCACCACGAGGCGCCCACGCTCGTAGCGCCCCTTGGCGAGGCGCTCGGTCTCCTGCCCCAGCTTGTTGAGCGGGTCGCCGAGCACGCTGCCCGACAGCCAGCCGCACAGCACCACCATGAAGACGGTCGCGATGCCCAGGCCCGACAGCGCGCCGAAGCCCTCGGCCTGCTGGGCCTGCATCACCGCGCGGGCGCTCGCGACGTCGGGCTGGGCCCGCACCTTCTCGAAGAGCTCGTTCGAGCGCGAGAGACTGGCATCGGCCACCATGATCATCGGCGTCAACACCGCGACCGCCGCGTACAGGACCAGGCGGCGGCGGAGCGCATATTGAACCGGCACGGCCCGCGCGAGCGCTTGTGGCGTCAGCCCCGCAGCGACGAGCTCGTGCAGCACCGTTCGCGCTCGAGGCAAGACCAGCAGGTTCGCCATCACGGCGGTGATGGGCCCGACGAGCAGCCCCACGAGCCCGATGCGCACGGCCACCAGCACAGGCGGGTGCGCCAGCAGGTACCAGAGCGCTGCGATCAGCGCGGAGCCGAAGACGAAGGACAACAGCGCGAGGAAGAAGGTCGTGGTGGCGGCCTTCGCGGCCTCGCGAGCAGCCTGCTCGAGCGCTTGCGGCGTTGGAGCAATGGAGCCATCGCCCAGGCCCCGAATCGTCTTCAGCCTCGACTGCTCCCAGAGATCGGCCGCGACGTTGATGAGGATGACGAGGGTGACGACGAGGCCCGCGTACCAGCGCCCCGTGCCCTCGGGGATCGAGAGCACGCTGGCCACGTAGCTGACGCCGATCACCACACCGAGGGGCGCCGCGATCGTCGAGGGGTTCGTGATCCACCGGCTGCGGCCCTTCGGCAGAGGCGTCGTCATCGAGCCCTCGCTTCGAGGTACGCCAGCAGGCGATCGAGGGCGACCAGCGGCCACAACGCGCCCGACAGCTCGACGAACCCGGTCAACGCGCCGTGCGCGGTGTTCACGAGCGCCGCCGGAACCGGCAGCACCTCGAGGCCGGTCGTCGCGACCACGTCGATGGTGTCGAAGCGAATGAGCCTGCCCAGACACTGGAGCGCCCGCCCAGACGGACTCGAGGTCTCTCCGAAGGCAACGCCCGCGTCCCAGACGGGGCCTTCGGCGGGCGCGATGGCGTCGACCTGATCAGCCGAGACGGCGAGGCGGGCGCCAGACACGACGCACAGCACCACCCCATCGACCGAGGCCACGCTCAGCGCCCCCTCGAGAGGTACTCGAGCAACCCTTCAGGCTCGATGGCGGCGCACTCACCAGCGGGAACCCGCGCCGGGCCGTGCATGAAGGCCAGCGCGCCCGCTTCACCCAGCCGCGGAGGCGTGCCGTCGATCGGCGCAACACCAATCACCCGCGTCGCCGTGAAGGCCATCGCGCCCTTGCCGACGCGAACCAGCACCACCCGCTTGAAGACCTCGTCGACGGGCTTGCCGATGAGGCGCGCGAGATCGATGACGGGCAGCACCTCGCCGCGATGGGCGAAGACACCGAGCAGGTGCGGCGCCGCGCCCGGAACGCGGGTCAACATGGGCAGGTTCACGACCTCTGACGCCCGCTCGGCAGGAACCGCGTACAGGCTGCCCCCGCACGCGAAGACCAGATGTCCCCTCGCAGCCTCCGCCATGGGCGTGAGGTTTCAGCACAGGTTTGCTTCGGCGGAAAGCAGTCGATAGACGGCCTCACCGATGCAGAATCTCTTCGCAGAGCTCAAGCGGTACATCGGCTTCTCCGAGGCCGACGAGCGGCTCCTGCGAGAGCTCGAGCCCATCGTCACCCCCGTCTTCCCCGAGACCATCGACGCCTTCTACGCGCAGGTGCTCGTTCACGACGAAGCCCGGGCCGCGCTCGAACGGGGCGAGCGGCGCGTCGGGCAGCTGAAGGTGACGCTCCGTCAGTGGATGGCGGAGCTCTTTCGCGGCCCGTGGGACGAGAGCTACCTCGAGCGCCGCGCGCGCATCGGCTCTCTGCACGTGCGCATCGGGCTGCCGCAGCACTACATGGTCACTGCCATGAACCTGGTGCGCCAGCACCTGCTCGGCGCCGTGCCCACGACGTCGCACCACCAGCACCGCGTGGCGCTCGAGCGGGTGCTCGATCTCGATCTCGCGATCATGCTCCACACCTACCGCCAGGATCTCGAGGCTCGCCAGGTTCGCGCCGAGCGCCTCGCCACCTTCGGGCAGCTGGTCGGCAGCATCGGGCACGAGCTGCGCAACCCGCTCGGCGTCATCGAGACCAGCCTCTACGTGCTCAAGTCGCGCAACGACGCCGACCCGCGCGTCGTCAAACACCTCGACCGCATCGCCGGCCAGGTGAACATCGCCAACGACATCATCACCCAGCTGCTCGATCTCATTCGTGATCGCCCGCTGGGCCGTCAGCGCGTCAGCCTCGACGAGCTCTTCGCCGATCTCAGCCAGGCCCTCGTCAAGCCAGAGGGCGTCTTCATCGAGCTGCCGCAGGGCCCGCTGCCGCAGCTGTCGGGCGACCCGATTCAGCTTCGGCAGGTGTTCCTGAACCTGCTCGACAACGCCATTCACGCCGCGTCGCCGCAGGGCCGCGTGGTGGTGACGCTGAACAAGGTCGGGCCGACCGTCGACATCACCGTGGAAGACAGCGGCCCCGGCATCGACCCGTCGGTCGTGGGGCGCCTCTTCGAGCCGCTGGTGACGACGAAGCCCAAGGGCATCGGGCTGGGGCTCGCGCTGGTCAAGCGCATCGTCGACCGACATGGCGGTATGATCGAAGCGACGCGCGGCGAGCTCGGGGGGGCCCGGTTCACCGTTCGACTCCAGGAGGCCACACCATGATTCGTCACTACCTGCTGGTGGATGACAACGAAGCGTTTGCCGAGAACCTCGCAGAGATCCTCCGAGACACGGGCGCCGAGGTCGACATCGCGCTCGACGGGCTCCAGGCGATCGAACGCGTGAAGGTGCGGCGCTACGACGCGCTGGTGACCGACATGCGCATGCCGGGCATGAACGGCGCCGAGCTGCTGCGAGAGCTGCGGAAGATCGACGGTGAGCTGCCGGCGGTGCTGCTCTCGGCCTACAGCCAGGAGGATCTGCTGCGCATGGCGAGGCGCGACGGGCTGCTCGCGGTGCTCTCGAAGCCCCAGCAGATCCCCCGGCTCATCCAGATCCTCGACTCGGCGCGCCGCGGCGGAGCGGTGGTGCTGGTCGAAGACGACATCGCGCTCGCCGACAACCTCTCCGAAGCCCTCGCGTCTCGTGGGCTCACGGCCGTCACCGCAGCCGACGTCAAAGAGCTGGGTCGGGTCTCGGCGCGGCCGTTCGCGGTCCTGGTCGATCTCAAGCTGCCCGACGCGGGCTTTGGTGAAGCGCTCCAGCGCGTGCATGAGCGGTGGCCCGGCATTCCGACGATCGTGATGACGGCCTTTCGCGACGAAGCCCAGGCCGCGGGCGCCCAGGAGTGCTTCTTCAAGCCGTTCGACACCGCCACCGTGCTGAACCGGCTCGAGGTGCTCTACCGCGAGTACCAGCCCACGTGACCGCACGCCTGCTGCTCGTCGAAGACAACCGCGCCTACGTCGAGAACCTGCGCGAGATCTTCGAGGACCTCGGCCACGAGGTGCGCTCGGTGGGCTCCTGCGTGCAGGCGCGGGAGGTGGGGCGCGGCTGGGTTCAGGTGGCCCTGGTCGATCTCAAGCTGCCAGACGGCGATGGCACCACGCTGGCCGTCAAGCTCAAGGAGGAGAACCCCGACTGCGAGGTGATTCTCCTGACCGGCCACGCATCGGTCGAGTCGGCCGCCGAAGCGGTGCGCGCGGGCGTCTGGGCGTACCTGATCAAGCCCACTCCCGTGCCCGATCTCCTTGCGACGCTCGACAAGGCCGTGCGCCACGTGAAGGCGCAGCAGGAGAAACGGGAGCTCTCGCGCCGAGCCCAGGTCGCCGAGAAGCTGGCCGCCGTGGGCACGCTGACGGCCGGGCTCTCACACGAGATTCGCAACCCGCTCAACGCCGCCGGCCTGCAGCTCTCGGTGCTCGAGCGCCGGCTGCGCAAGCTCGACCCGGGCATTCAAGGCCCACTGCTCGAGCCGCTCACGCTCGTGCGAGACGAGATTCGACGCCTCGAGCACATTCTTCAGGACTTCCTCCAGTTCGCGCGCCCGCTCCATCTCTCACCCAGGCCGCTCCCGCTGGGTCCCGTGCTCGAGAAGGTGCTCGCGTTCATCGCCACCGACGCCGAGCGGCGAAAGGTGAAGCTCGAGTCAGAGGTTGCCCAGGCCGCCGCGGTGCTGGGTGACGGCGATCAGCTGCGGCAGGTCTTCATGAACCTGCTGCTCAACGCCTTCGACGCCACGCGCGAAGGTGGCCACGTGAAGCTCTCGGTCGAGCAGCAGCCCACCACCATCGACGTGCACGTCGACGATGACGGCCCCGGCGTGCCCGTCGAGCAGCTCGATCGCATCTTCGAGCCGTTCTTCACCACCAAGTCGACCGGCTCGGGCCTCGGCCTGCCGATCACCCACACCATCATCACCCAGCACGGCGGCACCATGTCCGTCAGCCGGGCGCCGCTCGGCGGAGCGCGCTTCACCGTCTGCCTTCCGCGCGCTCCCACGCAGAGCTGAAAGCCCCACGCGTTTCTGGAGCGGGCTGGCTCCGATCAGTTGGGCTCGTGGTGATCGTCCGAGGGAATCGGAGCGCCAGCGTCCTGCTGGGCGTACTCCTTGAGCCGGTACTGAATCTTGCGCACCGAAATGCCGAGAATATCGGCGGCGCGTGACGTCGAGCCATCGACCATCTCGAGGGTGCGCAGAATCGCCTCGCGCTCGATCTCGTACAGCGTCGCGCCGGGAATGAGCGAGTCGGGGCTGCGATCTTTCGGGCGCGGCCCACGCAGCGTCGCCGGCAGATCGTCACTGGTCAGCTCGTTCTCACGCGCGAGCACGACGGCGCGCTCCACCACGTTCGAGAGCTCGCGCACGTTGCCCGGCCAGTCGTACGACAAGAGCGCGTTGAGCGTTCCGGGCGCGAGGCCCTTCACGGTCTTGCCGTGGGCGTCGTTGTACTTCTCGATGAAGTGGCTCACGAGCGAAGGAATGTCTGACTTGCGCTTGCGCAGCGGCGGCAGCGTCACGCTCACCACGTTGAGGCGGTAGTACAGATCTTCGCGAAACTTGCTGGCCTTCACCTCGGCCGCGAGATCCTTGTTCGTCGCCGCCACCACGCGCACGTCGACCTTCAGCGTCTGGGTGCCACCGACGCGCTCGAACTCCTTCTGCTGCAGCACGCGCAGCAGCTTCACCTGGAGCGCCGGGGTGACGTCGCCGATCTCGTCGAGGAAGAGCGTGCCGCCGTCGGCGAGCTCGAAGCGGCCCTCTCGTTTGCCCGCCGCGCCCGTGAAGCTGCCCTTCTCGTGGCCGAACAGCTCCGACTCGAGCAGCGTCTCGCTGAGCGCCGCGCAGTTCACCTTCACGAACGGCTTGTCGCGCCGCTGCGACTCTTCGTGAATCGCCTGGGCGATGAGCTCTTTGCCGGTACCCGACTCGCCCAGCACCAGCACGGTGGCCTTGGTCGGCGCCGCGCGCTTGACGACGTCGAACACGGCCTGCAGCTCGCCGCTGTCACCCACGATGTTGTTGAAGCGGTGCTTCTCGTGCAGCCGCTCCCGCAGCAGCGCGTTGTCGCGGCGCAGCTGCCGCGTCTCGAGCGCCTTCTCGAGCTTCACCAGCACCGCGCTCACGTCGACCGGCTTGGTGATGTAGTCGTGCGCGCCGCCACGCATCGCCTCGACGGCCGTCTCGATGCTGCCGAACGCCGTCACCATGATGAACAGGTTGTCGAAGCCGTCGGCGCGCGCCTTCTTGAGCAGCTGCAGCCCGTCCATCTTGGGCATCTTGATGTCGCAGAGCACCGCGTCTGGGTTCGTCTGCGTCAGCTTCTCGAGCCCCGCCTCGCCGTCGGCGGCTTCGACGACGTCGTAGCCCTCTTCCCGAAGGATCGTCGTGAGCCCGTCACGCGCGTTCTGCTCGTCGTCAACCACCAGAATTCGATGTGCCATGAGTGCATTTCCTGCGCGCCCTCGGGGGCGGCGGCAATTTCTGCAGATGATCAGCGGACCACGAGAATCGGGCGTTTGCAGATGTGAACGAGGCGGTCAGTCACGCTGCCTACCAGCATCCGGGCCACTGCGCCCCGTCCCTTCGAGCCGACCACCACCAGATCGAACGCGCCCTGCTCGGCGAGGTCAGCCAGGCGCTCTGCCGGAGAGCCGGTGACGTTGAGTCGGTCGCAGCTCACGCCAGCCTCGGCGACCGCCTCTTCGAGCAGTCGCTCACCCGCCTGCATCGACTCCTCGGTCCACGGCTGAACCCCGAACGGCACCTCGGGAGGGACGAACGTCGGAGGCACGACGTGAGCCAACGTCAGCTCGGCGTGCAGGCCCTTCGCAAGGGTCACTGCCGTGCGCACGGCGTGCATCGCCGCTTCTGAACCATCGATCGCCACGAGGATCTTCTTCATGGTGCTCCTCCGGCTACGGGCCTCTCTTTGAGGCTTTGCACATGTCGGGCCGAGGGCGACACCGTGGCCGTGGGCTTGCTTCAGAAACGGCACATGCGACCCCTCCTCCTGACAGTCGTGGTGTTGTCGCTGTCCCCGGCGTTCGCGGACGAGAAGGTGCCGAAGAAGGAGCCGAAGCCGGTCGCCGCGAAGAGCGAGAAGCAGCCCGCGCTCAGCGAGCTCGCGCGCCAACTCCTGCGGCGTCGCATGGAGCGTCACGGGCGCGATCTGAACCAGCTGGCGACAGGTGTCGTGTTGCTCAGACGAGAGGTCGTGTTGGCCATCGCCCAGACCATCTCGACCGAGCCCCGAATCACGCGGCCGTTGCCTGACACGCGCGATGAGCTCAACGGCGCGCTGCCCGAGCGCTTCTTCGTGCTGCAGGACGAGGTGCGCGAACGCGCAAAAGCGCTCGCAGAGGCCGCAAGAAGCCGCGACGACGCTGCCGTCGCCGAGGCTTACAGCCGCACGATTCAGACCTGCGTGGCCTGCCACGTGAGCTTCCTCAGCCCCACAGAATGAGTTGAGAACTGATTGAACTGGGCCTACCAAGCCTTGACTGAGAGCAAGGCTTCGGCCGTGTGGCCGGGGCTCGGAATCTGTGGATCACAGCTTGCACGAAGGTTCGTGGCATGTCGGGCGGGAACCACCACGTTGGGTACGGCACAGGGATGACGGCCGACGCGCGTCGCGCACTCGTCGCTCGTCGTGAGGTTCTGCGCGTTCAGCCCTCGAGCGAGGCCCTTCAGATCGAGTTGAGGGACATCGAAGACGCGCTACTGCGAATCGACGCGGGAACCTGGGGGCGCTGCCTGCAATGTGGCGGTGCCATCGGCCGCGATCGGCTGCGCGCGGTGCCAGACGCCAGGTTCTGCGTCTCGTGCGGCCGCTGACCTTTTAGAGCCCGAGCTGCTTGGCGATGATCTCGTTCATGATCTCGCTGGTGCCGCCACCGATGGGGCCGAGGCGTGCGTCTCTCCAGTGCCGCTGAATGTCGTATTCCATCATGTAGCCCGCGCCGCCGTGCAGCTGCAGCGCGCGATCGGCCAGCTTGCAGCACATCTCGGTCGCGTACTTCTTCGCCATCGCCGTGGGGCCGAGCGCCCACTCCCCCGCCGCGTGCAGTCGCAGCGCGTGGTACGTCAGCTGCCTCGCCGCTTCGAGCTCGGTCGCCATCTCGGCGAGCTCGTGCTTCACCACCTGGAACTTCGCCACGCTCTGCCCGAAGGCCTGCCGCTCGGTGACGTACTTCTGGGCCAGCTCGAGAATGTCCTGCGCGGCGCCGACCGAGCCCAACGCCAGCGTGATGCGCTCCCAGACGAAGTTGCCCATCACCTGTGAGAAGCCGTCGTTCTCGACGCCGAGCAGGTTCTTCACGGGAACGCGGCAGTCGTCGAAGAAGAGCTCGGCGGTGTCACTCGCGCGCCAGCCCAGCTTCTTGAGCTTCTTCGAGACGCCAAAGCCGGGAGTGCCCTTCTCGACCACCAGCATCGAGAGCCCCTTGTGGCCGCGTGACGGGTCGGTCTTCACCGCCGCGATCACGTAGTCGGCCACCACGCCGTTGGTGATGTACGTCTTCGAGCCGTTCACCACGTAGTGATCGCCCTCGCGCCTGGCCGTCGTCTTCAGCGCGGCGACGTCGCTGCCGGCGCCGGGCTCCGTCACGCCGAAGGCGCCGATCTTCTCGCCTCGAATCGCAGGCGCGAGGAAGCGCTGCTTGAGCTCGTCGTTGCCGAAGAGGTGCAGCGGGCCGGTCGCGATCGTCGCCTGCGCGCCCAGCCCCGCCGCCACGCCGCCGGAGCGACACTTCGAGAGCTCTTCGTGCAGCACGGCCTCGAAGAAGTAGCCCGCGTTCGAGCCGCCGAACTTCTCGTCGTACTTGAGGCCGAAGAAGCCCTGCTCCGCCGCCTTCAGGTACAGCTCTCGGGGAAAGGCCTCGGCCTCTTCCCAGGCGTTCACGTTGGGCAGAATCTCGCGTTCGACGAAGGCCCGAACGGTTCGGCGAAAGGCCTCGTGCTCGTCGGTGAAGGTGGCAAAGCCGCTGCTCATGGGTGTTCTCCTGCCAGTTCGTCAGGGCCTGTGCGACGACCCGTCTGCTTCGTTGCGTTTCGGAGTTCTTCTACGTAAAAGCGGTCGCGGTTCGGCGGCATAGCCAAGTGGTAAGGCAAGGGTCTGCAAAACCCTCATCCCCCGGTTCGAATCCGGGTGCCGCCTCTCAAACGCCCGAAGTTGCCTGCTTCACGGCCGGCACTTCGGGCTTCGTCGTTTCTGGGTGCCTGTGTTTCGGAGAGCGTTGCTCGTCACCCTCTGTGCCGCCTGCGCGCACGCCGGAGCTCCGGCCGACGTGCCGATGCCGCCTCCACCCGCGCCGAAGCCGAGCGTCGACGCAGGCGCTTCACGCAGCGCCGAACTTCCACCCGCTCCTGGCGCAGCCGAGTCTCGACGCCTCGACTTCCGCAACGGCGCGCCCGTCATTCCCGTTCGGTTGATGGAGGGGAACGCCGCCGTCTCCTTCGGCTCGAAGGGCCGCCTGCGCTTCCGGGTCTCGTCGATCGTCGAGCGGCAGAGCGTCGAGAAGATCGTCGAAGGGCCCGCCGGCACCGACTGGCAGGTGAAGCTGGTGAAGGGCTCGGCGGCCGAGCTGGTCGCGCGCATTCAGATCGCCGAGGTGGCCTTCAACGACAAGGTCGGCCTGGCCGCTGCGCAGCAGGAGTGGAGTGAGCGCGGCCTGTCGACGAAGCCGCAGGTGCTGGGGGCGCTGTACGGCATCGCAGGCAAGGTGATCGACACGCGCCGCTACGTGCTGGTCGTCGATCAACCGCCTGCGCCGCCCGCCTCGCTCGAGGCGCAGCAGGCCGAGATCCTCACGAAGTACCAGGTGCGCACGTCGCTGCTCGAAGAGGTGAAGACAGCGCAGAAGGCCACGCTCGAGCTGCTCGATGGAACGGGCGCCGTCATCGCCACCGCGCAGGACAAGCTCGTCGCCGAGTCGCTCGACGCCACACCCATCGACGTGAAGCGCGTCGAGTTCGGCGTCGGCTACGACTTTCACAACTTCGAAGATCGTTCGTACCGGGGCGCGATTCAGTTCTCGCCCGATCGCACCGGCCGCATCGCCGTCATCAACCAGATCGGCATGGAGGACCTGCTGAAGGGCCTGGTGCCCTCCGAGATCTTCGCGAAGGCGCACCCCGAGGCGCTGAAGGCCCAGGCCGTCACCGCGCGCGCCGAGGTGCTCGCGAAGGTGGGCCTCAAGCACGTGGCCGACCCCTACTTCCTGTGCACCGAGCAGCACTGCGCCGTGTACCGCGGGGTCTCGGGCGAAGCCGCCACCACCAACACCGCCGTCGACGCCACCCGTGGAGAGATGCTGTTCGATCTCGAGGGGCGCCTGGTCGATGCGGTCTACAGCGCCGTCTGCGGAGGCCACACCGAGCACAACGAGATCGTCTGGGGCGGCGTGCCGAATCAAGCGCTGCGCGGTGTGCCCGATCTGTTGCCCGGCAAACCCGCGACGCCCAGCCCCGGAAAGGATCTGAAGGGCTTCCTCTCGACCGAAGGCGCGTACGCGTGCCGGCTCTCGACCTTCGCCGCGCCAACCAAGTTCCGCTGGGAGAAGCGCTTCACCGCCAAAGAGGTCGACGACAAGCTCGCCTCGTTCTCGGTCGGCCGCGTGATGGCGATGACGGTGAGCGAACGAGGCGTGTCTGGCCGCGCGCGGCTGCTGCAGATCTCGGGCGAAGAAGGAGCCACCACCATTCGCGGAGAGCTCGTCATTCGCCGCCTCTTCTCGAACCTCAACAGCGCCATGTTCGAGGTGAAGGCCGAGCGCGACGCGAAGGGCCGGCCCACCGCCTGGGTCTTCACGGGCGGCGGCTGGGGTCACGGCGTCGGCATGTGCCAGACGGGCGCCATCGGGCGAGCCGAGGCAGGCCAGACGTACCAGCAGATCCTCCAGCATTACTTCGGCGGGGCGACGGTGAGTCGGGTCTATTGACCCACCCTCGAACCCGCCTGAATTCACTGTTGTTTCGGGCCCTGTCGTCGCCGCGCACCGGCGTTATGCTTCGAGCCCGTGCTGTTGGTTCCCCGCCACGACGCGCCGAAAGAGCCCAACCTGCTCCGAGCTGGTCTGGCCCTCGTGTTCGCGATCGCAGGCCATGGGGTGATGCTGTTGGTGCTCCTCTTCCTCTCGCACCTCCAGTTGGACACGCCGCCCCTCAAGGGCCAGCGCCGCGTCTCCGATCGTCCCGTCGCGTTCAGGCCGCTGACCGCTGCGCAGTTCGAGAAGAACCGTGGCCCCGACGCGCCCGCGCTCGCCAGCAAGGCGAAGGACCGGCCCGAGAAGAAGAAGCTCGAGAAGAAGGTGCCAGAGCAGGCGCCTGGGCAGGTCGTCGACGTGGCGCCCGGCAACGGTGAAGTCGCGCCTGACGCGAGGTTCGCCGCCGAGACGAACAACACGGTGAAGAAAGAGACCCGCGCGAAGGAGCAGACCGCGTTCTACCGAAACGCCATGCCGCAGCGCACGTCGACCAAGCCCGTCGACGCGAAGGGTACTGACCCCGTCGAGCAGGCCATCGAGAGCGGCAACAACGGCGTCGGCCAGGACGATCGCCCGCTCACCGAACAGCCGAAGGCGCTGGCGATCGAGCTTCCCAACCAGAAGGCGCAGTCCGAGCTCACGCTCAAGGCGCCCACCATCGGAGCGGGCGGCCCCGTCATCGCGAACCGCACCGAGACCGAGGCGATGAAGGGCAACTCGAACCGGCTCAACCTGCAGATGGGCATGGCTGGCGCCCAGACCGACGGCAGCGAGGGCCGCAAGGGGATCGAGGCTGGCGTGAACCTGATCCCCTCGCCGTCAGTGCTCGACTCGGTCTCTGGCGCCGCCGCGAACGATCACCTGCAAGACGTCGACGAAGGTGAAGGCACGTACCTCAACACCCGCGAGTGGAAGTACGCCTCGTTCTTCAACCGCGTGAAGCAGTCGGTCGGTCAGCACTGGAACCCCAATGCCCAGCTGCGGCTGCGCGACCCGACGCTGCAGATCTACGGCGGCCGCGATCGTCAGACGCTGCTCCAGGTGACGCTCACGCCCGATGGGCACCTGAAGGAGGCGTGGGTCGAGAAGTCATCGGGCCTCGACTTCCTCGACCTCGAAGCGGTGAAGGCGTTCGAGCGTGCGCAGCCCTTCCCCAACCCGCCGGCCGGGCTCATCGCCACCGACCAGACCGTGAAGTTCCAGTTCGGGTTTTATCTCGAGATGGGTGGGCGGCCCGGCCTGCGCCTCTTCCGCGCGCAGGATTAGTCGGCCGGCACGCCCGCGGGAATTCGCGCTTCGAACGTCGTGCCCTTGCCCGGCCGCGACTTGAAGCCGATCGCCCCGCCGTGCTCCTCGACGATCTTCTTCACGATCGCGAGCCCCAGGCCGGTGCCGTTCTTCTTGCCCGAGGTGACGAAGCTCTCGAAGAGCCGATCGGCGATGGCCTCGGGCACGCCGTCGCCCGTGTCGGCCGCGCGGAAGATGACGTCGTCGCCTTCGCGTTCGCAGGTGAGCGTGAACTTGCCGCCGTCGGGCATCGCGTCGATGGCGTTGCGGGCGAGGTTCAAGATCACGCGCTTCATCTTGTTCTCGTCGAAGCGCGCGGCCCCCGTGTACGTCGTGACGACCTTCAGCTCGGCCTTCGACTGCTCGAACTCGCGCGCCAGCTGCTCCTCGAGCTCGCGCATGAAGACGTGCAAATACACGCGGCGCAGCAGCACCGACTTCTCGCCACGCGCGAACGCCAGCGTCTCTTTCTGCATCGCCGCGACGTGATCGAGCTGGGCCAGAATCGACTGCGCCATCTCGCGGCGCGCCGTGTCGGTCGGCTCCTCGGCCATCATCTCGGCGTAGCCGGCGATGACGGTGAGCGGCGTACGCAGATCGTGGAGCACGCCAGCCAGCATCTGGCCGATCGACGCCATGCGCGCCTTGCGCTCCTGCTCTTCACGGCTCTGGCGTGACGCGAAGGCGCGGCCGATCTGTCCCGCGAGGAGCACGGCAAGGCGCTCGTCGGCCTCGCTGAACCCGCCCTTCTTGTTGAGCAGCTCGAGCGAACCCAGTCGGCCTTCGTCACCTGGAATCGGGACGCACAGCACGGCGCCGATCGAGACGCCCAGCTTGCGGGCGATCGTCTTGTCGTAGTGCTCGCTGTCATCGGCGCGATCGACGCGCACCGTCTGCCCCGTCAGCGCCACGAAGCCTGCGATGCCCTGCCCCGTCTTGAGGCGCACCGAGGTCAGCGCGTCGCTCTTCTCGCCCCTGGTGTTGCGGAAGTAGAGGCTGTCGCGCTCCTCTTCGGCGACGAGAATCGAGCCCGCCTTCGCGCCGACCGAGTCGATGGCCGTCTGCAGAATGCGCTCGAGCAGATCGACGTGTTGATCGCTCGACGACGCCGCGCGCTCGAGGCCGTAGAGCAGGTCGAGCTCGCGAACGCGTTGCGCCAGCTCGTCGCTTCGTGCGCGGAGCTGATCGAGCAGCAGCACGTTGTCGAGCACCGCGGCGATCTGCGTGGCGACGCCCTCGACCAGGCTGCGATCGTCCGAGGTGAAGGCGTCGACCTTGCGATGCAGCACCTCGAGCACGCCGAGCACCTTGCCGCTGACATGCCGCAGAGGCGCCGCGATGATCGAGCGGGTGCGAAAGCCCGACTGGCGATCGATGTCGGGGTTGAAACGAACGTCGGCGTACGCGTCGCCAAGCAGCAACGTCTTGCCGGTGCGGAAGACGTGCCCTGCGATGCCGCCATCGACTGGCAGGCGCAGCTCTTTCAGCGACGCGCCCTTGAGCACCCGAGACCAGAGCTCGTTCGTCTTCGGGTCGTGCATGAACAGCGTCGCGGCCTCGGCCTCGAGCAGGCCGGTGAGCCGATCCATCACGGTGCGCAGCAGGGCGTCGACGTCGCGCGCCGACGAGAGCTGCGTGCCGACGTCGATGACTGCCGAGAAGCGCTCGTTCTGGCGAGTCACCGCCTGCTCGAGCTCGTTCAGCTTTGCCGCCAACCCGCTCACCAACGCGCCTGGGTCGGTGCGGGCTCCTCTCGTCCGGTCCGTCATGCGGCGGGCACCTTACCCCCGTGTCAGGGCGATCTGACGCAGTTTGTCAGTGCGCGGCCGCCCACGAGGGGCCGTGGCCGACGTCGACGACCAGCGGAACACGCAGCTCAGCGGCCTTCGACATCACCTCGCGCACGAGCGGCTTGACGATCTCGAGCTCGGCCTCGGGCACCTCGAAGAGCAGCTCGTCGTGCACCTGGAGCAGCATGCGGGTCTTCAGGCCCACGAGGCGCTTCTCCATCTCGAGCATCGCGCGCTTCACGAGATCGGCGGCGGTGGCCTGAATGGGCATGTTGATGGCGGCGCGCTCGGCGGCCATGGCGATCGACCGGTTGCGGCTGACGATCTCATGCATGTAGCGGCGCCGCCCGAACAGGCTCTCGACGTAGCCGGTCTTCTTCACCTTCAGCACCGTCTCGTCGATGTACTGCGCGATGCCGGGGAAGCGCGCGAAGTAGCGATCGATGATCGACTTCGCCTCTTCGACGGGAATGCGCAGGCGCGCCGACAGGCCGTGGGGCGACAGACCGTAGGCGATGCCGTAGTTCACCATCTTCGCGGCGCGGCGCTGGTCGCCCGTCACCTCGGCCTCGGGCACCTGGAAGACCTCGGCGGCCGTACGCACGTGCACGTCGGCGGCTTCGGCGAAGGCCTTCACCAGCCCGTCGTCGTGCGCCATGTGCGCGAGAATTCGCAGCTCGACCTGCGAGTAGTCGGCCGACACCAGCACGTGCCCCGGCGCTGCCACGAAGGCCCGGCGAATCTGTTTTCCCAGCTCGGTGCGAATCGGAATGTTCTGCAGGTTCGGGTTCGTCGACGAGAGCCGCCCCGTCGCGGTGGCTGCCTGGTGGAACGTCGTGCGCACCCGCCCATCGGCGCCGATCAGCGTCGGCAACGTGTCGAGGTAGGTGCTCTTGAGCTTGGCGACGTTGCGGTACTCGATGATCGCGTTCGGCAGCGGGTGCTCTTCAGCCAGCTTCTCGAGCACCTCGTGATCGGTCGACGGGCCCGTCTTGTTTCGCTTCAGCACCGGCAGCTTGAGATCGTCGAAGAGCACCTGCGCGAGCTGCAGCGGAGAGCCCACGTTGAACTCGCGGCCCGCGTGTTTGTAGACCTCCTGGAGCAGCTGCTCGCACGAGGCGTCGACCTGCGCCGAGATCTCCTTCAGCGCGTCGCGATCGATGAGCACGCCGGCCTGCTCCATGCGCGCCAGAATCGCGATGAGCGGAAACTCGAGCTCCTTCGCCACGGCGGCCAGCCCCACGCCTTCGATCTCGGTCCACAGATCTTCAGCGAGGCGACCGATGGCGTCGGCGGCGGCTCCCAGCGCGGGCGCGACCTGCCCTGCGCTCAGCTGCGTCACCTGCACGTGCTCGCGGCCACCGAGCAACGAGGCGACGGCGGGCAACTCCTGACGAAGGCGCTCTCGGGCGAGATCGGTGAGCGCGTGCTCCTTGCGTGACGGGTTGAGCAGGTACGAGAGCAGCTCGACGTCGGCCCAGACGTGCTTCGGCTCGAGCCCCAGCCGTCGCAGCACGTGCAGCAGCCCCTTGGCGTCGTGGGTCGCGAGCTCGCAGTCGACGCGGCTGAGCGCAGTCGCCAACGCGTCTCTCACCTCGGCGGCACCACACGTGCGCACGTCGACGAAGAACACGCCGTCACCCTGCAGCGCGAGCCCGAAGCCCAGCACGTTCGCCGTGTGCGGCTCGCCCTCGTAGTGCGGCAGCACGGTCAGCCGCTTCACCACCGCGAGCTTCTCCTTCAGCGCGGCGAGCGACGTGGCGTCGTGAACGATCGTCGCTTCGCGGGTGAGCGGCGTGGCGTCGGCGGCCGGCATCTCGTTGATGAGCCGGTAGAACTCGAGCTCGGTGAAGAGAGCGCGCGCCTCGAGCTTGTGAATGGGCCGAACGCCCAGCGCCGAGGGATCGGCCTCGACCTCGAGATCGTCACGAAACGAGACGAGCTGGTACGCGCGCCGCAACTGCTCGAGGTTCTCTTTGATCGACGCCTTCAGCTTGGGCTTCTCGATCTCGTCGACATGGGCGATCAGGTTCTCGACGGTGCCGAAGCGCTTCACCAGCTCGGCCGCGGTCTTCGGGCCGATGCCGGGCACCTTCGGCACGTTGTCGATCGCGTCACCCACCAGCGCCTGGTACTCGCGCATCTGCGAGGGCTCGACGCCGAACCGCTCGCGGGCCTCGGCGGCGCCGATCGGAGCGTCTTTCATCGGGTCGTAGATCGACACGTCGGGCGCGAGCAGCTGCAGGAAGTCCTTGTCGCTGGTGACGATCTCGGTGGCCATGCCCTGGCTGCGGGCGCGCTTCACCAGCGTCGCGATGACGTCGTCGGCCTCCCACCCCGGCACCTCGAGAATGGGCACGTCGAGCGTCGCGGCGACCCGGCGAATCAGGTCGAACTGCTGCGAGAGATCGGGCGGAGGCGCCTCGCGGTTGGCCTTGTAGTTCGGATCGATCGCGAGGCGGCCGCGGCGGCTGTCCTTGTCGAAGCAGAGCGCGAGGTGGGTGGGCTTTCGCTCACGCAACAGCTTGAGCAGCATGCGCGTGAAGCCCAGCACCGCGTGGGTCGGCAGGCCCTTCGACGTCGTGAGCGGCGGCAGTGCGTGGTACGCGCGAAAGACGAAGCCCGACGCGTCGATGAGCGTGAGCGTCGGCGGCCCCTTTGGGGGCTCGGGGGTCGACGTTGGTGTAGGAGCAGGCGGAGGCGGGGCTGCCGCGAAGAGATCACCCTGAACGGCCATGGCCGCGCTCGTAGCCTACTTGCAGCTCTGATCGAGCATCTCCTGCACCTGCTCGCGGTACCCGTCTCCGTCGACGGCGAGGTCGAGCACGGCCTTGAGCTGCTCGCACGAGCCCGAGCTCATCGCCTTGTCGAGGGCCTCCTTCGCGCGCTGGGTGCAGAAGTAACCGGCCTTCAGCAGATCGGCGTTGGCGCGAGAGAACGAGAGGCCCAGCTTCCACACCTTGCAGGCGGCCCGGAAGTCCTTCTTGTCGGCCTGCGTCTTCCCCTTCAGGTAGCAGGTGCTCGACATGCCCTCGACGATGCCCTTGCGCACGAACGAGGAGCGCTTCTCGAGCTCCTTGCGCTTCTCATCGTCCTTCAGCTTCGCGAGCCGCTCCCCCAGCACGAGCTTCTCGTCGAGCGCGAGCGCCTTGCGCATCGGCTCCTCGGCCTTCTCGGGCCGATCGTTCGAGAGCTCGGTCTGACCCGTCTTGAAGTACGAGATCGCGTTGGTGACGTCGAGCAGCAGACCGCGCGCCTCGTCATGCAGCTGCGCCTTGTTGACGTTCTCGATGACGCGCTGAATGGGCACCGGCGCCTCTCCGAACGCGCCCTGGTAGTAGAGGATGAGCGCTCGGCCCATGCCCTCTTCTTTGTACCGGGCCTTGAGCTCTTCGTAGACCTTCACGTCGGGGTTGGGCGGTGGAGCCGGTGGGCGGAACGCGGGAATCTCGGGGCACTTCCACGGCGCGTCGCCCGGCCGCAGCTTCTCGCGCGCCTTGCGAAAGTTGATGTGGTTCGGGTCCTTCGGGCGCCAGTCGTTCTTTCCGATCGGCCCATCGAGCTTCACCTTGAGCGGGTACGGCGGCTCGAGATCGTCGGGGCTCATCGATTGACAGGCGAGGCGCATGTACACCTCGCAGCGCTTCAGGGCGTTCTCCCAGCGCGCGTTCGACGCGTAGGTCTTGCACTCGGCGCCGACGGCCTTCTTCACCTCTTCGACCACGGGCTTCGCGGCCGACAGCGTGTCGAGGAAGAAGCAGCCCACCAGCTCCTTCGAGTACGGCTTCACCTTGGCGAACGAGTCGAGCGCTTCTTCCAGCCGGCCCGAGGCCGCGAGATCTTTGCCCTTCAAGAAGGCGTCTTCGGCGGCGCGCTCGTACTTGATGCGCTTCATCAGCTCGTTGGCCGGCCCATGAATCGGTTCGATGTCGAGAATGCGGCCGCACGCAGCCTCGGCCTTGCCCCAGTCGGCGACGCGGCCTTCGCAGCTCGCGTAGGTGCGGCAGACCTTGAGCAGCTCTTCGATCTCGTCGGCCGGGTCGGGCGGCGGCTTCGGAGGCCCGGGCACGCCGGGCGTGTTCGGCTGCGGACCACCGCCGTCCGAGGTGAGCCCTTTCGCCAGCACGGCCACGAAGAGCAGGGAGAGCACCGCGCCGCCGATGATGAAGAGCCGCTTCTTCTTCGGATCCATCGTCGAGGTGGCCTCGGTGGCCAGCGACTCGATGGGCTCGTCGTCGAAGCTCCCACGGCGGGGCCGGGCACCACCGCGCGAGGGGCGCACGGCAGCCTTCACGCCAGAGGCAGCGCCGTTCTCGTACATCATCTCGACGACGCCGAACTGAATGATGTCGCCGGGCGCGAGCGTCGTGTCTTCGGCGATCGGGTTGCCGTTGACGGTGGTGCCGTTCGCGCTGCCCAGATCGCGCAGCACCACGTCTGCGCCCTTCGCCTCGAGCTCGGCGTGCCGCCGACTCACGGAGTCGTCATCGACGCGCACGTCGACGCCCGCGACGCGGCCGACCACCATCACGCCGCTGAGCGGAAAGCTCTTGCCGGTGACGGTGCCCGAGAGACCGCGCAGGGCGGGCCCCGCAGAGCCTGCCCGTGAAGGCCGCTTTGCGCCGGCCACGGGCTTCACCACCGGCATCACCTTCGTCGAGCGCCCTTCTCCGCCCGCCTTCGCGAGCGCGGCCGGCCGCTTGAGCTGCCCGGTGGCGCGGCCCGAAGGCTTCGCCTGCGACTTGTCGACCTTCGGGCGCACCTTCGAGCCCGACTTGATGCTGGCCTCGTAGTCACCCAGCACGATGGCAGCGCCGGGCTCGAGCTTCGTCGGCCCCTCGATGCGCTCGCCATTGACGATGGTGCCGTTGGCCGACCCCAGGTCCTCGACCATGAGCTCGTCGCCCTCGAGGAAGAAGCGCGCGTGTTTTCGCGACACGCCGCCCTCGGCGAGGATCAGATCGTTGCCCTCGGCGCGGCCGATGGTGAGCTGATCGGCGAAGTCCTGCTCCTGCTCCGTGCCGTCGGGGTTCTTGATGACGAGGGTGGGCATCGTTCGTCACTCCTCGCGGAAGATGCCCATGTTCACGGGCACGCCACGCCGCTGCAGCTCGTCGTAGAACTTGGGCACGAAGCCGGTGGCCACGTAGCGCCCACGCACGCGGCCGTCTTCGGTGAAGCCCTCTTGCTTGAAATAGAAGATGTCCTGGAGGGTGATGATGTCGACCTCCATGCCCGAGATCTCGGTGATGTACGCGATGCGACGGCTGCCGTCGTTGAAGCGCGTCTGCTGAATGATCATGTGAACGGCCGAGGCGATCTGTTCGCGAATCGCCTTCACCGGCAGATCCATGCCGGCCATGAGCACCAGCGTCTCCATGCGGGCGAGCGCGTCGCGGGGCGTGTTGGCGTGGAGCGTGGTGAGCGAGCCGTCGTGGCCGGTGTTCATGGCCTGCAGCATGTCGAGGGCTTCGCCCGAGCGGCACTCGCCGACGACGATGCGCTCTGGGCGCATGCGCAGGCAGTTCTTCACGAGGTCACGAATGGTGATCGCGCCCTTGCCTTCGAGGTTGGGCGGGCGTGACTCGAGCTGCACCCAGTGCTCCTGGCGCAGCTGCAGCTCGGCGGCGTCTTCGACGGTGATGATGCGCTCGTCTTCGGGGATGAACGAGCTGACGACGTTCAGCGTGGTGGTCTTGCCCGAGCCGGTGCCACCCGAGATGACGATGTTGCGCTTGGCCTTCACGCACATCTCGATGAACTCGGCCATCATCGGCGTGACGGTCTTGTATTTGATGAGATCTTCGATCGCGAGCGCGTCACGCTTGAACTTGCGAATGGTGATGCACGGGCCCTTGAGCGCCAGCGGCGGAATGATCGCGTTCACGCGCGATCCGTCTTTGAGGCGCGCGTCGACCATGGGGCTCGACTCGTCGATGCGGCGGCCGATGGGGGCGACGATGCGCTCGATGACGCCGAGCACGGCCTGGTTCGACGAGAAGATCTTGTCGGACAAGATCAGCTTGCCCTTCTTCTCGATGTAGAGCTGGTTGGCGTGGTTCACCATGATCTCGCTGATCTCGTCATCAGCGAGGAAGGCCTCGAGCGGTCCGAGCCCGAGCGCTTCGTTGAGCACGTCGGTGAGCAGCATCTCGCGATCGATGTCCTCGGGGATCTCCTGGTCGGCCTCCATCTGGTCGACGATGTCGCGAATGGCCTTCTCGGTGCGGCGCCAGAGCTCTTCGTCGCCGAGCCGATCCATGTCGAGGCGGCGCAGGTCGAGGTACTCGATGAGCCGATCGTGAATGTCCTTCTGCAGGTTCGCGTAGGCCTCGAGCCGCGGGTCGATGTGCTTGCGGTTTTTTCGCAGCGCGGCGGCCAGCGACGCCGGCATGTTCTTCTTCTCTTCCGGCGCCTCCTCTTCTTCTTCGTACTCCTCGTCTTCTTGAGGCTCCTCTTCGTCCTGGGCCTCTTCGTCTTCGGCAGCGTCTTCTTCGTACTCCTCGTCCTGCTGCTCTTCTTCGTCGTCGGGCGCGTAGCCAGTCTCGTCGCCGCCGTCTTCAGCGCCCTCCTCGGGAGCCTCGACGTTGATGATGTAGTCGCCGACGTAGATCTTGTCGGAGGGCCGCACGACCTGCGGCGCGCCGATCTTCTTGCCGTTCACGAACGTGCCGTTCGTCGACTTGAGATCGACCACGATGTACTTGCCGTCCTTGAGGACGATGCGTGAGTGGTACTTCGACACGTTGCCCTTGTTCAGGACGATGTCGTTGCCCGCGAGCCGGCCGATCGTGACCTCTTCCTTCTCGAAGGTCAGCTGCTCGGACTCGCCGCCCTTTTCGGTCAGCGTGATGAGAAACATGAGGGCGCAGCGTAGCAGAGAAGCCCGTGTGACAAGGCTTCGAAACCGCTCGGAAATCGAGCGACACGCGGCCAGATGACCGAGGCGCAACAGACGCACCCGGCCCCACATGCACGGCGGGTGAAGCGGGGAGTCAGTCGAAGATGCCGAAGGTGACTTCGCCGCGGGCCTGCTTGTAGCGGCTCTTCACGTCTTCGATGATCGTTCGAATCTTCTCGGAGTCTGGGTTCACGATTCGCGGCGTGACGAAGATGACGAGCTCGCGCTTGTTCGAGTCGAACGCGCGGTTCTTGAAGAGCTCTCCGATGATCGGAATGTGGCCAAGGCCGGGCACCTTCGACACCGACTTCTGCTCGTCGTGCGCGAACACGCCCGAGAGCACGATCGTCTCACCGTGACGAACGGTGACGTTGGTCTTCACCTTGCGCGTGCGGAAGCCGGGAATCGAAGCGCCACCACCGAGAGAAACGGCGACCGACTGATCGACCTCGCTCACTTCGGCCTCGATGTTCGTCTGGATGTTGCCCGTGCGATCGGCGGTGGGCTTGAGCTTCAAGATCACGCCGTACGGCTTGAACTCGACCGCGAACTGGTTGTTGGTGATGAGCGGAATGGGA
Source organism: Myxococcaceae bacterium (assembly GCA_040275325.1). GTDB lineage: Bacteria > Myxococcota > Myxococcia > Myxococcales > Myxococcaceae > Xiheimicrobium. Next base: position 10,737 of record JBEOKA010000458.1, on the reverse strand, counting down.
ACTTCGCCGCCGGCCAGGAACTCGGCCTGTTCACCCGAGGCGCAGACGAGCTTGGGCTGCGCGAGCAGTCGCCCGTAGCCGTCGTTGTTCTGAAAGCCGATGTTGAACTGCGCCTGACCGAGGCCGAACGAACGCAGGAAGCCTTCACCGAAGTTCCCGGGGAAGAGGTCGCGCGTGATGCTGACGGTGGCGTTGGCGGTGCCCGAGATGTCGAGGGGGTACTTGATGCCGTAGCGATCTTTCGACTCGCGCCGAATCTCGACGAACTGCACCTCGCTCAAGATCATGCGCTTGATACCGACGGTGAGCAGGTTCTCGACCTTCTCACCGATGGCCTTGGTGATCAGCTCGGCCTTCTGCAGATCCTGCTGAGACTCGACCGAGCCTTCGAGGAAGATCGTCGAGCCGACGACGTTGGCCTGAACGTTCTTGAGGCCCGCCTTCTGGAACGCGGCGTTCAAGTTCTGCGCGACGAGCTTCTTCGCGTTCGGAGCGATCTTCACGAAGCTCTTCACGTTCGGGTACAGGCCCACGACCTGATCGATGCGATCGGCGTCGGCCTGCGTGTACGCCTGGCCGTCGAGGTAGATGCGATCGCCGACCATGCGAACATTCACGCCTTCGATCTCGCCGAGCAGCTTCTTGATCTCGGTGATGACCTCGTTCGGGTCCTGCTTGCGTACGCTGAGCAGGTAGCTGATGCGCTGGCCCGAGCTCTTCCAGATGAGCAGCGTCGTCTTGCCTTCAGACGAGCCGATGATGAGCAGCTGGTTGTTGCCGATCGTCTTCACGTCGGCGACGGACGCGTCACCGACGGCGACGCGGTTGATGCCGGGCACCGTGATGACCTTCTGGGTGCCGACGCCGAGGCTGATGTTGCCGCCTTCTTGCGCGAGGGCCGACGACGACAGCGTCAGCACGGCAAGCGCGACAAAGGTCTGAGTCCACCCGGTGCGCATCATCCCCTCCGAGAAATCACTGAGATTCAGGTTCGACCATTTCATCAGCAGGCACCCCGCCATCAGCCACGACCTCGACCTCCGGCGCCACGTCGACGTCCGGTACGGCTGGTCCCGCCCACACCATCGCCCAGAGCGCTCCCAACGCGATGGGCACACCGTAGGGAATCGACCGTGCGCTGTCGACGGCTGCGCGCGGTGCAGCGTTCGATTCCGGGGACGCGACGCTAGCAGACCCGCGCCGCCTGATGACGATGAAGAAGATCGCAGCGAAGGCTCCGACGACCGAGATCAACAGCACGGCGGCCAGCGCTCTGGGAATGCCGAAGCCGGCCCCAACGGCAGCGAGCAGCTTCACGTCGTTCCACCCGACCCGTGGGCCCGTGAGCGCGAGCATGGCGAACGGAGCAGCGCAGGCCACCGCACCCAGCACGCCCGAGAGCAACCCGGTCTCGACGGAGCCGAGCCCGCCAAGCCCGAGCCGGAGCAGCAGCGCGAGCACGAGCCCGGCCCAGGCGATGGGCGCGGGAACGGCCCCACGCTTCACGTCGATCACCGCGGCGACCAGCACGCAGAGACCGATCAACGGCCACAGGACGAACTCTGGAGCAGGCACGTCAGCGGTAGACGAACTTCACCTTGTCGCTGCAGATGAAGTACTCGTCGCCGTCTTCGATCTTGCGACGCTTGATGCGCTGCTTGTTGAACCAGGTGCCGTTCGAGCTGCCGAGATCTTCGACGAAGAAGTCATTGCCCTCGCGGGTGATGACGGCGTGCTCGCGAGAGACCTTGCCGGAGTTGATGACGAAGTCGCAGTGCTTGCCGCGGCCGATCACGAAACGATCTTTGGCGATGCGATCGAGCTCACCACCTTCGACCATCATGTAGAGCGCAGGCGCTCCCGACGAGTCGCCACCCGGATCATCGATGTCGATTCCGTCGCCGTCGGGCTCGGGCGGAGGCGGTGCTGCGTTGCCACCACCGCGCTTGTTCTGAATGAGGCGTTCGAGCTCGGCAGCCGTCTCGAGCACGCGCTCCTGCACTTCGCGGCGAACCGGGTCGTCATCCATCGACGGGGCAGGCTCGGGCGCAGCGCGCGGGGGTGGTTTGGGGGCAGGCTGGAGAATCGGCGGAGCTCCGGCTCGCTGGGAGGGAGGCCTCGGCGCGGGCGTTCCGTTCGAAACGGGAACTGGGCGCGGCCCGGGGGCTGCTCCGTTCGCGGCACCCGCTGGGTCCAGGAACCCATTGAGTCGCGCGAACATGAACATCGCCTGATTGATCAGCGCGTCGCGATCGGAGCCCATCTGCGAGGCCATGTCTTCGTACGCCTGCCAGATATGGTCGGCGATCGAGACTTTTCGCGGTGGGCGGCTGCTCGGATCCATCATGTCTGTCGGCTCTCGGGGCACCGCCTGAAGGCGGCGAACGACGGCGACGATAGCTCCAATTCGTCGCTCGTCCAAACTACCGATGGCAGATGACCCCCTCATTCGGCCCGATGGGACCCGCTCCCACGCGAAGCGGGTCGAACTCGGCGACCACGTTGGTCGAGGGAAATGCGACGAAGACACGGCGTCGCAGGGGCTCGATCACCACGCCACCCGGCAGCTGGAGCGCCCCCACCACATTGAGAGGACAGGTGCTGGTCGTCGTGGCAGCGGCAAAGAGGTTGGGGTCGATCACCGAGGTGAGCGGGGTCGTTCCCGAGAGCACCTCGAACGTCCACGTCGCGCCTGCCGCAGGTGGTTGCGTGTCGGCAGCTGTCCCGAACGGGATCACCAGGCCAGCGCCCAGGAAGGTGGTGCCTGAAGCAGCACGCCCGAGCAGACCGTCGAGCGAACCACGCACCACATAGGGCCGTGCGCCCGTCGCACGAATCTGAACCGCCGTGGCGCCACAGTTGATGCTGGGCGAGAACTGGGCGACGTCGCCGACGATCGCGGTGATCGTGGCGGCAGGGCAAGGCGCTCCACCCGTGAAGGAGAGCGCGTCGCCAACGACGAGGTGGCGGCTGAGGCGACCAGCGACGAACGAGCTGCTCACGTCGCCCGAGAGCGCGACCGAGCCGACTTCACCCTGCCAGCCGACCGTCAGCGTCTGCGAGCGCAGCGCACCGTCGCGAATCGACAGCGCGCTTCCGCTCGACACGATCGGGCCTTCGAGCCAGCCGTTGGGGTCGCCCGACCATTTGCCCTCGCTCAACGACGACCGCGACTGGTCGAGATCGATCGGCAGCAGCGTGAGCGGGTCGAAGAAGGTGAGCTCTCCGTTGCTGCGCGAGATGAGGCCAACGATGGGAGCAGCATCGACGCCACCATCGGCGCTCGCGTTGCGAACCTGGGCTCCAGCGACGATCGACACGCTGCGAATCAGGCCAGCGCCTCCTCGAATGGGGTTCGCGTCGAGGGCCGGGAACCGGGTCGTGGGGGCGCTGCGCGTGTCGATCGCCGCGAGCCCACCACAAGTCGAGCTGCCGCACGCCTCTTCGTCGAGCACCCCGTAGATGAACGCACCAGGCGCAGACTCGGGGCGCCCTTCGACTCGGCTGTCCGTCATCGAGAGGTGACGGACCGGCCCGGGGAAGTCGAGTGCGACCGAGCCGAGCGTGAGGGGGTCGATGAGCGAGGCCGAACCCTCGACGCCGGCGAGGCGGCGGGTGGCGATCGCGAGGCAGGCCTTCGAGGGGTCATCACAGAACGGGCGGCCGTCAGCCGACCTGCCGACGAGGCCCGGCACGGCGAGCAGCGCCGAGATCGCCTCGCCCTGAATCTGCAACCGAACCGTCAGGCTCGAGACGAGCTGCGCCGTGGACCGCAAGCGGAGCTCGGCTGCCGTCGCTGGGAGCGTGAGCTCGAGGACGGTCGACCGGCTGCCGTCGAACGTCGCGATCCACACGCGGCTCGTGGTGGCGTCGGGCATCAGGTTCGTCACCGCCGTCACGGGCGCGCTGAGAGGAATGCGCCGAACCTCTCGCAGCTCGGAAGGCTCGACGCCGACCACCGACAGCTCTGCCCCACCCTGGCGGCTCACGTAGAGCAGCGCGCCCTTGCGCGCGATGCCCTGCTCGTAGCGGGTGTCGAGCGACAGGTGCGTGGGGCGATCGATCACGGGGATCGACAGGGTCTCGAGCGGGTTGGGCGCGCGCAGCGGCTCCTTCGCCGCGGCCGTTCCCGTCGCCGAGGCGGGCTTCAGATCGAGCACGCGCAGCTCGTTGGTGTTGGTCGAGGTGACGAAGAGCAACCGGTTGAAGTCGTCGTCAGACTGACGGGCGCCCCCGTCGAGCAGATCGACGAGGACGAGCGCGTTCGCACCGATGAAGGCGTTGGCCGAGCTCGTGGTGTTCTGCGGGCAGCCAAAAAGAAAAAGGGCCGAGGCGACGAGGAGGCGGCGAATCATGGAGCGACTCCGCCATCGGTCACGCACGAGACGTCGGTCGAGCGAACGAGGCACAGCTGTTGACGGCCAAGATGAGCGACGACGCGCGCAGACTGTGGCGTCGCCAGGTCGGGAAGATCGATGACCGCGACGCGACCGTCCTGAAAGTTGGTCGCGAACAACCGCGCGCCAACGCCACGACGATCGACCGCGAGCCCGAACGGCTGAATGCCAACGCCGGGGATCTGGGTCAGCACGTCGTTCTGATCGTCGTACAGCGCGATCACGCCGGCCGCGGTGCAGGTGATGGCGAGCAGATCGGCCAGACCCGGTCTCGAGAGCACGACGATCTCGTTCGGCTCGGACGGCAGCGGAATGCCGCGCACGACGTTCAGCTTCGGTGAATCACTGTTCGGGTCGTCGATGCTGGCGACCAACAACGCGTCGGGCGAGCGCCCGAGCAGGTAGACCCGCTTCTCGTCGGCGCTGAGCGCGATGCCGCGCGACTCCGCCACGCGAAACACCGACTCGACACCGCTCGACACCACGGGCATTTCTCTGTCCCACGAGTTGCGATCGACGAGGCGAATCAAGTTCCCCAGCGGGCTGATGAAGCGGCCGCTCACGTAGTTCCACCGAGCACCGACCGCGATGGAGTGCGACGCCCCGGTGCTGAGGCTCACGAAGTTGCGCTCCGAGACGGTCATCGACTCCGAGCCGAGCTTCACGAGGTAGCCACGTGGGTCCTTCGCCGAGCCCAGCGGCGTATCGGCCTGCGAGATGTGCGTCACCATCACGTCGGAGACGGGCTCCTGCGGGCGGCCATCGAACGTCGCGAAGCAACGCGAGTTGGTGCACTCGTACGTCCCTCCGTCACGCGAAGCGCCGCACTCTTCTGTCTTCGAGCAGGTGCGCACACGCAGGGCGACGCCGAAGGCACCGGGAGCGCGGGGAATGCCGGTCTCGGTCTGCTCGAAGCCGTTGAGCGAGGTCGCGTTGACGCTGCAGTCACGCTCGGTCGAGTTGAGGCACGAGAGCGAGAGCGCTCCGTTCGCGCCCATGGAGAGATCGACGGCGTGCACGCGCTGCTTCTCGGAGCGCGTGGCGACGAACAACCGAAACCGATCGGCCGAGAGCGGCAGCGCCGCCATCTGACCGGCGAAGGCCGCGATTCGAACTGCCTCGGGAGCACCACCATCGGCCTCGAGGGGCGTGGTGCGAATGAGGGGAATCTGCGTGACGGGAGACGTCGGCGTGGCGCCGAAGGCAGGCAGGTTCAACGCGTCGAGGTTCACCGCGATGAGCGAACCGGCCGAGAAGCGCTTGTCGAAGTTCGTCGAGGCGACGACGAGCACACCGTTGCCGCCATCGGGCCCGTCGAGGTGCGTGATCGCGGTGGGAAAGTAGAACCGGTCGAGCGGCGTCGGGAGCGACACGTCGACGGCGGGGCACGCGCTGGCCCCCACCGCCACGACTGCGAACAGCCATCGGAACTTCGGGAAGGTCACGTCAGGACTCCGACTGGATTCTGGAGAAGTCGGCGACGGTGCCGAAGAGGCCGCCGATCTCCATCAGCAGACGCACGCGGTTCTCACGCAGCGCCTGGTCTTCGGCCATCACCATCACCTTGTCGAAGAAGGTGTCGACGAAGGGCCCGAGGGGAACGACCTTGGCGAGCGCGCCCGCGTAGTCATCGGTCTTGATGGCCGCGTGAACGGCGTCACGAACCTTCGAGACCTCGGTGTTGAGCACCTTCTCGGCCTCGTCGGTCAGCTTCGAAGCGTCGACGGGAGCCTTCGTCACGTCCTTCGCCTGCTTCTCCACGATGTTCCCCACGCGCTTGAACGTGGCGGCGAGCTTCGAGAAGTCGGGGCGCGAGACGTAGGCCGACAACGCCGTGAGACGCTGGTGCGTTGCGACGAGATCGTCGATGCCGGCAGCGACGACCGCTTCGATGATGTCGGCGCGGTGCTGCTCGCCCCAGAGTGGGCGCAGCCGATCCTGGATGAACTCGAGCACCTGCACCTTCACGGGCGGGTTCGCCGGCTTGGCCTTCGCGTTGGCGAGGACGGGCCCAAGCAGCGCCAGCGACTCGTCGAGCGCAGCCGAGAGCGAGAACCGATAGCCCTTGCCGATGATCAGGTTGATGACGGCGATGGCCGCACGACGGAGCGCGAACTCGTCCTTCGCGCCGGTCGGCCGCTTGCCGATGGCGAAGAGACCGACGAGCGAGTCGAGGCGATCGGCGAGACCGATCAGCGCTCCCGCGTCTTGCGTGGGCAACGAGTCGTTCGCGCCACGAGGCAGGTAGTGCTCGAAGATCGCGATCGCGACCTCCTTCGGCTCTGCACCATGGAGCGCGTACTCCCGCCCCATCACGCCCTGCAGCTCGGGGAACTCGCCGACCATGCCGGTCTCGAGGTCGCACTTCACGAGTGACGCCGCGCGCTCGATCGTCGCGCGTTGAGCACCCTTCCCTGCCAGGTCGGCCAACTTCATCGCGAGCGCACGAATGCGATCCGTCTTCTCGGCCATGCTGCCGAGGCCCTGCACCCAGTTGCGGCGCGCGAGCTTGGGCAACCGGTCTTGCAGAGGCAGCTTGCGATCTTCGTCGAAGAAGAACCGGCCGTCGGTGAGGCGCGCGCGCAAGACGCGCTCGTAGCCCTTCACGGACAAGGCTTCGCTCTTCACGGGCGTGTTCGACACGGCGATGAAACGCGGCAGCAGCTTCCCGCTTGCATCGGTGAGGGAGAAATAGCGCTGGTGGCTCTTCATCTCCTGAATGAGCACCTCGGGCGGCAGATCGAGGTGACGCTCCTCGAACGTTCCCACCACCGGGTTCGGCAGCTCGACGAGGTTGAGGACCTGATCGACCAGCCCGTCGTCGGAGATGAGCGTTCCGTTCGCCTTCTTCGCAGCGGCAGCCAGGCGCTCGACCAGCATCGCGCGGCGCTTTCCGAGATCGGCGATGACGTGCGCTTTTTCGAGCGCAGCCTCGTAGTCAGAAGGCTTCGCGATCGTGATCCACCCCGGCGCGAGGAAGCGGTGACCGCGGGTCTCGCGGCCGCTCTTCACGTCAGAGAAAATCACCGGCACCACTTCGCTGCCGAACAACGCGACGATCCACTGGAGCGGCCGGCCGAACGCCGCCTCGACATCACCCCACCGCATCGACTTCGGGAACGGCAGCTTCTTGACGCACGCGCCGAGCACTTCAGGCAGCAGCTCGATGACCCGACGGCCCTTCTCTTCGACATCAGCCGCCAGGTACTCGCCCTTGGGCGTCGTCACCCGCTTCAGCTTCTCGACCGGCAGCTTCACCGACTCGGCGAACTTGATCGCAGGCACCTTCGGTTTGCCGTCGGCTTCGAAGGCGGCCTTCACCGATGGGCCCTGCACTTCCTTCACGACGTCTTCGGTCTTCTCGGAGAGGCCCTCGACGAGCAGCGCGAGCCGACGAGGCGTGCCGTAGAGCTTGATGGCGCCATGGTTGATGCGCGCCGCTTTACAGCCCTCGATGAACAGCTTCTCGAGATCGTTCAGCACGGGCACGACGAAACGCGCGGGCAGCTCCTCGGAGCCGAGTTCGAACAACAGCTCAGCCACGGCTCGCCTCCTTCTTCTCGTCCTTCTTGTTGAGCGTCACGGTGTTCCAGTACTCCGAGGCCTTCTTGCCCTCGAGCAACGGCAGCTGCTCGCCGACCGTCCACGCGGTCTTGCAGAGCGGGTAGCCCAGTCGCTCGCGCATCTGCAGGTAACCCTCTGCGCAGAGCCGCGCGTTGTCGCGAACGCGCTTGATGAAGAGCGCGCGATCAGAGACCGAGATCGCACCGCGCGCGTCGAGCAGGTTGAATGTGTGGCTGCACTTGAGCGCGAAGTCGTAGGCAGGAATCGGCAGCTGCGCCTCGACGATGAGCCGCTTGCACTCCTTCTCGTAGCTGTCGAACAGGGCCATCAGCTGGTCCTTGTCCGACGCCTGCATCGCGTACTTCGACATCTCGACTTCGTTCGCGTGGAAGACCTCGCGGTACTTCACGCCCTTGACCCACTCGAGGTCGAACACGTTCTCGACGCCCTGCAGGTACATCGCGATGCGCTCGAGGCCGTACGTGAGCTCGGCGGCGACTGGCTTGCAGTCGTAGCCGCCGCACTGCTGGAAGTAGGTGAACTGGGTGATCTCCATGCCGTCACACCAGACCTCCCAGCCGAGGCCCCAGGCGCCGAGCGTGGGCGACTCCCAGTCGTCTTCGACGAAGCGAATGTCGTGCTCCATCGGGTCGATGCCGAACGCCTTGATGGAGTCGAGATACAGCTCCTGCACGTTCTTGGGCGCGGGCTTCAGGATCACCTGGAACTGGTGGTGCTGAAACAGGCGGTTCGGGTTCTCACCGAAGCGGCCATCGGCCGGGCGACGAGACGGCTGCACATAGGCGACGTTCCATGGCTCGGGGCCGAGCGCGCGCAGAAAGGTGTACGGGGCCATCGTGCCGGCGCCGACCTCGAGGTCGTACGACTGCGTCACGATGCAACCCAACTTCGCCCAGTGGTTCTGGAGCGAGAGGATCAAATCCTGGAAGAACATGGCGGCGGGCACCCTACATGCGCGGGCCCGCTGGAGCGAGGAGGAACGCGCTCAGGGACCGAGCGGCAAGGACCCGACGTTCACCGTCTTGTCTTCGACCTTTCCTGCGCTGATCGTCACCGTGTACGAGCGGTTCTTCGAGTCGCCGTCGACGATGCGCAGCTCGTGAACGCCCTGGTCCATCGGCAGCTTCACGAAGGGCGTATCTCCGAGCTTGGTCTTTCCGAGGAACACCGATGCTGACGATGGGTTGACGGTCTTGAGGGTGAGGTAGCCGAGCTCGTTCGCCTTCGCGCCGCGCGCGTCCTTCACCACCGTCACGCCTTCGGAGTCACCGCCCCGGCGTCGAACCGGCGTCGCCTTCTTGCGCTCTTCCTTCTCTTTGAGCGCTTCTTTCAGGTCGTTGATCTGCTTCTGCAGGTCGTCGATCTTCTTCGCGTTCTGCTCGGTGTTCTGTTTGCCCTGCCGCGCTTCGATCTTCAGCTGGCGCTGCTCTTCCTCGAGCCGGTTCAGCTGTTCGATCTGCGCGGTGATCTCCTGCAGCAGCTGGAGTCGGTCGGGATCGGCGGCGGCCTCTTCGATCTCCTTCTGGCGCGCCTTCTCTTCGGCCTCTTTCCGATCCTGCTCTTCCTTCTCGATCAGCCACGCGGGCTTCGCGCCCGACGGCGTGTTGGCGGTGAGGTCGATCTTCGACGGCCCGGTATCGACGGGGATCGTGTCGTCCTTCGTGAAGTTCGCGAGCGGGCCTTTGGTGAAGGCCCAACCACCGCCGCCGAGCACCGCGAGCACGAGGAGCGCGGCGATGACCATCATCACCTTGCTGCCTCCTCCACCCTCGGCCGGAGCTTCACCCGCCTGCTCCGTGCCTCGCTGACTCAGCTCGGCCGGCACGACGCCCTTCGGGTTCGACTTCGCCCGCTGAGGAGGAATCGTCTCGTCGACGGGCGGGAGCCTGGCCTTCGACCGCTTCGGCTCGTCATCGATCGAGGGCAGCGAACGACGTGACTCACCGACCTTCGGCAGTCGCTGCGACGATCTCGAACGCCCATCGACCGGAGGCAGCTTCTGGCTCGAGGCGCCCTTCGTGCCCACCTTCGGCAGTCGCTGGCTCGAAGTTCCCGCGCGGGCGAGACCTGGCCGAGGCGCAGGTGTCGCGACGTTCTTGATACCGGCGCCGTTCGTCACCTTCTTGCGGCCACCCGAGGCGTTGTCCTGCTCCTCTTGCGTGAGGCCTTCGACGGCGCGCGAGAGGCTGCTGACATCTTTCTCCTCGTTCGCCATGTCGAGGATCGATCGCGTGAGCGCGATCTTGTCGTCGAACAGCTGCTTCATGAACTCGGCGACCTGCTCCTCTTCGAACATCTCGCCGCACGTCTGCTCGATGGCGCGGGCGAACTCCTTGCCAGTCGCGAAGCGTCGATCGCGGGACTTCTCGAGGCCCTTCAAGACGACGTTCGAGAACTCTTCGGTGATGTAGCCGTTGACCGAGATGGGCGGCGTGGCCTCGCCCTCGACGATCTTCAGCATCATGCCGGCGTCGGTCGGAGCAGTGAACAGGCGCTCGCCACAGAGCATCTCGTGCAGCATCACGGCGGTGGCGAAGAGATCGGCGCGGCCGTCGAGCTGCTCGTTCTTCACCTGCTCGGGCGCCATGTACCCCGAGGTGCCCTTCACGATGCCGACCTGCGTCCGGTTCAACCGGCCGCGCGCTTTCGCGATGCCGAAGTCGATCACCTTCACGTCGCCCGTGTAGGTGATCATCACGTTCTTCGGGCTGACATCGCGGTGCACGACGGGCATGGCCATGCCGGTCGAGGGCTC
>JBEOKA010000457.1:0-13945 GCA_040275325.1 Myxococcaceae bacterium | reverse complement strand
CGGTGTTCGACCCCGAAGCATCACCTCGTCTTTGCGACGCACACTGGATACGAAGATGGGCCTGCAGGCGCAATGCGATTTGCTCAACGTTTGTTGAAGGTTTCCCAACATCAATGGTCACTTCCTTCGTCGTCGTCCCCCTCTTGTTGCTGGGCCGCCTCGACAGCCCGGTCACCGACGAAGCCGAGGCGCTCGCGAAGGTTGCGCTGAGCCGGGCGAACGAGCCGCGCGGAGCCGCCTCGCTCATTCGGCTCCACGGCCTCATCGACGAGGTCGACGATCTCAACCTGCTGGCCGAGCCGTACTTCACCATCGCGGCGCGGCGCTCGACCGACCCGAACGTTCGGGCGCTCGTTCGTGAGCTGCTCATCGACGTCGAGCGGGCGCGAGGCCGCACCGTGCGCGCGCAAGACATCATGCGCGACCTCGGCTTCGTGCAGGACTGGTACGTGGTGGGCGGCTTCGACAACGAAGGCAAAGGCGGCTGCGACACCGACTTCGGCCCCGAGGCCGCGCCCGACCTGAAGACGAGCTACCCGTCGAAGGGGCACGAGGTGGGGTGGCGCCGGCCCGCCGTGAAGAGCCCCGATGGGTCGGTCGATCTCTCGGTTCCACTCCGGCCGTCGACCGAGGCGGTGGGCTATGCGCTGACGTGGCTGCAGGCGACGGCCGAGACCAGGGCGCAGCTCTCGCTCGGCACCTCGGGCGGCTTCCGGCTCTTCGTGAACGGCGTGAAGGTGGCGTCGAGCGACCGCTACAACCACCCGCGGCCCGACCAGCACCGCCTCGAGGTGAAGCTGCGCAAGGGCTTCAACCGCGTGCTGCTGAAGGTGTGTCAGGAGAAGGGACCGTTCGGGTTCGCGTTTCGCGCCGAGAAGCCCGAGGGCGCGCCTGGCTCGTTCGCGGTGACGTTGCCCGACGTGGTGCCGCCGCTCGAGAAGGGCAGCGCGCCGTCGCCGCAGAAGCTGCCGTCGCTCAGTGAGTCCGTGCTCGCGCGCCTCGCCGCGTCGCCCGATGACGCCGAGCTGCGGGTCGACGCGGCCGTGATTCTCAGCTGGACGCGCGCCTTCGAAGAGAAAGACCGCACGCCCATGCTCGAGGCCGCGAAGGCCGCCGAAGCCAAGCCACAGGACGTGATGGTGCAGCTCGTGGCCGCCAGGCTGCAGAGCGACGAGCCCAACCTGCGCCGCAAGTTCCTCGAGCGCGCGCTCGCCGCCGACGCGAAGAGCCCGCTCGTGCGCCTCTCGCTCGCCCAGCACGAGCTGAACCTCGACCACCCGGCCCGCGCGCTCGAGCTCGCTGACGCGCTGTTGCTCGAGAAGCCCGACTTCGCCGCGGCCTGGCTCGTGAAGTCGCGTGCGCTCGAGGCGCTGGGTGAACACGTCGCCTCGGCGCAGACGGTCGAGAGCGCCTTCACGCGGCTGCACCTCGTGCCCACCGTGGCGCGCGAGGCGGTGGGGGCTTCACGCCGCGCCGACCGCATCGATGAGGCGATGGCGCGGGCCCGCATGGCGCTCTCGTTGCGCTTCGACGACACCGCGACGCGGCGTTCGCTCGCGACGATGCTGGCCGACCTGGGCCGCGTCGACGAAGCCATCGACCAGTACAAGAAGGTGCTCGCGCTCGACCCGCTCGACCTCGGCACGTGGCTGCGGCTGGCCGAGCTGCAGGGCGCGAACGGCAAGCCCGCCGACGCGCGCGCGTCGTTCGAGCAGGCGAAGGCGCTGTCTCCCGAAGAGCACGACGTGCACGAGCGCGAGGGCAGGGCGCTGTTGCACCTCGGCGACAAAGACGCGGCGCTGGCGGCCTTCAGCACCTCGCTCAAGCTGCGGCCCCAGAACCCGGCGCTCAAAGAGCTGGTGCGCACGCTGCGCGGTGACGAGCTCGACGGCTCCACGCCGCACGCCCTCGCCGCCGGCCCGCTGCTCGAGTCGGTCAACGCGATGAAAGACGAAGACGCCGTCACCCTCGTCGACGTCACCGCGGTGAAGGTGCAGACGAGCGGGCTGTCGTCACGGTTTCAGCAGCTCGTGGTGAAGGTGTTCAACCAGCGCGGCGTCGACGCGTTCCGCCAGCTGCCCATCACCTATTCGCCCGACCGGCAGGAGGTGCGGGTGCTCAAGGCGCGCATCACCAAGCCCGACGGCAGCATCGTCGACTCCTTCGGCGACGGAGAGCGCAACATCAACGAGCCGTGGACCGGCATGTATTACGACGCGCGCGCGCGGGTGCTGACGTTCCCCGCATTGGCCGCCGGCGACGTGCTCGAGCTGCAGTGGCGCCTCGACGACACCTCGCTCGAGAACCTGCTGTCTGACTACTGGGGTGACGTCGATGCGGTGCAGTCGACGATGCCCAAGAAGCGCTACCGCTTCATCGTCGACATGCCGGCGTCGCGGCCGCTCGCGTGGAACGCGTCGACGCTGCCCGCGTGGGTGAAGACGAGCCAGGAGACGAAGGGCGACCGCACCGTGTACCGGTTCGAGGCCGACGACGTGAAGAAGGTGGTGCCCGAGCCGCAGATGCCAGGGTGGGCCGAGATCGCCACGCCGCTGCACCTGTCGACGTACCAGAGCTGGGACGCGGTCGGCCGCTACTGGTGGGGCCTGGTGCGAGACCAGCTGACGACGAACGACGAGCTGCAGAAGACCGTCGACACGGTGCTCAAGGGCGTCGACCGCAAGAAGACCGCCGATGTGGTGGGCGCCATCTACGGGTTCGTGGTGACGAACACGCGCTACGTCGCGCTCGAGTTCGGCATTCACGGGTACAAGCCGTACCGCGTCGACCGCGTGCTCGCCCGCCGCTTCGGTGACTGCAAGGACAAGGCGTCGCTCATCGTCGCGATGCTCAAGCTGGCCGGTGTCGACGCGCGCCTCGTGCTGCTGCGCATGCGCAACCTCGGCACGCTGCCGCCCGAGCCCGCGTCGCTCGCCGCGTTCAACCACGCCATCGCGTACGTGCCGTCGCTCGACCTCTACCTCGACGGCACCGCCGACTTTCACGGCAGCAAAGAAGTTCCATCAGCCGACCGCGTGGCGAACGTGCTCGTGGTCGAGCCCGAGGGAAAGAGCCGCTTCCTCGTCACGCCCGAGGCGAACCCGACTGACAACGCCACCACCGTCACGATGGACGTGACGCTCAAGGCCGACGGCAGCGCGACGGCGAAAGGCTCGGTGCTCGCGCTGGGCCAGTCGGCGCCCGAGCTGCGGCGGCAGTACCAGACGGCGGCGACGCGGCAGGCGACCTTCGAGCAGGTCTGGGCCAACTCGTTCCCCGGCGTCTCGGCGAGCGACCTCACCATCAGCGACACCACGAAGCTGGAGCAGCCGGTGACGATGAGCTTCAAGATGGCGATGCCTCGCTATGCCGAAGCGGGCGCCGGGTTTCTGCGCTTCTTCCCCTTCGGCGCGAGCCGTGCGTTCACCCAGGTGATGGCGCCGCTCTCGGAGCGCACCAGCGACGTCGTCTTCCCCAGCGTGTGGACCAACCGCTTCGAGTACACGTACTCGCTGCCGCCCTCGTGGAGCGCGGGTGAGCTGCCGCCGAAGTTCGTCGCGCAGAGCCCGTTCGGCACGTTGACCATCGACACCACGTGGAAGGACGGAAAGCTGCGCGTCGTCGGTGAGATGGTGCTGGCGAAGGCCCGCATCGCCGCGAAGGACTACTCCGCGTTTCGCACGTGGCTGCTCGAGGTCGACCAGGCCTTCGCGCGCAAGCTGACCGCGCAGGCTGGCGGGCAGACGGCCGCGCTGAGGCGCTGATCAGCTCCGAGGGTGCGTCTGGCCGAGCCGACACGACGGCAGCGGCGATGACTCACGACAGTCGGCGATTCGATCGCTCGAGCATGGGAGTGATCAGCGACTCTCCCCCGCACGCAAACTTGCGCAACCACGCATGCCGAACGAATCATGCGCGGTGGCTCCACCGACCCACTTTTGCATTTTGACTCGGGTGGAGTATTCCGCTGGTAGCCGACGAGGTGGGGGTCGGCTCGAGGAGTTCACGTCATGACTGTCGGCCCCCGCCTGCTCCGTTTCGCGCTCCTCGTTTGCCTGCTGGCGACGACCGCGACTGCGCAGGTCTCGGAGTTTCGGCTCGAGCGGTTTCAGTTCAACAGCGGCGTTCGCAAGGGCCTCGCCTCGGCGAGCGGTGACCTGCTCGACAAGGGCCAGCTGCACCTGCTGCTCGCCTTCCACTACGAGCACAACCCGCTGCTGGTGTACGTCGACAGCTCGCGCCTTGGCGCCGTCGTCGGCCCTCGCTTCACCACGCATCTTTCGGCGGGCTACGGCATCACGCCCTGGCTGCAGGCCAGCGTCGAGCTGCCCATCATTCTCTTCCAGGGCGGCGACACCTTCCCCATGTTGCAGCGCCCCGACTCGTTCGGCATCTCGACGCCGATTCTTCACGGGCGGCTCGGGCTGCTCAGCCAGAAGAAGGGCGGGCTCGCGCTCGAAGACGCACCGCTCGACGTGGCCTTCGGCGCCGCCTTCGTGTTGCCGCTCGCGACCGGTGCGACGCTCTCGCGTGAGTTCGCTGCCGTTCCGTCGCTCTCGGCTGGCCGCGACTTCGGCAAGTTCCGCCTCGGCGGTGAAGTGGCGGGGTGGATTCGCCCGTCGAACGTGGTGCTCTCGTCTGGCGCGGCCACCATCAAAGACAGCGTCGGCCACCAGCTCTCGACGCGGCTCATCGCCAGCACGACGGTGCTCGAGAAGCTGCACCTCGAAGGCTCGGCGCACCTCGGCATTCCGCTCGAGAAGGGCTCGACTCCAGTCGGCTTCGAGCTGCTGCTGGGCGCGCGGTACCCGGTGTGGCTGCTCGAGGTCTTCGCGCTCGGCGGCCCCGGCTTCGGCCAGCTGCCCGGCACGCCCGCGTTCCGCCTGATGCTGGGCGCCAACCTCGCGCCGAAGCGTGACGTCTGTCTGCCCGGCGAGAAGCACGTGCCCACCGACTGCCCCGACCTCGACGACGACGGCGACGGAATCAAGAACCGCGTCGACGTCTGCGCGCTCGAGCCCGAAGACAAAGACGGGTGGAAAGACGACGACGGCTGCCCCGACCCCGATGACGACGGCGACGGCGTGCTCGACGTGGCCGACAAGTGCGTGCGGGTGAAGGGTGTGGCTGAGTTCAAGGGCTGCCCGCCGCCGCCTCCTCCTGCTGACTCCGACAAAGACGGCATCATCGACGCGCAGGACAAGTGCCCGAACGAGCCCGGCCCGAAGGAGCGTCAGGGCTGCCCGATTCGCGACGCCGACAAAGACACGGTGGAAGACGCCGTCGACGCGTGCCCGAACGAAGCCGGCCCCGTCGAGCGCAAGGGCTGCCCGCTCAAAGACCGCGACGCCGACACGGTGGAAGACGCCGTCGACAACTGCCCCGACGAAGCCGGCGACCCCGCGAACCAGGGCTGCCCGAAGGCGAAGAAGCAGCTCGTCGTCATCACCGCCGAGAAGCTCGTCATCAAAGACCGCGTGTACTTCGCGACCGCGAAGTCGGTGATTCTGCCGAAGTCGTTCCCGCTGCTCGACCAGGTCGCCTCGGTGCTGAAGGCGCACGCAGAGATCGCCCTCATCACGGTCGAAGGCCACACCGACGATCGCGGCAAGCGTGACTACAACGTGAAGCTCTCGGGTGAGCGCGCCGAGTCGGTGCGCCAGTACCTCATCAAGGGTGGCGTGGCGGCCGAGCGGCTCAAGGCCATCGGTTACGGCCCAGACCGCCCCGCTGACGTGAACACGACCGAGGCAGGGCGGGCCAACAACCGCCGCGTCGAGTTCGTCATCGAGACGGCTGAGAAGGTGAAGATCGAAGCGAAAGAGGTGCAGTGATGAAGGCGTTCGTGTGGGTTGGTTCGCTGGTGGTGCTGACGGCTGGAGTCTCGCAAGCGCAGGTGTGTGGCCGCGGGCTCAATGACGTCACGGTGTCGGGCTCGCAGGTGCTCAACACGTTTCATCCTGCGCCTGCGGGCGTCACGACGGCGGTGCTGGCGGGAGCCACTTCGATTCCCGTCGCCGCTGCGCGCACCGGTGGCGGAGCGGCCATCGCGACGGGCGACCTGCTCGTCGTCATGCAGATGCAGGGCGCAGAGATCGACCAACGCCAGGAAGGGACGACCAACGGTGTCTATGGAGACGGCGCGCTCGGCGCCGACCGTCGTGGCGTCATCCCCGGCGCGACGTTTCGCGCGGGCTCGTGGGAATACGTACGCGCGGCTGGCCCTGTCACGGCTGGCAACGTTCAGCTGATGGCTGGCCTCACGAAGGCCTACCTGAGCACCGACAACGTCACGGCTGGCGGCAACGTCGGCAGCGGCGCGCACCGGTACCAGGTCGTGCGCGTCATCGAGGTTCGCGACCTGACGATTCCGGCGGGCGCGACGCTCACGTCGTTGCCGTGGGACGGCGCGTCGGGCGGCCTGGTGGCCATCGACGCTGCCGGCACCCTCGTCGTGAACGGCACCATCGACGTGACGGGCATGGGCTTCCGTGGCGGCACCCCGTCGTCGATTCCTGCCGGCACGCCGGGCACCGAGACGAACACGGGCGGCATCACCTGCGGCAAGGGTGAAGGCATCGCCGGCCGGCCGACGCGGCTGTACTCGAGGCTGGGTGGCGTGGTGACGGGCGCCGACCTGCTCTACGGCTCCGACTCCGAGCGAGGTGGCCCGGGCAACGCAGGCGGCTGCCCCATCGCGAGTGACTCGGGCGGTGGTGGTGGTGGTGGCGGGCGGCAGGGCGGCGTCGGCTCGGTCGGCCCCTCTGCGAACAACGACCCCAACGTTCCGCGGCCGGGCGAGGGCTACGCCGTGCTCGACCGCCTGCTGATGGGTGGTGGTGGTGGCTCGGGCTCGCTCGACGACCCGGCAGTGCGTGCGGCGGTGAGCGGCCAGGCTGGTGGCGGCGTCGTGCTCATTCGCGCGACGAACCTCTCGGGCTCGGGCGTGGTGCGCGCCAACGGTGACTCTGGCGCGACGCAGCCCCAGGAGGGCGGCGGTGGTGGCGGCGGTGGTGGTGGCATCTTCGTCTTCACCAACTCGACCAACTTCGCTGGCATCGCGCTCACCTCGCGCGGCGGCAACGGCGGCGCCACGCAGGCGACTGACGACGGCGGCGGTGGTGGTGGCGGCGGTGGCTTCGTGCTCGTCGCCACGCCGACGGGCCTCGCGACGGTGACGGTCGACGTCACTGGCGGCGCTGGAGGCACCAGCCCCACGCAGAACGGCGGCGCCGGCACGGGCGGCTTCCAGCAGGTCAACATTCCCCCGCTCGGCACGCCGCCGTGCCCCGTTCAGTGCTCGCTGCCCACGCACTGCAACGACGGCAACGCCTGCACCACCGACACCTGCAACGCCGGAACGTGCAGCAATGCGCCCGTCACGGCGGGGCTGCCTGGCGCGTGCGCTGGAGCGCTCGTCTGCAGCGGCGCTCCGGCCAACACCTGCGTGCAGTGCGTGACGAACGCGCAGTGCAGCGGTGCGACGCCCATCTGTGACTCGGCGAACGTCTGTCGCGCCGCGCCGGTGGTGCTGGCGCCCGCGAACGGCACGCAGACGAACAACCAGCGCCCCGTCATCTCGGGCACCGCTGAAGCGAACAGCACCGTCACCATCCTCGTCGACGGCGCCTCCATCGGTACCACCACGGCCACGGCTGCGGGCACCTTCAGCTTCACGCCGACCAGCGACCTCTCGGCCGGCGCGCACACGGTGCAGGTGACGTCGGGCAGCCCTGCGCTCCCCTCGAACACCAACACCTTCACCATCGACCTCACGCCGCCCGACACCAGCATCGTCTCGGGCCCGAGCGGCAGCGTCGCGTCGACGAGCGCCACCTTCGACTTCGCCTCACCCGAGAGCGGCGTCACGTTCCAGTGTTCGCTCGACGGCGCGGCCTTCACGGCCTGCACCGACCCGGTCACCTTCACGGGCCTCGCGCAGGGCAGCCACACGCTGCTCGTTCGCGCGGTCGATGCAGCCGGCAACGTCGACCCGTCTCCCGCGCCCCGCACGTGGACCGTCGATACGTCAGTGCCTGACACCTTCATCACCTCGGGCCCGAGCGGCACCGTCGCGTCGGCCACCGCGCTCTTCGATTTCTCGTCGAACGAAGCGCCCGTCACCTACCAGTGCAGCCTCGACAGCGGCGCGTTCGTCGCCTGCGCCGACCCCTCGACGTTCACGGGCCTCGCTGATGGAGCGCACACGCTCGCGGTTCGCGCCGTCGATGCGGCCGGCAACGTCGACGCGACGCCCGCCACCCGCGCGTGGAGCATCGACACCATCGCGCCCGACACGGCCATCGTGAGCGGGCCGAGCGGCAGCGTCGCCAGCACCACCGCGACCTTCGACTTCTCGTCGCCCGACGCCACCGCCACCTTCCAGTGCAGCCTCGATGGCGCGCCCTTCGTCGCGTGCAGTGACCCGGTGACGTTCAGCGGGCTCGCGCAGGGCTCCCACACGCTGCAGGTGCGCGCGGTCGACCCGGTGGGCAACGTCGACGCGACGCCCGTCACCCGCACGTGGACGGTGGACACCACGCAGCCCGACACCACCATCGTGAGCGGGCCGTCTGGCACCGTCACCTCGCCGAGCGCGACCTTCGACTTCTCGTCGAACGAGACCGCCGTCACCTACCAGTGCGCGCTCGACGGCGCGGCCTTCAGCGCGTGCAGCGACCCCAACACCTTCCCCGCGCTGGCCGATGGCCCGCACACCCTGCAGGTGCGCGCAGTCGACGCTGCGGGAAACCTCGACGCGACGCCCGCGACCCGCTCGTGGCGCATCGACACCGTTCCGCCCGACACCACCATCGTCAGCGGCCCCAGCGGCAGCGTGGCGAGCACGACGGCGACGTTCGACTTCTCGTCCGAAGCTGGCGCCACCTTCCAGTGCAGCCTCGACGGCGCGGCCTTCACGGCCTGCACCGACCCGGTCACCTTCACCGGCCTCGCGCAGGGCGCGCACACGCTGCTCGTTCGCGCGGTCGACACGGCTGGCAACGTCGACCCCACGCCCGCCTCGCGCGGGTGGACGGTGGACACCGTGGCGCCCGACACCAGCATCGTCTCGGGGCCTGGCGGCAGCGTGAACTCGACGACGGCCACCTTCGACCTCTCGTCTCCCGAGACGGGCGTGACGTTCCAGTGCTCGCTCGACGGCGCGGCCTTCACGGCGTGCAGCGACCCGGCGACGTTCACCGGGCTCTCGCAGGGCAGCCACACGTTCTCGGCGCGCGCCATCGACGCCGCCGGCAACGTCGACCCGACGCCCGTGACGCGCACGTGGAGCATCGACACCACGCCGCCCGACACCAGCATCGTCAGCGGGCCTTCTGGTTCGACCACCGCGACGACCGCGACCTTCGACTTCGCTTCACCCGAGACGGGCGTGACCTTCGAGTGCGCGCTCGATGGCGCTGCGTTCACGGCGTGCAGTGCCCCGAGCACCTTCAGTGGGCTCGCCGACGGCAACCACGCGCTGCAGGTGCGCGCCGTCGACGCGGCCGGCAACGTCGACCCCTCGCCTGCCTCCCGCGCGTGGACGGTGGACCGCACCGCGCCCGACACCACCATCGTCAGCGGGCCGAGCGGCGCCGTTCGCTCCGCCAGCGCGACGTTCGACTTCGGCTCGAACGAGACGGGCGTGACGTTCGAGTGCGCGCTCGACGGCGCGGCCTTCACGGCGTGCAGCGACCCGAACACCTTCACGGGCCTCTCCGACGGCAGCCACACGCTGCAGGTGCGCGCTCGCGACGCGGCCGGCAACGTCGACGCGACGCCCGTCTCCCGCACGTGGACGGTGGACACCGCGGCACCCGACACCAGCATCGTCTCGGGCCCCACAGGCACCGTCAGCAGCGCCGACGCGACGTTCGACTTCTCGTCGCC
This sequence comes from Myxococcaceae bacterium, assembly GCA_040275325.1. Taxonomy (GTDB): domain Bacteria; phylum Myxococcota; class Myxococcia; order Myxococcales; family Myxococcaceae; genus Xiheimicrobium. The sequence goes on along the minus strand of JBEOKA010000457.1, from coordinate 4,054 downwards.
CGAGACCGGCGTGACGTACGAGTGCGCGCTCGACGGCAACACCTTCGTCGCCTGCACCGACCCGGTCACCTTCCCCGGCCTCGCCGATGGCAGCCACACGTTGCAGGTCCGTGCGGTCGATGCCGCTGGCAACGTCGACCCGACGCCCGTCTCCCGCACGTGGACGGTGGACACCGGCCTGCCCGACACCACCATCGCGATGGGCCCGTCAGGCACCGTCAACTCGAACAGCGCGACGTTCGACTTCACGTCGAATGAGATGAACGTGACGTACGAGTGCAGGCTCGACTCGGCCGCGACGTTCACCGTCTGCACAGACCCGAACACCTTCTCGATGCTGGCCGACGGCAGCCACACGCTGGCGGTTCGCGCGAAAGATGGCTCGGGCAACGTCGACCCGTCACCTGCGACCCGCACGTGGACGGTGGACACCACCGCGCCCGACACCAGCATCGCGATGGGCCCGATGGGCACCGTCTCGTCGAACATGGCGACGTTCGACTTCGACTCGCCCGAGAGCGGCGTCACGTACGAGTGCAAGCTCGACACGGCGGCGACGTTCACGGCCTGCAGCGACCCGAGCACCTTCTCGAACCTGGCCGATGGTTCGCACACGCTCGCGGTTCGCGCGGTCGATGCCGCCGGCAACGTCGACGCGACGCCTGCGACGCGCACCTGGGTCGTCAACGCGAATGAGCCCGACACCTTCTTCGTGCTGACGCCTCCCGCCACCAGCGCGTCGGCGAACGGCACCTTCGACTTCGGTTCCAACGAGACCAACGTCACCTACGAGTGCAAGCTCGACGGCGCGACGACCTTCACGGCGTGCACCGACCCGGTGACGTTCATGATGCTCGCGGCCGGCAGTCACACGCTCGAGGTTCGCGCGGTCGACTCCGCTGGGGCCCGTGACGCCACGCCTGCCCGCTCCACGTGGACGGTGAGCGTCGGCATGGACATGGACGGCGACGGTCTCTCCGATGACGACGAGCGCATGAAGGGCACCAACCCGAACGACGCCGACAGCGACGACGACGGCGTGCCCGATGGCGCCGAGCGCAGCTGGGACGTCGACACCGACGGCGACGGGCTCATCAACGCGCTCGACCCCGACAGCGACAACGACGGCCTCTTCGACGGCACCGAGCAGGGCGTCGCGACGGCCGGGCCTGCGACCGACACCACGCGTGGCCACTTCATTCCCGACGCAGACCCGACGACGCGCACCAACCCGCTCGTGGCTGACACCGACATGGGCGGCCTCGACGACGGCGCCGAAGACACGAACAAGAATGGCCGCATCGACGCGGGTGAGAAGAACCCCAACGACCCGAGCGACGACACGACGACGCCGCCCGTCGACACCGACATGGACGGGCTCACCGACGCCGAAGAGACGACCAGGGGCACCAACCCCATGGACGCCGACAGCGACGACGACGGCGTCATCGATGGCCAGGAGCCCAACTGGAGCGACGACACCGACCGCGACGGTCGCATCAACGCGCTCGACCCCGACAGCGATGGCGATGGCCTCAAAGACGGCACCGAGCTGGGCGTGACGATGCCGAACCGCGACACCAACGTGGGCGCGGGCAACTTCGTGGCCGACGCCGACCCGACGACGAAGACGAGCGCCGTGGTGGCCGACACCGATCGCGGCGGGCTCTCCGATGGCGTCGAAGACACCAACCTCAACGGCCGGCGCGACGCGGGCGAGAAGAACCCGCTCGACCCGGTCGACGACCGCGGCACCGACACCGACATGGACGGGCTGACCGACGACGAAGAGCGCACGGCCGGCACCAACCCGATGGACGCCGACAGCGACGACGACGGCGTCATCGACGGCCGCGAGCCCCGGTGGAACATCGACACCGATGGCGACGGGCTCATCAACGCGCTCGACCCCGACAGTGACAACGACGGGTTGCTCGACGGTACCGAGATGGGCGTGGCGACGCCTCCCACGGGCACCGACGTGAGCCGCGGTCACTTCCGGGCTGATGCCGACCCGACGACCACGACCGACCCGACGAAGACCGACACCGACAACGGCGGCGTGAGCGACGGCGCCGAAGACCCGAACCGCAACGGCCGCATCGACGCAGGCGAGCGCAACCCGAACGACCCGAGCGACGACACCATGCGCCCCGTCGACAGCGACGGCGACGGCCTCACCGACGACCAGGAGCGCGCCGCGGGCACCGACCCGATGGACGCCGACAGCGATGACGACGGCGTGAAGGACGGCGCCGAGCCGAACTGGAGCGACGACACCGACGGCGACGGCCTCATCAACGCGCTCGACCCCGATAGCGACAATGACCGGCTGTTCGATGGCACCGAGCTGGGCGTGGCGGCTCCCGTGGCTGGAGCGACTGACACGAGCCGCGGCTTCTTCGTGGCCGATGCCGACCCGTCGACGAAGACGAACCCGCTGCTGCGCGACACCGACAGGGGCGGCGTGCCCGACGGCACCGAAGACACGAACAAGAATGGCCGCATCGACATGGGTGAGCGCAACCCGAACGATCCGAGCGACGACGGCTCCTCGGGCGACATGGACGGCGACGGCATTCCCGACGACGAGGAGCGCCGCGCAGGCACCGACCCGAACGACGCCGACACTGATGATGACGGCGTGAAAGACGGCGACGAGCCGAACTGGAACGTCGACACCGACGGCGACGGGCTCATCAACGCGCGTGACCCCGACAGCGACGATGACGGGCTCAAGGACGGCACCGAGCTTGGCGTGACGACGGCTCCGACGGGCACCGACGTGACGAAGGGCAACTTCGTGCCCGACGCCGACCCGACCACCCGCACCAACCCGCTCGCCCGCGACACCGACAAGGGCGGCGTGCCCGACGGCGCGGAGGACACCAACAAGAATGGCCGCGTCGACATGGGTGAGAAGAACCCGCTCGACCCGTCTGATGACGTGAACAAGCCGACCGATGGCGACGGCGATGGCCTCACCGACGACGAAGAGCGCATGGCTGGGACGAACCCGGGTGACGCTGACTCCGATGACGACGGTGTGAAGGACGGCGACGAGAACAACTGGAACGTCGACACTGACGGCGACGGGAAGATCAACGCGCTCGACCCCGACAGTGACGACGACGGCCTGAAGGACGGCACCGAGCGTGGCGTCACCATGCCTGGCGCCGACACCGACGTGTCGAAGGGCAACTACGTCGCAGATGACGACAGCACGACCAAGACCAGCCCGCTGCTGCCCGACACCGACGGTGGCACCGTGAACGACGGCGTGGAGGACACGAACAAGAACGGCCGCGTCGACATGGGCGAGCGCAACCCGAACGACCCGGCCGACGACCTCATCACCACGATGGTCGAGAACCTGTGCCCGACGGTCGAGGTCGACTTCGATGGCGATGGCGTCGACGACCGCTGCGACCCGATCGTGATTCGCTACGCGGGTGGTGGCTGCTCGAGCGCGCCGGGTGGTTGGGCCGTGCTCGCGGGGCTCATCACCTTGCTCGCGCGTCGCCGCCGTTCGTCGCAGCACTGAAGGCGTAGACGCTCCGGGTCGCTCATCGCGGCCCGGAGTTGTCGAACCTGTGTTGGTGTTTCGCGAGCGCTGATTCGGCGCGACTCGAGGTTGCGCACACGTGCTCACGCGAGTCGGTCACGCACGGCGAAGACCTCGACCGACGTTCGCTGGCCCGCGCGGGTGACATGCTCGCAACCTTCGATGGTGCGGTCCGGGTCGCGGCGACGGTCGCCACCCACGAGCGCCTTTCCGAGCAACGGCTCGCTCGAGCGACACACCTCTTCTTCGCGGGCAGCACCGGGCCGCCGCTCCCGGGTCGTCGTTTCAGTGGACGAGGCGCGCCGCCACACGTGCTCTGAATCGGAAGTGGACGACTGGCGTTCAGAACCCGCGGGGCTCTATGTCGCGCGCATGCGGTCGGTTCCTTCTCTCGTCGTGTTGCTCGTAGCAGTGCTCTGTGCGTGCGGTCAGACGGTCACGGTCATCGGCGGAAAGATGAACGACGCCGGAGTCTCGGTCGACGCGGGC
>JBEOKA010000456.1:0-16125 GCA_040275325.1 Myxococcaceae bacterium | reverse complement strand
CCCTTCGAGACCGCGCGCGCCTTCGTGCGCCACGACTCCGAGTACGACGCCTTCATCAACGAAAGCATCGACTGGCCGGGCTCCACGATGAACGCGTCGAGGAGAACGAGCCGCGCGAGCTTCTCCGGCACTGCCGCCGCTGCGGGCATCACCACCACGCCTGCGTAGGAATGTCCGACCAGCACCACCTGGCCGCTCGCCGCTTTCACGCGCGAGACGACGTGCTCGACGTGCGTGCTCAGGTGAATCGAGTCATCGAGCTCGGCCTTCTTCTCCGCGAGCCCCGGCAACGTGACCGCGTCGACGTGATGACCGGCCTTCTCCAGCACCACCTTCACGCGCGAGAATGCCCACCCGCCATGCCACGCACCCGGCACCAACACGAAGGTCAGCGGCTCGCTCGCGAACCCACGCGCCGCCGAAAGCAAGCCGGCCTGAAGCACCAATCGTCGGCTGATCACCCCAATCACTTAGCCTTCACGCCATTTACAGGAGCTGTGAAAGTCGCCCCGAGTTCTTGTGAATCCGTCAAACACTGAATTTACCTTGCAGTGCAGCATTGACTTTTCAGGTTTACAGGTGCGCCCGAGATTTTCTTCTGACGCGCCTTGTCATGTTCCGGAATAATGGCTACTTAGTCTGCGTTCCGGGGCGCTGAATGCCACGCGCAGGTCGGTTCACTGATTCACAGGAGGCTGCATGGCGGTTGTGAATGGAGTGGAGCTGAAGAGCCCGAAGACCTCACCGCTGCTGAGCAGTGAGGCCTTGGCGTTCGTGGCCGACCTCGAGCGCCGTTTCGGGGAACGCCGGCGCGAACTGCTGGAGCGCCGCCGCGCGAAGAAGGGCTTCGACTTCCTCCCTGAGACTGCGTCGGTGCGTGCTGGCGACTGGCGCATCTCGCCCGTGCCGGAGTGTCTGTCGGACCGCCGCGTCGAGATCACCGGCCCCACCGAGCCCAAGATGGTCATCAACGCGCTCAACTCGGGCGCGAACGTCTTCATGGCCGACTTCGAAGACTCCCTCGCGCCGAGCTGGGAGAACGTCGTCGTCGGCCAGGAGTCGCTCTTCGCCGCCGTTCGCAAGACGCTCACGTTCACCTCGCCCGAGGGCAAGGCGTACAAGCTGAACGAGAAGATCGCGCAGCTCTTCGTGCGTCCCCGCGGCTGGCACCTGCTCGAGCAGCACGTGCACGTCGACGGCAAGCCGATGTCGGGCGGCCTCTTCGACTTCGGCCTCTTCTTCTTCCACAACGCGAAGGAACAGCTCGCGCGCGGCGTCGGCCCGTTCTTCTACCTGCCGAAGATGGAGAGCCACCTCGAGGCCCGTCTCTGGAACGACGTCTTCTGCTTCGCGCAGGACACGCTGGGCCTCAAGCGCGGCTCCATCAAGGCGACCTGCCTCATCGAGACGCTGCCGGCGGCCTTCGAGATGGACGAGATCCTCTACGAATTGCGTGAGCACTCGGCCGGCCTCAACTGCGGCCGCTGGGACTACATGTTCAGCTTCATCAAGAAGCAGCCTGATCAGCTCTTGCCAGATCGCGCCCAGCTCACGATGGACAAGGGCTTTCTGCGCGCCTACTCGCAGAAGCTGATTCAAATCTGTCACCGCCGCGGCGCGCACGCGATGGGCGGCATGGCCGCGCAGATTCCCATCAAGGACGACGCCGCCGCCAACGAGGCCGCGCTCGCCCGCGTTCGCGCCGACAAGCTGCGTGAGGTCACCGACGGCCACGACGGCACCTGGGTCGCGCACCCCGCGCTCGTGCCCATCGCGAAGGCCATCTTCGACGAGCACATGAAGACGCCGAACCAGCTCTCCCGCACGCGCGACGACGTGGTGGTGACGCGGGAAGATCTGCTCCGCGTTCCCGAAGGCACCCGCACCGACGCTGGCCTGCGCCAGAACGTGCGCGTCGGCGTGCGCTACCTCGAGGCCTGGCTGCGAGGACAGGGCTGCGTGCCGCTCTACAACTTGATGGAAGACGCGGCGACCGCCGAGATCTCCCGCGCGCAGGTGTGGCAGCAGGTTCGGCACGGCCTGCTCACGCCCGAGCGCCTCGATCAGGTCATGAGCGAAGAGCTGCAGCCCTTCAGCGAGGGCAAGTTCAGCGAAGCGCGCACGCTCTTCCGCTCCCTCTCCACTGCAGAGACCTTCGAAGAGTTCCTCACCGTCCCCGCGTACCAACGGCTCGTCGCCAGCGAGCGCTGACCTTCCCGTCGTCCCCACCTCCACCGTCGTCCCCATCCTTCACCCACAGGGAGCACCCGTCATGACTGCACACGCCAAAACCGGACTCACCACTGCCGATCTCCACGCGCGCCGCTTCGAAGGCGTCACCCGCCCGTACTCGCAGGCCGACGTCGAGAAGCTGCGTGGGTCGATCAAGATCGAATACACGCTCGCGCGCATGGGCGCCCTGCGCCTGTGGGAGCTGATGAACACGCGCGAGTACGTGCCCGCGCTCGGCGCCCTCACCGGCGGCCAGGCCGTGCAGATGGTCCGCGCGGGCCTCGAGGCGCTCTACATCTCGGGCTGGCAGGTCGCCGCCGACGCGAACACCTCGGGCCAGATGTACCCCGACCAGTCGCTCTACCCGGTCGACTCGGTGCCGAACCTGGTCAAGCGCATCAACGCGTCGCTGCGCCGCGCCGATCAGATCGATCACGGTGAAGGCAAGAAGGAGCGCAACTGGTTCGCGCCGATGATCGCCGACGCCGAGGCCGGCTTCGGTGGGCCGCTGAACTCGTTCGAACTGATGAAGGCGATGATCGAAGCGGGTGCGGCCGGCGTGCACTTCGAAGATCAGCTCGCGAGCGAGAAGAAGTGCGGCCACATGGGCGGCAAGGTGCTGGTGCCGACGAACCAGTTCATTCGTTCGCTCGTCGCGGCCCGCCTCGCGGCCGACGTGCTCGACGTGCCCACCATTCTCGTCGCTCGCACCGACGCGCAGTCGGCCAAGCTGATCACCTCTGACATCGACGAGCGCGACGTGCCGTTCATCGCCTCGAAGGAGCGCACGGCCGAGGGCTTCTACCGCCTCAAGGGCAACGGCGACGACTTCGCCATCGCGCGCGGCCTCGCCTACGCCGAGTACGCCGACCTCGTGTGGTGCGAGACGAGCACGCCCGACCTCGCGCAGGCGAAGCGCTTCTCGGAGGCCATCAAGGCGAAGTTCCCGAACAAGATGCTCGCGTACAACTGCTCGCCCTCGTTCAACTGGAAGAAGAACCTCGACGACGCGACCATCGCCAAGTTCCAGCGAGAGCTCGGCGCCATGGGCTACAAGTTCCAGTTCGTCACGCTCGCCGGGTTCCACGCGCTCAACTACTCGATGTACGAGCTCGCTTCGCAGTACCGCGACTCGGGCATGGCCGCGTACAGCACCATGCAGCAGGCCGAGTTCGCCGCCGAGAAGCACGGCTACACGGCGACCCGCCACCAGCGCGAGGTCGGCACCGGCTACTTCGATCAGGTGGCCGAGGTGATCTCGGGCGGCCTGTCGTCGACCAAGGCGCTCGTCGACTCGACCGAGCAGCACCAGTTCTGAAGCGTTGCAGCGCGTGACGTTCCCCTCCACGACCGCGCTGCCCTGAGGGCGTCGTGGTGCTCCTGTCATGGGACGCACCACGGCGCCTTCGGTCTCTGGGGCGCTGCGCTTCCGCTTGACCACTTCGGGCGAACGGGAGATTTCTCCGCTCGAACGGATGAACGGAGTTTCCCCATGGCCGCGAAGAAGCAGCGCACCCCTGAAGTTGCTCCGAAAGAGAGCGCCGATCTCGCCCCCGTCGTGGGGAAGAACCTGCGCCGCCTTCGCACCGAGCGGGGTCTGTCGCTGGAGCGCCTCGCCCAGGCCTCCGGGGTCAGCCGCGCGATGCTGGGGCAGGTCGAGCTCGGCCAGTCGGCGCCCACCATCAACGTGTTGTGGAAGATCGCGCGCGCCCTCGACGTGCCCTTCTCGGCGCTCATCAGCAGCACGCAGCAGTCGCCCGTGAAGGTGCTGCGCGAGAAGGACGCCAAGCGGCTCCTCTCACACGACGGCTCGTTCTCGTCCCGCGCGCTGTTCCCCTTCGATGAGCCCCGCCGCGTCGAGTTCTACGAGCTCGTCATCGCGCCGAAGGGCATCGAGTCGGCTGAGGCCCACGCCGCGGGCACGATGGAGAACCTCGTCGTCTCGAAGGGCCAGCTCGAGCTCGACGTCGCCGGCGAGACGTATTCCCTCACGGCCGGTGACGCGATTCTCTTCGAGGCCGACAAGGCCCACTCGTACCGCAACGCGGGCACCGTCGAGGCGCGGCTGTACCTCGTGATGACCTACGCGGAGCAGGTCGGTTGACGCCCGCGCCGATGCAGCCTGCGCCGGGTCGCTCGAACAAGACCCTGCTGTGGGTGCTGCTCGGCGTCGGAGGGCTCTGTGCGGTCTGCGGCGCCGGCACCGTGGCGCTCGTCGGGCTGGGGGCCATCGCGGGAGCCACTGACGTGATGGGCGCCGGGACGCCTCCGGTGCCAGTCGTTGCGGGCGCGCCCGGTGGGTTTCAGTTCACGGTGCCTGCCTCGTTCGCGGCCGTCTCCGAGGGGCGCTGGCGCTTCGAGAAGGTCGACGGTGACGCGAAGCACACCGCCGAGGTCATTCGCTTCGCCGCGATCCCCGGGCTCGAGAACCCGCAGGACAAGCTGACGCAGCTGTGGAACCAGGTGATCGTTCGTGACTGGCCGGGCGCGCCCACTCGGGTGCTGCCGCTGCGCCGCTTCGTCGACAACGGCGCGCGTGCGTACTTCACCTCGGCTTCGCTGAAGGCGGCCAACAACCAACACCCGTCGCTGGTGAGCCTCTACCTCGTCGAAGCCGACGATCGCCTCGAGCCCTTCGTGGTGCTGCAGGAGTACTTCGACGACTCGGTGGGCGCGGTGATGACGGCGAAGGGCTCGTTCGACGTGACGCAGCCCGCGGTCGAGGAGCTGATGAAGGGCGTCGCCGGCAGCCCCGTCGGTCTACCGCTCGTGGGAGAAGAAGAGCTCGCCGGCAAGTGGGTGTACGGCTCGGGCGCGCACGCGCAGTACATCAACGTCATCACGGGCAGCACGACGTTCAGCGCCGTCTCGTACACCGTGAAGTACGACTTCGAGGCCAACCACGACTTCTCGTACGACTACGTGGGCGCGAACACGCAGCTGGGCAACACGCAGTTCGGCGGCGAGAAGGACAAGGGCACCTGGCGCGTGGAGCACGACCTGCTGGTGCTCGACGGCGAGGCGCGAGATCGCCGCTACTTCATCGTCGGCGCGGGCCCTGGCCCCGAAGGCAGGCGCATTCTGTACCTGCTCCCCGAGCCGCACTGGTCGCTCTCTCCGGGCGCCATCGCGTTTCACGGTGAGCTGTACGAGGCGCGCGACGAGTAGGCGTCACTGCACCTTGAAGCTCAGCGGCAGCGTGACGGTCACCGCTTCGTCGACGTGCGCGGGGAACTTCACCTGCTTCAGCCGCGCCTCGAGACAGCGGCCGACCTCGGTGCTGCCCAGCGGGCTCGTCACGTCGCGAACCTTGCCGCTGCGCTCGATGGTGATGGTGACGTCGACCTTGCCGCTGGTGCCGGGCAGATCGCCGCGGTGCTCCTGGAAGCAGCGCACGACCGGGCCCGCGTTCTTGCGAATGACCGACGAGATGAGCGGCGTGCTGAGCACCACGGCCCTGGGCGCTTGCGGCTTCTTGTCGGGCACGGCCACGCCCGCGTCGACGACCTCGGGCTCGACCCCGGCATCGACCACCACGCCTGCGTCTTCGACGACAGGCACCAGTGGAGGTGGCGGTGTCACCACCTTCGGAGGCTCCACGAGCGGCGGCGGCGGCATCACGGTCGGCGTCTGCGACTTCAACACCAGGAACGTGCCCCCGATGCCGATGACGAAGGCGGCGACGATGGCGGCGATCATCACCGCGGGGCTGCGCTGCTTCACCGACCTCGGCGCGCCGATGGCGTTGGTGCTCTCTTCGATCGAGATGTTCTGCGACACCGAGGTGGGGGAGGGCACCACCACCGACGGCCCCGAGGGATTCGAAGGCGACCGCTTCTCCATCGGCGGCAGCGTCACGCCCTTCGCCGTCATCTCTTCGAGCGAGTCGATGCGCGTCTTCGAGGCCACCCGCTCGGGCCCGAAGAAGCTCGTCATGTACTGCGTGATGGCCGTGCCGCTCGTCACCGAGGTCGACGCCCGCAGGTAGCTCTCGATGGCGCCCGCGAACTCGCCAGCCGACTGGAAGCGATCGTCCGCCGACGGCGCGAGCGCCTTCACCAGAATCTGCTCGAGCTCGACCGGCAGATCCGGCCGCAGTTGCCTCGGTGGGCGGTACTCGTTCTTCAGCACCGCGTTGAGAATCGCGAGGTCGGTGTCGCGCGCGAACGGCCGCGCGTTGCACATCGCTTCGTACATGCACACGCCCAGCGAATAGACATCGGAGCGCTTGTCGACGGGCAGCGACTGCGCCTGCTCGGGCGACATGTACTGGTACTTGCCCTTCACCACGCCGGCCGTCGTGTTGGTGACGCGCGACTCGGCCTTGGCGATGCCGAAGTCGAGCACCTTCACCTGCCCCGAGTAGGCGACGAAGATGTTCGAGGGCGAGACGTCGCGGTGCACCACGTTGAGCGGCTGGCCCTTCGAGTCGGTGAACGTGTGCGCGTAGTGCAGCCCGTGCGCCGCGTCGGCCAGCACCTTGAGCGCGATGTTCAGCGGTACGTACGTGCGCTGCTTCGCGGCCGAGCGGATGACGGCCGAGAAGTCCTCACCGGCGAGGTACTCCATCGCGATGAAGTAGCAGCCCTCTTCGAACCCCAGGTCGAGCACCTGCACCACGTTGGGGTGTGACAGCGCCGAAGCCAGTCGCGCCTCGTCGAGGAACATCGACACGAAGTCGCCGGCGCCCGACAGGTGGGCCAGCATGCGTTTGACGACGACGTTCTTCTCGAAGCCTTCGACGCCGACCTGCTTGGCGAGGAAGATCTCGGCCATGCCACCTTCGGCGAGTTTGCTGACGAGGTAGTACTTTCCGTACCGCTGAATGGGCACGGGGCCCGGCGGTGGGCGCGTGTCTTTGGTGCTCATCGCGCGCCACCCCGGCCCAGCCAGCGCACGATGATGGTCTCGGCGCCGTCGAGCACGACGCGAAACGCGATGCGGGCTCCCGGGAGCGGCGTCACCTGACCCGAGAAGCGCGCCTTCGCGTCGAGCGCCAGCGCCTGGCCGTTCGCGCTCACCTTCACGCCCATCGGCGCGACGCCGGCCACCGCCACCTTCGCCGCAGGGGCGTCACCATTTTTCGGAGCCTTGATGACGAGCGAGCGCACCGCGTTGTCGTAGTTCAACTCGAGCTGGTTCATCTTGCCTGCGGTGCCGATGGGAGCGCCCTTCGCGTCGAGCCACGTCACGTCCCACTGGTACTTGCCCTCGCCGATGGTGCCATGCGGCAGCTGGGCGGTGGTGGTGGCGACGCGGCGCTCCTGCACGGGAGCAGCGAGGTTGCCCGCGCGGTAGACCTTCAACACGTACTCGGCGACCGGCTTCTCGGGGGGCTTCCAGGTGAAGGTGAGGGCCGGAGGCTTGTCCTGGAAATAGATGACGGTCTTGTCGGGGCCGGCGGGCACCTCGTTGGTGATGCCGTCCAGCTCGTCACCGATCTTCTCCGGCCCGCACGAGACGGAGCCGCGGCCCACCTCGGTTTCACCGTCGAGCACCTTCCAGAAGAGGGCGCCGCGCGCGGGGGCGATGGTGTTGAAGTACGTCTGGTGCACGACGCCGTCGACGAGCGGCTTGCTCAAGCTGGCCTCGGTGCCGAGCTGAAGTCGCCAGGCCTTGTCGTCATCGCCGCTCCACACGAGTGACACGCGCTCCTGGCCCGGGTGGAGCAGCCGCACGCCCTGTCTCGTGGGCAGCTGCAGCGCCTCGCGGCCGACGTCCTTCGCGTCGACACCGGTCTTGCTGATGGAGGCGGTCTGGCCGCCTTTGACGACGACCCGCTGGCCGCTCTCGGTCGTCACCTCGACGTCGCCGACGGTGGAGCTCAGCTCGAGCCCGTTCTTCGCGCGCACGATGGAGACCTGCCCGCCCTGCTCGGCGACCAGCGTCACGCCGTCTCCGGGGCGAATGGTGCGCTTCTTCCCGAACGGCATGGCGACGACGAGCTGGCCCTTCTTCACGTCGAGCGCCATGTCTTCGGCGCCGCCTGCGCGCACGCTCTCTCCGATGCCGATCTCTGTTCCGGCGGCGAGCGTCACCCGCGCGTCGCTCTTCTCTGGCGTGAGCGTCACGGCGCCGTTGGTGACGCGCAGCGTGTCTCCTGCCGAGAGCGCGGGCGCCTTCTTCGGGTTCACTACGGCGAAGCGCGTGCCGTCCTTCTTCTTGAGCTCGATGCGGCCTGTGCCCTGCGTGATGAGCACGGTGAGCGGCTCGAGCGTCACCTTGCGGGTCGCGCCCTTCTTCGAGAGTGAGCCCGCCGCGCCGGCCTCGAGCGAGAGCGCTCCACCTTCACGGCCCACCAGCGTCACGTCTCCGGCCAGCACGTCGACCGTCGTCTCGTCACCGCTCACGTTCACCGAGAGGCCTGCGGAGCCGACGCGCACGAGGCCATACGGCGTCTCGAGGCTGAGCTGCACCGAGGGGCCGGACGGCTGGGCGCTTCCCTGTCGCGACACGACGATGCCCTGACCGACGTTGAGCAACAGCCCATCACCTTCGGTGCCGATCTCGATGCTACCGTTCTCGCCGAGCTCGATCTCGCGGCCATCGGCGAAGACGAGCGTCGCGTTGCTGGCCTCGGCCGTCTCGACGATGTCCTGCAGCAGCAGCGGGCCCTTCGCGGCGGGGCTCGCGGCGCCCTTTCGGGTGAGCGTCACGGTGCCGGTGAGCTTCTCGAGCGTCGCTGCGGCCTTCGGTGAAGGAGCGCCCGCGTCGATGGATGGCGTCGGTGCTCCGGCGTCGACGGGCGGCGGAGCGTGCTCAGGGCAGGCCGCGAGCCAGAGACCGCACATCGTCAGAAGGAGAAAGCGACTCACCGTGGCTACGCTCGAATCACTTGGGCTGAAGGTCGACGTTGAAGATGGCCTGGTCTCCGTCCTTCACGGTGACCTGCTTGGTCTGGGTGACGAAGCCCTTCGCCGAGATGGTGACGGTGTACGTGCCGCCCGCGAGGCGGAACACGAAGCCGCCTCGGGCATCGGCCTTCGCCTTGATGCCGGCCTCGGGCAGCTCGAGGTTCGCTTGAACGGCCGCACCGCCGCGTGCGCTGCGAACGGAGCCACTCACCGTCGCCGGGTCGCGCTTCTTCGAGCTGACGAGCTCGGTCGCGACGGTGGCCTGCAGGCCGGGAAGAATGGTGGCCGCCTCGGTCTTCGTGGTGAAGCCCGCCGCCGCGATCTCGACGTTCACCGCGCCGGGCGTGAGGTCGACGAAGGTGACGGCGCCCTTCGCGTCGGTGGTCTGGGCCTTTCCATTCACGGTGACGGTGGCGCCAGCGAGCGCCGAGGTCGTGGCCTTGTCGATGACGGTGACGAGCAGCGTGCCCACCTTCGGCAGCTGCTTCGTGAGGCGCAGGGTGACGGGCGTCTCAGCGCCAGCGGTGAGACCGGCAGTCGCTTCAGCGGTCTCGTAGCCCTCGAGGGTGGCGCGCACGGTGACCGCGCCTGGAGGCAGGCTGTCGAGGCGCGTGGCTCCAGTCGAGTCGAGCGGCGCAGGCTGCTGCGAGAGACCGTCGACTTGAACGAGCGCCCTGGTCGCGGGCGAACCATCATCGAGGACGACCGAGATCTGCAGCGCACCGAGCGAGGGCGCGCGCTCTTCTTCCTTCCACTGCAGGTCGAGCGAGAGCCCGAGCCGAAGATTGCTCTGTGCCGCGCGGTTCGTGCCGGCGAGTGCGTCGACCGAGTAGAAACCGTCGGCCATCAGGCCCCACAGCGCGGTGCCGGTTCTCAACAACGCCACTCGAACACCGCCGCCACCGCCAAACCCCGACGCGCTCGCCTTCGCGCCAGCCCCGTCGGTCGCGGCCAGCGCGAGGGGGTATTCGAAGCGCCCCTCGATGGTGACCGGCCCGAAGTCGAGCAGCCCTCGTGCGGCGAGCAGCAGCCCGTGTCGGGTGCCCGTTCGAAACGTCGGCGCCGAGGCATCACCGAAGTCGGCGATCTGGGTGAACGCGTAGCCGACGACGGGCTCGAGGCGGGCGGGGCCGAGGCGAAACCGGGCGGTGGCGCCCGCCTGCGCGCGGAGCAGCCCACCACCCGTCACCCGCTCGTTGGTGGTGCGATCGAACAGCGCGAAGCCCTCACGCCCGATACCGCCCGTGAAGCCAAGCACGCCATTGAAGAGCGGCCACACCCACGCGTGCAGCGAGGGGTCGTTGGGAGTCCACCCGTCGTATCCGAGCGAGGCTCCCGACGGATCGTTCTGGTCACCGGTTCGCCGCGCGACGCCATACCGAAGCCGAACCTCGAACAATTCTTCCGGGCGCTTGCGTGCGGTTTCGGCGGTTGCGGTCGACGCCACTGCGGGCTCGTCTGCACGTGCCAACGAGGCGAGCAGAATGATGCTGAGCAGCCCTCCCACCACGGTCGGTCGCACGGCGGCCAGTATACGGGGCTGTCCTCACTGGACAATTCGAGTTGTGCGCTCGCTGTGGGGAAAAGGGGGCGGCAGGATCACCGAGGCGCGAGCCAGGTCGGAGGCGTGATGATCTTCTCGCCTCCACGCACGGCGGCCGGTACCGACTCGCGCGCGGCGTGCTTCTTCTGCTTCTGGTTCGGGCGCTCGACGACCTTCGCGACGAGATCGTAGTCGTGCGCTTCGGTCACCTCGACCGTCACCAGCTCGCCCGGGTACGCCATGCCGTCGTTGATGAAGACCTGACCGTCGATGTCGGGGGCCTGACCGGCGTGACGGCCGACGAGCAGGTGCTCGGACTCGGGCGAGACGCCTTCGACCAGCACCTCGAGGCGCTTGCCGATGAGCTTCTTGTTCTGCTCGCGGCTGATGCGCTTCTGAATGGCCATCACCTCACGCCAGCGGCGCTCGATGGTCTTCTTCGGCACCTTGTTCTCCATCTCGAACGCGGCGGTGCCTTCTTCATCGGAGTACTGGAAGACGCCGAGGCGCTCGAAGCGCAGCTCTTTGACGAAGTCCTTCAAGAGCTCGAAGTCTTCTTCGGTCTCGCCGGGCAGGCCGACGATGAGCGAGGTGCGGAAGGTGAGGCCTTCGACGCGCGTGCGCAGCTTGGCGAGCAGCTGCTTGAGGAACGCCGAGTCACGGCCACGCTTCATCGAGCGCAGCAGCTTGTCCGAGGCGTGCTGCAGCGGCATGTCGAGGTACTTGGCGATCTTCGGCTCGGTCGCCATCAACTCGATCAGCTCGTCGGTGAAGACGCGCGGGTAGGCGTAGTGCAGGCGAATCCACTTCACGTCGACCTTCACGAGCTCCTTCAGCAGGTCGTGCAGCTTCGGCTTGCCCTCGAGATCGTGGCCGTAGGCGGTGAGATCCTGCGCGACGAGGTTGAGCTCCATGACGCCGGCGTCGGCGAGCTGCTTCGCCTCTTTCACGATGTCGGCGATGGGGCGTGAGCGCTGCAGGCCGCGCAGCTTGGGGATGATGCAGAACGCGCACTTGTTGTCGCAGCCCTCGGAGATCTTCAGGTACGCGGTGTACCCGGGCATCGAGTTCACCTTCGGCACCGAGGCGGTGTGAATGTACTCGGGGTCGGGGATCACCTGACGCGGGCTGGCTTCGGCGGCGAGCAGGTCGCCGATCTGCACGTACGCGCTGGTGCCGAGGAAGTGATCGACCTCAGGCAGGTCCTTCGAGAGGCCTTCTCCGTGGCGCTGCACGAGGCAGCCGGTGACGACGAGCGTCTCGCACTTGCCAGTCTGCTTGTACTCGGCGAGCTCGAGAATGTTGTCGACGGACTCCTGCTCGGCGGCTTTGAGGAAGGCGCAGGTGTTGACGACGATGACCTCGGCGTCTTTGGCGTCTTCGACGAGCTGGTAGCCGCGCTGGTTGAGGGTGCCGAGCATGACCTCGGAGTCGACGCGGTTCTTCGGGCAGCCCAGCGTCATCATGTACAGCGACTTGGGCGACTGCTTCTTCTTCGTCACGGGGGAGTGCTCCAGGTGGAACTTAACGGGCGCCGAGCTCGCTGCGCTCGAAGTGGTCGGCGGTGAAGACGAAGCGCGCGGTCTGGCCGTTGGTGTAGCCGATGAGCAGCTGGCCTGATTCGGCCTCGAGCTCGAAGCGCATCGCGCGGCCGAGGCTGCAGGTGGCGGCGGGCCACTCGAGCACGCGGGAGGCGACGTTGCCCTTCACGACGTACATCGCCATGCGCAGCTCGTTCGACGGGTTGCAGGCGTCTTTCGAGTACGGGTTCTTGCCGGTGAGCATGGTGAAGAGCGGGCGGTTGTCGGCGAGCACGAGCTTGCGCGGAATCGGGAGCGACACCGACGCGGCATCGATGGCGTTGTCGAAGGCGATGAGCTCGGCGAGCGACTCGGGCGTGAAGTCGGCGTCGCCCACCACCCACGTCGGGTAGTGCAGCTTGGAGTAGCCAACCCAGCCGGTGGGGCGCGCTTCGATGCCTTCCACATCCGCCGCGGGCTGCAGCTTCAGGTTCTTGCGCAGGTCATCGGGAATTCGCGTCGGGCCGCCGACCATCTCGCCCGTGGGGCAGGTGATGGTCTTCACGGGCTCCTGACCGCCGACGTCGACGTCCTGGTACTCGAAGCAGATCGACACGGCGAGCTGCTTGAAGGCCTGAAAGCGGGGCAGCGAGCGGCCGGGGAAGGCGAGCTCGAAAGTGGCGCCCTTGTCGTCCTCTTTGACCGCGGCGCCGGTGAGCTTGCGCGCGAACTCGGGCGGGCCGGCTTCGACCGACGGAGTGCGCACGCCCTCTTTGCCGTAGCGGTACACGAAGCCGCGCGAGGTGGTGCCCGACTCGGGGAAGAAGAGGGTGACCTCGAGCTGATCGTGCTCGTTGAACGCGTCGTCGGCCGCGAAGACCGAGAGGTACAGCGTGTCTTTGTGGAAGGCGGCCTTCGCGGTGAGCGCGGTGGTGTCTTTCGACGCCTTGGGCAGCTTGAGCTCGACCGCGCCGGTGAGGTCCTTCAGCACGCCATCGAGCTTGGGCTCCTTCGCGAGCACAGGAATGGGCTTGATGGGTTTCTCCGCGGGCGGCGGAGCAGAGAGCGACACGAGGAGCAGCAGGCCTGGAATCATGACGGAGCGCGTTGGGCACTACCAACAAAGGGGTCGCACGAGCAACCCACGGTCTTGGCTGGGGGCTGCTACCCTGCCCACCCGATGCGGACGCGCCTGGCGACAGTGGCACTGTTCACGGCGCTCGCCTGTGGCCCTGCGAAGACGTTTCAGGGGAAGGGCACCGGGCCGTTCACGTACGACGTGGCCGACCCTCGCTGCATCCCCACCCAGCGGGAGTACTCGCCGACGATTCGAATCACGGCCGATGGTGGTGTTCCCGACGCGGGCTTTCTGGCGTGGGAGAGCGCGAACGTGGTGGTCGAGGGCCTGCCGCCGTGCCGCCCGTTGGACATGATCTTCGGCCAGGCGGTGGGTGGGTTTGCGTATGCCGTCTTCAAGGCCGACTTCGATGGCGTGGTGAGTACGGCGCGCGACGCTCCGGTGAGCGGGTCGTGGCGTGGCGTCGACGTGGATGGGCCGGTGTACTCGTCCGAGGGCGGGCTGTTCGTGCAGGACGTGAACGTGCTCGCCGACTGGGGAGCGGCGAACTACCTCGAGGTGAACTGGCCGAGGCGGGCGCTGCAGCAGGGCATCGATGTGCTGCCGGTGCGGGGCGCGCGGGGCGTGTACGGCGACTTGTATCTGCCCTCGAGTGCTCCGCCGTGGCCCATCGTGATCGCGATTGGTGGCAGTGAAGGTGGCAGCGTGGTGACGAACGAATTGGCGCGTACGTTCGTGCACGATGGGTATCTGGTGTTTGCGCTGTCGTATTGGGGGCTCGAGACGCTGCCGCAGAACATCGACCGAATTCCGCTCGAGTATTTCTTGTCTGCGATTGAGGTCGCGAAGGAATACCCGGGAGCGAAGGCTGACAAGATTGCAGTGATTGGCGTGTCGCGCGGGTCGGAGGCGGCGTTGCTGGTGGGGTCGGTGTCTTCGCAGGTGAAGGCGGTGGTGTCGGTGGTCGGGAGCGGACTCTCCTGGCCCGCGTGGGACGTGTGGACCGAGCCGTCGTGGACGTTCGCGGATGCGGGCGTGGGGTACGTGCCGTGGGCGAACGTGCCGTCGGCGCGGCGTACGTTCGAAGATGGTGGGGTCGAGGTGACGCTGCGCGAGGTGTGGAACGAGACGTTGCGGCAGGCTCCGGCGGCGGCGGTCGAGGCGGCTTCGATTCAAGTGGAGCGCATTGGCGGCCCGGTGTTGTTGATTGGAGCGCAGGACGACCAGGTGTGGCCGTCGTGCCCGTTGTCAGACATTGCGTGGGGTCGGTTGGTCGACGCGGGGCACGTGGGCCGGTTTCCGCTCGATGGGCGCGAGTGCTACCCGGGAGCGGGGCATGCGTTGAACCCGGGCTATGTGGGGTTGCCGATGGGCAGCACGATTCTGGTCGAGCGGCCCGATGGTGGCGTGTTCGATCTGTACGGTGGCTCGCCGCAGGCGAACGGGCAGGGCGCTCGTGCCGCGTGGAGGCGCACCCGCGAGTTCCTTGAAGCAGCGCTGAAGCGGTAGCTCACTCGGAGTCCGCACCATGACGACCAAGGATTCACTCGAGGGAACGAGGCACGAAGAGCAAGGCGCCGGGTCAGAGCAGCCTGACGATGATGAGACGGTTCAGGAGATCCTGACTGCGCTGAAGGAAGCCGATGAGGGCGGCGAGTTCGTCACCAGCGAGGAACTGTGGGCCTCAATCAGGGCACGACCTCGTCATTGAGATCGACTGTGATAGCCGATCCGAGAGGTCCACGGCTTCAACGCACGTGTCGACTCTGACGGGAGCGGAACGAAGAAGTCCTTCACAGGGCAGGCGAGCAGCCGATCGATCAACCCCGCCTTGCGCTTCGACCGAGCGCTGTTGGACTTTGGGTTCTTGCGGTCAGGATTCTTCATCGCGAGCCTCAGGCTTTCCGAACTCTTGCGAGAAAATACACCGAGAGTTGATGAGGCCGCGTGAAGTCTCCTCCCTGCTGGAACGCACTCTTCGACATCGCGAGCGCCCAGGCGGGGTTCTTCTCGACGCGTCAGGCGGCCGAGGCGGGCTACTCGCCGCAGCTGCTCCAGAAGCACCTCAATGCCGGTCGAGTCGTCCACGAGCGCCGTGGCGTCTACCGCCTCGTTCACTTTCCGCACGTCGAGCATGAAGAGCTCGCCTCGGT
The DNA here is from genome assembly GCA_040275325.1 of Myxococcaceae bacterium. GTDB lineage: Bacteria > Myxococcota > Myxococcia > Myxococcales > Myxococcaceae > Xiheimicrobium. Next base: position 745 of record JBEOKA010000456.1, on the reverse strand, counting down.
GTGGCTCTGGTCTGAGCGCGCTGGCGTCTTCTCGCACCAGACCGCGCTCGCGCTTCATGGTCTGTCTGATGCGCTCCCCGCGCGTGCCCACCTGACACTGCCGGCTGCGTGGCGACGGCGGCGGCTCACCGTTCCCGAAGACGTGCTCCTTCACTTCGCCGACCTGGCTGCCGACACGCGTGCGTGGGTTGGACCCGTTCCCGTCACCACGCCGGCGCGCGCCCTGAACGAGTGCTCCGATGGCGGGTTCGCGCCAGACCTGCTGCGTCAGGCCGCCGAGCAAGCCCTCACACGCGGCCTCGTCACTCGCGCTGAGCTCCCGCAGGTCGCGCTGGTGCTGGAGCCATTCGGAGGGTTCGGCTCATCTCGACGCTGACCCTCCCAGGTCACTCGGCTTCGTGCGTTTGGAGCAGTGCAGCCCCTGTCGCTTCTTCAGCGAACTGCTGCGTCGACGTTGCAGGCCCTCGCCACCTCCGCTGTCAGGCCTGACTGGTCGCTCGGTTGGCCCTCCCTGGTCATCGAACGAGCCGGACCAGAAGAAGGGACCACCCTGACGAGGTCCTCAGCGACCCCTTCCAGTTGCTCGGTGGTCCCTCCCACCTCGAAAAGGTCGCTCTTTCGAGGTGTTACCGGCGCGCCTCGGCCAGCAGGGCAGCGACTCGGGTGTCCTTGCGAGCGAGGGTGCGCAGCAGCGAGTAGGCCGAGTCCCACGCCGCTGACTGGCGGGTGACGGCCTCGCGTTCGC
>JBEOKA010000455.1:0-3987 GCA_040275325.1 Myxococcaceae bacterium | reverse complement strand
CTACTGCACGCCGGGCATCGTGATGTCGATGTTCGAGGCGACCTACCGCGACGACCTGAAGCAGCCCTGGCAGCTCGACGATCAGCTCTGCGGAAATCTCTGCCGCTGCACTGGCTATCGCCCGATTCGTGACGCTGCCAACGAGGTGGCCGGTACGTGCCCGAACGATCGCTTCACTGCGGCGCTCCCGAGCTCGGCGCCCGGGTCGATGGCGTTTCGTCACGAGGCCAACGGCAGCGTCTTCATCACGCCGACGTCGCTGCCCGAATTATGGGACGCGCTCGACACTCACCCCGACGCGCGCTTCGTCGTTGGCGGAACCGACCTGTCGCTCGAGATCACCAAGCGCTTCCAGATTCCACCCAAGCTCATCTCGCTCGAGGGGGTGAAGGAGCTGCACTCGCTGACGGCCGGCGCGACCCACGTGCTCGGCAGCGGCGTCACCATCTCGGAGCTCGAGGCGTGGTCGGCGACGCACCTGCCTCCGGTGCACCGCATGGTTCGCTACTTCGCGGCGCGACAGATCAAGCACCGCGGCACCATCGGCGGAAACCTGTGCACCGCGTCGCCCATTGGAGATTTGCCCCCCGTGTTGATCAGCCTCGGCGCGACGGCCGTGTTGCGCTCTCGCGCGGGTGAACGCCGCATTCCCCTCGAGCAGTTCTTCGTCAGCTACCGGAAGACCGCGCTGCAGCCGAAGGAGATCCTCTTCGCCATCGAGGTGCCGTCGCTGCCGAAGACGACGAAGGCCGCCGCGTACAAGGTGAGCAAACGCCGCGAGCTCGACATCAGCGCCGTCTCGGCGGGCCTGCTCGTCGAGGTCGACTCGAAGAACATCGTCACCGCCGCGCGGCTCGCGTTCGGAGGCATGGCCGCCACACCCAAGCGCGCCACGAACGCCGAGAAGCTGCTCATCGGTCAGCCGTGGAGCGAGGCCTCCATCGAAGCCGCGGCGAAAGCGATCGGCTCCGACTTCACGCCCATGTCCGACCACCGTGGCAGCTCGAGCTACCGCAGCCTCGTCGCCGCCAACCTGCTGCGCGGGTTCTTCGACGAGACGCGCTCCACCGCGCAACCAACGCTCGCGCCACTGCATGCGGCGACCGTGCTGACCGACGAGGAGGTGCGCCATGGCTGATGCGTCCCGTTCTCCGCTGCACCAGTCACTCGCTCACGAGTCGGGCCTGCGCCACACGAGCGGCGAGGCGAAGTACATCGACGACTTCCCCGCGCCTGCGGGAATGCTGGTCGCGCAGGTCGTCACCTCACCCATCGCACACGGAAAGCTGCGCAGCCTCGACGTGAGCGCCGCGCTCAAGGTGCCCGGCGTCGTCGCGGTCTTCTCGGCGAAGGACATTCCCGGCGTGAACGACGTCGGGCCCGTCATTCACGACGAAGAGTTGTTCGCGCACGACACGGTGCGCTTCCTCGGCCAGTCCATCGCCGTCGTCGTCGGTGAGTCGTACGCCGCGTGTCGCGCTGGCGTCGCCGCGGTGAAGCTCGATCTCGAGCCGCTGCCGCCCATCGTCACCATCGAAGACGCCATCGCGAAGAACAGCTTCCTCTCGAAGGACCATCGCCTCACGCGCGGTGACTCGAAGGCGGCGCTGGCGAAGGCTCCCGTTCGCTTTCAGGGTGAAGTGCGCACCGGCGGGCAGGACCACTTCTATCTCGAGACGCAGTGCACGCTGGCGATCCCCGACGAAGGGCCGTCGCTCAAGCTCATCTCGTCGACGCAGCACCCGAGCGAAGTGCAGACGCTCGTCGCGCACGTGCTCGGCTGGGGGCGGCAGCAGGTCGTCGTCGAGGTGCCGCGCATGGGCGGTGGCTTCGGCGGCAAAGAGACGCAGGCCGTACCGTTCGCCGCGATGGCCGCGCTCGCCGCGCATCGCCTGCAGCGGCCTGTCAAGGTCTGGCTGAACCGCGACCAGGACATGATGTGGACGGGCAAGCGTCACCCGTTTTTCACGCGCTTCGACGTCGGCTTCACGACTGACGGGCAGCTGCTCGCGCTCGAGGCCGAGCTCTTCGCCGATGGCGGCTTCAGCAACGATCTCTCACGCGCCATTCTCGACCGCGCGCTGTTCCACATCGACAACGGCTACTTCATTCCCGACGTCACGGTGACGGGCCACGTCGCCAAGACGACCCTGCCGTCGAACACCGCGTTTCGTGGCTTCGGTGGGCCGCAGGGCATGGCCGTCATCGAAGACATCATGTCGCGCGTCGCCGAGCGGCTGGGCCTCGAGCCGGCCGAGGTGCGGCGGAAGAACTTCTACGGCGCGGCGCCGAGAAACCTCACGCCCTATTGGCAGGAGGTGAAGGACTCGCGGCTTCCGCGCGTGTTCGACGAGCTGCTGCAGTCGAGCGAGTACGCGAAGCGCAAGGTCGAGGTCGACGCGTTCAACGCGAGCCACAAACACGCCAAGCGCGGCATCGCCATCACGCCGGTGAAGTTCGGCATCAGCTTCACGACGTCGTTTCTCAACCAGGCAGGCGCGCTGCTCGTCGTCTACGCCGATGGCACCGCGCAGCTCAGCCACGGTGGCACCGAGATGGGGCAGGGGCTGCACACGAAGATGATGGCCGTGTGCGCGCACGAGCTGGGCATCGCCGCCGAGAACGTTCGCGTGATGACGACGGCCACCGACAAGGTGCCCAACACCTCGGCGACGGCGGCCTCGAGTGGCTCCGACTTGAACGGCTTCGCGGTGAAGCAGGCCGCTGAGACGGTGCGGGAGCGGCTGCGGCCCGTGGCAGCGCGGCTGTTGAGCGTCGCTCCAGACGACGTCGTGTTCGCCGCCGGTCGCGTCTTCCCGCGCGCGCAGCCCGAGCGCTTCATCGCGTTCGGCAAGCTGACCCAGGAGGCGTACCTCGAGCGCATCTCGCTCTCGGCCACCGGCTTCTACCGCACGCCCGACATTCACTTCGACAAGGCCACCGGCCGCGGCAAACCGTTTCACTACTTCGCGTACGGCGCGGCGGTGAGCGAGGTCGAGGTGAGCGGCCTGACGGGAGAACACCGCCTGCGTCGCGTCGACATTCTGCACGACGTCGGCGCTTCGCTCGTGCCCTCCATCGACAAGGGGCAGGTCGAAGGCGGCTTCGTGCAGGGCTGGGGCTGGCTCACCTGTGAAGAGGTGCGCTTCGACGAGAAGGGGTACCTGCGCACGCACTCACCCGACACGTACAAGGTGCCCGCCTTCGGAGACGCGCCCGTCGACTTCCGCGTGAACCTGCTCGCCAACGCCGCGCAGGACGCGACGATTCACGGCTCGAAGGCCGTGGGAGAACCGCCACTGATGCTCGCGTTGTCGACGGTGGCCGCGCTTCGTCACGCGGTGTCGGCGTTCGGCGTGAAGGGGCGTGAGGTGTCGCTCGCGATTCCGTGCACGCCCGAGGCGGTGCTGTTCGCCGTCGAGGCTGCAAAGAAGGGCTAGAGGCAGGCTCCGCTGGCCTGACACGTCTGGCCCGTCGCGCACACCGCGAGGCCTCCGTTGTTGCAGTTGGGTCTGCAGAACCCGGTGGCCGTGCAGACGTACCCGACGCGGCAGGAGCCCTGACCCGTGCCCGTGCACGTCGCGCGGCAGCTGCTCGTCGACGCGCCGAACAACATCTCGGTGACGCAGACGCCGGTGGTGCAGGCAGAGCTCTGGCAGTTTGCCGTGCAGTAGCCGCCTGTGTACCCAGTCGACTGACCGAACTGCGTCGCCTCGAGGCAGAAGCCCTCGCACGCCGTCATGGCGGTGCACGCACTTCCTGTCGGCAGCAACGGGCCACCAGCGTCTGCCGAGGTGGGAAGGCACTGACCACCCTGGCACGACGTGTTGCCGGAGCACTGGGCGCACGCCAGCCCGTTGCTTCCGCATGAGAGGTTGCTGGTGCCCGTGAGGCATTGGCCGAAGGCGCAGCAGCCGGTGGGGCACGTTGACGGGTCGCACGCCGGCGCCGCGCAGCTTCCAGCCTGGCAGCTGTTGTTCGAAGGGC
>JBEOKA010000454.1:0-8583 GCA_040275325.1 Myxococcaceae bacterium | reverse complement strand
ATGACTGAGGAACAGCAGGGCATCGCCACGAACCCGGGCGCGCTGTTCGGCTTCGCCTTCGACGCCGGCGTCGACTTCCACTTCGGCATCGCCACCACCGACGAGCCCGACCTCGGCGCGCTCAGGGTCGCGCCCAGCTCGACCACCTCGTTCGTCACCCAGCGAACGGTGCCCTTCGTCACGACCTTCGCCAACCTCGTCAACGTCGTCGGCATCAACGGCGGCCCCACCGAAGCAGGCCTGGTCTCGGCCTCGCTCGCGCTGCGCCCGCCGCAGGTGGCGATGGGCCCGAACATCGGCTTTCTGCGGCACGACGCTGCGCTGTCGGTCTGGTTCGTGAGCGACGCGCCTGATCAATCGCTCATGCCCGCGACCCACTACCTCGACCTGCTCCGCCGCGTGAAGGCCGACCCCAACCGCTTCAGCGCACATGGCGTGCTGGCGACGCTGCCGGTCGCTCCGTCGGGGTGCACGTACGACGGCGCGGCCGACCCCACGCGCTACGCCGCCGTCATCAACTCGGGCAACGGCGTGCTCGATGAAATCTGCACGACGCAGTGGGGCACCACACTCGAGCACGTCGGCGCGCCACTCTTCGGCCGGCGCGAGACCTGGTTCCTGCAGACGGCAGTCGACCCGCTCGTACCCGTCTCGGTCTCCATCGACGGCGTGACGATTCCCCAGAGCGCACAGACGTGGAGCTTCGACCTGATGCAGAACGCCGTGCGCTTCACGCCCGCCAGCGCGCCGCGGCCACGGCAGCAGCTCGTCATCACCACCTCGGCCGCCTGCCTGCCCTGACGAAGACGCGCGTTCACTGCTATTGAGGAGCCTCCTCGTCGCCCCCGCAGAGGCCCCATGTCAGACCTTCACGTTCACCTGAGCGTTCGCCGCTCGACGCTGGTCGGTGTCGCGACCGGAGCCGTGCTCACCATCGGTCTCGCCGCCGGGCTCTCATGGGCGACGCCTGCGCAGCTCTGCGCGAAGGGCCTGTTCTGCTTCGCGCCCGACTCGCCGGCCCTCGCAGGCGAAGTGAATGGCAACTTCGCCGCGGTGGCCGTCGGCGTCGGCTCCATCATCTCGCACACAACCCACCTCGCCGGCAGCGAGACCATCGCCGAGCTGCAGGCCCGTGGCTTCGCGCTCTGCGACGGCACCACCCCCGCCTCGCAGGGCATCACCGACGCCCTCATCACCGCCGCGATGCCGAACCTGAACGGCGGCCGGTTTCTTCGCGGCGGCAGCACCGCGCAGAGCGGCGCCCTCGAAGACGACGCCACGTCGCTCAACGGCCTCACACTCACCGACCCGGGCCACGACCACCTGACGATGACGACCGACAACTGCAACCAGTCGAACGGCCCCTTCACCGTCGCCGGAGCCACCTTCCGCAACATCGCGCTCAACGGCGCCAAGCGCGCCCTCTTCTGGGACTCGAACCAGAACTGCAACTCGGGCCACTACACGACGGCCGGCTCGGGCACCGGCATCACGCTGGGCGGAGGAGACGCCGAGACGCGCCCCGCCAACATGCGGGTGGTGTTCCTGATGCGCGTTCGCTGACCCTCACCCCGGCGGCTCGACGGGCACGAACTTGCCGGTGAGCTCGTCGAAGCTGTCGTCGAGCTGGTCGATGCCCATGCGGAAGGCGCCGTTGATGGCCTCGATGAGGGGCTGCTCCACACCACGCGCGCGTGGGTCCTTCAACAGCACGCGCAGGCACGCGTCACGCTTGAGCTCGACGAGGTCGATGACCTCTGCCCGGGGAAAGCCCGCGGCGTGGCGGCGAATGGCCAGCGACTCGCAGTGCGCGCGGAAGATGGCGCGCTCCTTCGTGCGCACGGCGTTCTTGAGGTGGGCGAACGTCTGCTGCGTCGCGAGCACGATGTCGGCCTCGGGCAGCCGCTGGTAGCTGGGGAAGCGCTGCTGCCGCTCGGGCGCCATGCACGCGTGCACGGCCTCACGAACGAGCGCCTCTTCGTGCGCCTCGAGCAGCTGAAAGATGCGCAAATGGTTGGGCACCTGCACCTGCTTCATCGCGGCCAGGTTGCGCCGGTTCCACTCGAGTGACTGCGTCTTCAGGTTCTCGATGAGAAACGGCATGCGGCGCAGCACTCCGAAGCGCGGGCTCGGCTCCCACCCGAGGCGCTGCCGCGTCTGGCTGGCGTCGACGGGCATCGCCTTGTCGACGTAGTCCGCCATCCACGGTTGTTCGAAGGGCTTGTCACCCACCACGCGGCCCAGCAGCCCGAGCGCGTGCAGCCCCGGCCTGATGAGCAGCTTCGGCATCAGCATCGGCTCGACGCGGTGGCCGGCGTAGGCCTCCATCGACGCGTCGAAGAGCTGCCGGTGCGAGGCGGCCTGGTCGGGGCTCGCGATGAGCACCTCTCCGTTGCCGAGGTCGGCCCAGCGCTCGAACACCTTCAGGAAGAAGGCCACCACGTCGCGCACGTGCACGTACGGCAGCGCCGCGGTGCCGCGCCCCGCGAGAATGTGCGCCTTCCACGAGTCGCTGAACCACGTGCGCATCAACGTGTAGAGCGGCGTGAACTCGCACCAATCGGAGAAGACGGCGCCCAGCCGCACCGACACCGAGGGGAAGTCGCCCGCGAACTCGCCGAGCATCGCCTCGCCCTTCGCCTTCGACACCGCGTACGGGTGCGTGCCGTCGAGCGGGCTGCGCTCGTTGAGTACCGTGCCCGGCGCAGGAAACTCGCACCCCGCCAGCGAGCTCGCGAAGACGAACAGCTTCGGCTTCAGCGTCTTGCAGCGGCTCAACACCGCGCGCAGCCCGTCGACGTTGGTGCGCTGGTACTCGGGGTCGTCCTTGCCCGCGAAGTCGTAATAGGCCGCGAGGTGCAGCACGAAGTCGACGCCGCCCGCCGCCACCAACTTCGCGAACACCTCGTCCATCGGCTTGTCGTCACCGAGGTCGACCTGATGCCAGGTGATGCTGCTGCCCTCGGGCGCGCGCGCTTCGGCCGGCGTTCGCCGCGCCAGGGCGTGAATCTGAAACTGCCGCTGCAGCGCTGCGACGACGTGACGCCCGATGAAACCAGAGGCGCCGGTGACGAGAAGACGGGGCTGGGTCATGATGAGTTCTGCTTCAAAGGTGTCAGCTCCAACATAAGAAAGAGTTGCCGCGCCAGGGCTCGAAGTCAAGGCGACCTCTGCTCGACATCGGCGGCCCTTCGCAGGAACGTGCGCGCGCCGCGCCGGGTGGAGCGCGTCGGCCTTCATTCACTGCAAAGGGGAAAATCGATGCGTCACGTCGTCGCAACGGTGTGTGTCGTGTTGGCGTTGCTGGGCTGTCCCGGGCCTGCGGGCATGACGGGGCCACAGGGCGAAGCCGGGCCCAAAGGCGCGATGGGTGAAACGGGCGCGCCAGGCATGAACGGCCAGCAGGGCCCGCCGGGAGACGCTGGCCCGCAGGGCCCCGAAGGCCCGGTGAACCCGGTGCTGCAGGCCGCGTTCCCCGACTCGCTCGCCGTCGGCCGGCGCACGTCGGTGCTCGTGCTCGGCGTGGGAACGCACTTTGGCGCGACGACGACGGCGACGGCCGGCGCTGACGTCACGGTGAACTCGGCGCAGGCGCTGAACGCGACCGCGCTGCGGCTCGACCTCTCGGTGTCGAACACGGCGATGACGGGCCCCCGCGATGTCGTCGTCACCACGGGCGCCGAGGTGCTGACGCTCACCGCGGGGCTCAGCATCATTCCCGGCTCGACGCTGACGGTGCTGTCGGGGCCGCTCGCGCAGGGCGGCGCGTTTCTCGCGCGCCTCGAGCTCTCGAACGGCAAGCAGTTCAGCACTGGCCCCGGCGGCGCCCTCGATGGCGCGCGCATCACGGGACAGGGAGCGGTCGTTCGTTCGGCCCGCGTCGTCACGCCCAACGTGCTCGACCTGTTCGGCATCATCGCGCCCAGCGCCTCGACGAGCGCGCCCACCGTGTTGACGCTCAGCTTCGATGACGGCTCGACGGAGTCGGTCTCGCTGCCCGCGGTCTCGGCCACCACCGCCACGCCGCTGCCGACGGCGCCCACCATCGTCGCGTTCGGCTCGCGCGGCAGCGTCGTCTCGAGCCTCACGCTCACCGAGGCTCGCCGGGTGACGCTCGCCCTCGCCCCGTCTGGCAGCGCCTTCACGCCGGCGGCGCTGGCGTTCGACGGCTCGGGCAATGTCGTCGCGCCCAACCTCACCGGCGGGCTCACGTGGAGCCTCGGCGCGGGCAGCTTCACCTTCGTCGTCTTCGACCAGGACCGCGCCAACAAGACGGGCAGCGTCTCGATGGCGTCGACCTCGGTGCGCACCGCCGCGAACGCGACCTGCGCTGGCGCGGCGACGCTGCTCGTCGGCACGCCGCTCCTCAACGAGGCGCTCGACAGCGGCGGTGCAGGCCCGGCCGTCTGCCCGGTCGCCTTCGACCGCGCGCGCTACTACTCGGTGTCGGTGCCGGCCAACACCGTCGTGACGGTGAGCGGCAGCACCTTCATCTCACTGGCGGTGCTCGACTCGTGCGCGGCCACCACCTGCACGGGCTCGGCGACGTCGACGGGCGTGGCCACCTCGGTGCAGCTGCGCAACGGCGGCATGACAGCGCGAACGTTCATCGTGGCGGCCGGCGCGATCACCGCCAGCACCGCGACGATGAGCCTCTCGGCGACGTCGCTGCCGCTGGTGCCCAACGACACCTGCGCGACGGCGGCCACGACGACTCCGGGCACCCCGCTCACCGGTGAAGCGCTGGCCGCGGGTGGAGCGCCGCTCGCCGTCTGCCAGCCCGCGACGGGCACCGGCGAGACGCGCGCGCGGTACTACGGCTTCTCGATTCCCGCGGCGTCGACGCTGCAGCTCGACGTGGCGGGCAACGTCAGCGACATGGTGCTCAACGCCGTCTCGACGTGCGGCGCAGCCACCTGCGAGTACCCGACGACCGGCGCGACCAGCGCCAACGAGCGTCTGCTGGTGCGCAACGACGGCATGACGCCACGCTCGGTCGTGGTGAGCGTCGGCACCACGTCGACCAGCGCCACGTCGGCCTTCTCGCTCACCTCGAGCGTCATTCCCCAGGCGCCGAACGCGGTCTGTGGGTCGGCGACCGCCGTCACGCTCGGCACGCCCATCGCTGGCGAGGCCGCGAACGCCGGTGGCGCGCTGCTGCCCGCCTGCCCCTCGCAGGGCAGCGCTTCGCTGGTGCGCTACTACTCGGTGACGGTGCCGGCCCAGACGCTGGCGACGCTGACCGCGGTGGCCCCCACCATCGACCCGGCCCTCGCCGTCGTCGACACCTGCGCGAGCACCACCTGCCAGGTGACCGACTCGAGCACCGGCGTCTCAGAGAGCGTGCGGCTCACCAACGCCTCGGCGATGCCGCGCACCTTCGTGGTGGCCGTCATCGACAAGGCTGGCGCGGGCGCGGTGTTCTCGCTCTCCAGCACCTCGCAGGCGCTGCCGCCGAACTCGACGTGCGCGACCGCGACGACGCTGGCACCCGGCACGCCGCTCACGAACCAGCCCATTCTGGGCGGCGGCGCGGCGTCGGCGGTGTGCAGCCCCACGGCGCCCCCGGCCACCTCGTCGGCCTGGTACTCCCTCACCATTCCCACCTCGACGTCGGTGCAGGTGACGGTCAACGGCGCAGGGTTCAACCCGTCGGTGGTGATGCTGGACAGCTGCACGGCGACCACCTGCGGCGGCACGTTCAACAGCGCGGCCACGGCGGTCGAGACGTTCGTGCTGCAGAACACCAGCGCTTCGGCCACGCGCACGGTGCTGCTCGCGGTGAATGACGAGAGCGGCGCGGGCACGACCTTCGCCATCACGGCGCTCGCGACGGCCATCGCGCCCAACGCCACCTGCGCAGGAGCCACGGCGCTCACCATCGGCACGCCGGTGACTGGCGAGAACATCTCGACGGGAGGCGCGCTGCAGCCGGCCTGCTTCACGATGCCGCCCGCGCAGGCGCTCGCGCGCCACTACTCGGTCACGGTGCCGGCCAGCACGGTGGTCACGGCGACCGTGACGGCGGTGGGCTTCGACCCGGCGGTCTCGGTGGTCGACACCTGCGCAGCGACGACGTGCACGACGAGCGGCAACGTGCCGGGGAACGAGGCGGTGCTGCTGCGCAACGACACGATGTCGCCGCGCACCTTCCAGCTCGGCGTCGTCGACCTCTCGGGCACGGGCGGCACGTTCTCCATCACCACGACGGCGACGGCCATCGCCTCGTGCGCGAGCCCGACGGCGCTGACGGTGGGCACGCCGCTGAACGCCCAGAGCATCACCGCCGGTGTCGCCGCGCCGACGGCCTGTCTGCCCGGCAGCACGGGCCCGACGGTCTTCTACAGCCTCTCGGTGCCGGCCGGAGAAGGGCGCCAGGTGCGCGTCAACTCGACGGGCACGCCGTTCAACCCGAGCCTGCGCGCGCTCGACTCGTGCACGGCCATGACCTGCGCGAGCTCGTCCGACGTGGCGGGCTCCATCGAGACGCTCTCGGTGGTGAACACGGGCTCGGCGGCGCAGACGTTCATCATCGCGGTGGGCTCGCCTGCGGGCACCACGGCGGGCACGTTCAGCATTCTGGCGACGCGCCCGGCGTACGTGGTGACGCGGCCGACGACGGCATGTGTCGACATGTCGATGGCGCCTGACGTGCCCTTCACCATCGGCAACGGAGCGCCGGCCGTCTACGGCGACGACATGGCGATTCCCAGCACCGCTCTGCCGTTCACGTTCACGTACTTCGGCCAGGCCATCACCCACGCGTCGTACACGACCAACGGCCTGGTGACGGTGTCGGCCGGGCCGGGCCTCAACGCCGTGCAGAACTCGTACGGCGCTCCGATTCCGACCGTGGCGACGCCCAACAACGTCATCGCCGCGTTCTGGGACGATATGAACGGCAACGCGGCAAACCTCTCGAGCCTGCGCATGCTCACCACGGGCACGGCGCCGAACCGCCGTTTCATCGTGCAGTGGGCGAACGTCGGTCCATTCGCGGGCGGCGGTGTCGGGCCCGAGCGGCTCACGTACCAGCTGCAGATCGTCGAGACGTCGAACGTCATCGAGTTCCACTACTGCTCGGCGGTGGCGAACGGCGGCACGTCGGGCTTCGAGACGGGTGCGACGGGCTTCGTCGGCATCGAGGACGTGTCGGCGAGCGACCAGAGCATCGGGCTCGGCGCGAACACCGCTGGAGTCATCTCGACGACGCAGGCGTACCGGTTCACCCCGCAACCCTGAGCAGGTGCTCGCGACGGGCGGGGAGGCTTGCTGGGCAGGCCTCCTCGTTCGGCGGTAGGGTTCCGCTCGTGACGGTCATTCCACAAAGCCCTGTCGGCTCCTTCGACCAGCGCGTTCAGCTCTCGGTCGACTGGAAGGGCTACGAGCAGTTCCTCGAGCTGCGCGGTGACTCCAACGCAACGCGGGTCGCGTATCTCGATGGCCGGCTGGAGATCATGAGCCCTTCCGAGAACCACGAGGCCATCAAGACCCGCATCGCCCGACTGCTCGAGGCCTGGGCCGAAGAGAACGACGTCGACCTCGACGGCGTGGGCTCGTGGACGATGAAGGACCCGGCAGTCGAAGCTGGTGGTGAGGCCGACGAGTGCTACCTGCTCGGCAGCCGCGAAGGCGCTGAGCGGCCCGACCTCGCCATCGAGGTGGCGCCGCCTGAAGGTGCGAGAGGTGTGGCTCTTCGAAGACGAGCGCCTTCGCGTCTTCGTGCTGCGGCCCGCCGGCGACGCCTACGACCAGCAGGAGCGCAGCGCGCTGCTGCCCACCCTCGACCTCGCGCTGCTCTCGCAATTCGTCGCGATTCGAAGCCAGTTACTGGCTGTGAAGTCGTTCCGCGCGGCGCTTCGCGACCGGCGCTGATCAGTCGGCGACGTCTTGTGCGAAGCCCAGCGTTCGAATGCCAGCATCGGTGAGAACGCAGTCGGCGGGCACCAGCTCGTTGATGGCAGTCACCCTCACGTCGTAGCTGCCAGCGTCGGGAAACTGCACCTGGGCCGTGGCGCCAGTGCCGGTCGTCAGCGCGCCGCCATCGGTGTGTCTGATGCTCCACGACAAGACACCTGGCGTTCCCCCGTCGAAGACGTAGGTCACGGTCGAGCCAGTCGTCGCGGTGGTCAGCGGCGAGGGGATAGCGAGGCTCAGCGGCGACGGAGCAACGCAGGGCTCCTTCACGACCTGATCGACCTCCGAGGCACTGCAATGCTGTTGGCACCAGGGGAATGAGGGTGAACAGAAGGTGATCTGAACCTTGAAGGTGCCGGTCTCAGGAAAGACAACCACGAATGGGGTGCCGCGGAAGCTCGAGATGAAGACGCCACCGTCGGGCGACAGAACCGTCCACGGGCCGGCGCTTGAGCCACCGGCTGTCTGATAGCGAAACACCACCTCTGAGCCCACGGCCACTGGTCCTGCAGGCCTGATGAAAGAGCCGCCTTCTATCGAACAAAAGCCTGTCGTGCCGCCGCTGCTACCGCCTGCCGTGCCGCCGCCGCTACCGCCTGCCGTGCCGCCGCTACCGCCTGCCGTGCCGCCGCTGTTACCGCCTGCCGTGCCGCCGCTGTTACCGCC
>JBEOKA010000453.1:0-7758 GCA_040275325.1 Myxococcaceae bacterium | reverse complement strand
GGGCTTCCCGCTCGGCGACTGCTTCGGCGTTCACGCGAGAGCCACCGACGGCACCACCGACAATCATCGCAACCCCGCCGAGGCCGATGAGGAGCAGCGGAACACCGACGATGGGGAAAATGAGGAAGGGGAGGCCGACGAGCGCGAGGGGTGAGAGCACCGCTCCGATGACGACGAGGGCAATCGAGCCACCCGGCCACCCCGTCTGCACCGCCCGAAGCTGCGCGTTGATGGAGTCGATGTCGGTCTCGAGCGTGAGGATCTGCTGGCTGATGCTCATGCCGTCACGGCTGGGCAGCGGCGGCGCGGGGCGATCCTGAGCAGCGACGAGCGTGGCCGACCGGTTCAGCGGCGCCGGCGCCTCAGCGGTCAGCCGCGCGTTCGAAGGAACGTAGGCGGGCGCGACTTCGGGAGGCGGAGGCGGCGGCGAGAACGCTGCGTTCGACGACGAACCACCGCGCACCTTGCAGACCTTCGACACGCAGCGCAGCGAACCGTCGCTCGAGCAGTCAGCCGTCGCCTCGCAGGCGTGGCCTTCTTTCGTCTGGGGAATCACCACGGCGGGCGCAGCGCACTGCGAGGCGATGCACTTGAGTCCGGTACGGCAATCGGAGCGCGCGCGGCACGACTCGCCGACGTCTCCGAGCAGCGAGTCAGGGGTCTGGGACAGCAGGACGACGATGAGCTGAGCGGTCAACATGAGGGGCCTCGTTGGGGTGAGTGGTTGCCGCGGCCCCTCGTGCAAACGGGCGGCACCCCCAAGTCGTTGAGATGTCTGATCCACTCCGTCTCCCCCTTTGGATGAGGGAGACCTCCCGTCCGACACCGTGTTCGAGCCGGGAGAGCGGCGGGTTCAGGGGTGACGAACCGTCTCGCGATGGTGCTGCTGCTCGCGGCCGAGGGCGTGCTCGAGCACCCGCTGCAGCTTCTCGGCGGCGCCATCGACTGCGTCCAGCAAGACGGTCGCGTGGTGCGTGACGGCTTCGGGGTTGCGACCCGCGATGCGAACCTCCATCACACAACGCACGTCGTTCTTGCCGTGGCCGCGCCCATCTTCGTCGCTGAGGTGAACTTCGACGCGGCTGATGCGGTCGCTGAAGTGCGTGAGCGCCCCGATGACGACGCCTTTGATGGCGTCTCTCCGGTCTTCGTGCCCCGTCAGCGTCGCATCGGTGTTGATTTGAATGATCATCGGATCTCCTGAAAAGGGTCCGACACCGGGTCGTGCAAGTGCTCGTCCACGCGTGAAGACCCGCGCAATCGTTCGACTCCGAGGGCGCTCCAGCGGCCGCAGACGCGCAACTTCAGCGCCACTCAGAACGAGAGGCCGACAAGCAGTGCGCCCTGCAGGTAGGTCGAAGGAACAGCGCCGCGCGGACCGAGACTGCCCGGCGTCAGCACCTGAAGCACCCCGAACTGCGGCGTGACGTAGAAGCCGACGCCGCTGCGCTGGTCGAAGAAGCCACCGGGCTCGAAGAAGCCGAACCGGTAGCCCGTCGTCGCCGACAACGCGAGCCCTGCTCCGCTGTAGCGCTTTCCATCGATGCGGTTGGTGCCGCCAAGCCACCCACCGGCCACGAACGCCTCGGCGTGCAGCCCACGCCAGAAGTACTGACGGTAGCCGACCGTGAGCAGCAGCTCGGTCACCTGCTGGGCCACCGCGTCGTCGGTCTGCAGCCGATAGCGCCCACCAACCATCAGGTCTCCACGCGGCCCCTCGGAACTGCCCCAGAGCGTTCGGGTGCCAGTCAGTCGAACGATGTTGATGGTGGGGAGGAACGGCTGGACGAGCTCGGTCTCGAGCCCCCATGGGTGCGGCGAGGGAGCGGTTGACGTCACCAGCACCGGCTCAGCGGAGACGACGGTAGCGGCGAGAAGACACGACACGAGCGCACTTCGAGACATGAGGAAGCTCCAGTCAGCGGGGAGAGCACGGTGATACCGGCTCAACCAGCGCTGCCCGCTCAGCGGTCGATGAACGGGTCCGCCGAGCCGAGGAGCGGTCGCTGCCGCCCGACGAAGGGAACGAGACCAGACACCGACGCTCTCGACTGGCGGCTGCAACCGCTTTGAAGGCGACGTCGTCAGGCGGTTCCGACGCGTCTCGGTGCAACGACGGCTGGCTGGGTGACGCCACCTTCGACGCTGCCGATGGAAGAGCTCAACGGCCGGAGCACAGGGCGATGAGCTGGGCTCCCGATTGTTGAAGCACCTTGGGGCCCAGACCCTTCACCTTGAGCAGCGCCTGCTCCGACGTCGGTCGGGCCTCGGCGACGGCGACGAGCGCCCGATTCGTCAGCACCCGAAACGCAGGCACGCGGCGGCGCTTCGCTTCACCCAGGCGCCACGCCCGCAGGGTCTCGACGAGCCGCGCGTTCTCTCCCGTCGAGGGCAGCTCGACCGCGGGCGTGCGGGCGGCGCGCTTCGTTCGACGGCCTCGCTTCTGTGGAGCACGACCCCGACGCTCCGGTGCCGGCCGGCTCTTCGGCGCGAGCAGGGCGCGCTTCGGGTCTCCTGCGCCGATGACGTAGAGGCGCTGGTACGGAATCGACTGCCCGTCCTTCTCGAACACGGCGTCTTCGAGGCGCAGCTGACCTGCACGCGCGAGCCCTCTCACGAGCCGCTCGAACTGGGGCCGCGCCTCGGGAGCGTCACCCAGCACCTCTTTGCAGAGCCGGCCAATCGACTGGCCGGGCAGCGCTCTCAGCCTCGCCACCACCTCGGAGAGCACGGTCACCTCGCCCATCGTCGGCGGGTCGAAGGTGGCGGCGATGCAGCCCGCGGGGTTGCAGACATCGCACTGGCCGCAGGGCTCGAGCGTGTCGGTCTGGTCTCCGAAGTGCTTCACCAGCGAGAGCATTCGGCACTGGGCGCTCTCAGCGAAGCGGGCCATGAGCGCGAGCTGCTCGACGCGCAGCCGGCGTTGCGCCTCGTACGGCGCCTGCCACGCGTCATGACCCTTCGTGAGCTGGTCTTCGGTGACGCCGCGCACGCCGCCGTGAATCCACAGCTTCTCGAGCGCCTTCTCGAAGTCATCCATCGAGATGCGGGCGCGGCGGCGCACGGTCTCTGACGCCTGGGGCGTGTCACTCAGCGCACGCGCCAGCTTCGCGAGCACGGGCACGTCGGGGTAGTCGCGCTCGAGGAAGAACTCGTGCGTCTTGCGGTCGACGAAGTGGTGCATGAGCACCGCGCGCGAGGGTTTGCCGTCGCGACCGGCGCGGCCAATCTCCTGGTAGTAGCCCTCGACGCTGCCGGGGAGCGCGAGGTGCAACACGGTGCGCACGTCGGGTTTGTCGACGCCCATGCCGAACGCGACGGTGGCGACGATGACGTCGAGGTCTCCGTGGAGGAACGCGGTCTGGGCCTCCTCGCGCGCCTGATTCGACAGGCCGGCATGGTACGGCGCGACGCGCAGGTGGCCCGAGAGGACTTCGGCGGTGGTCTCGGCGCTCTTGCGGGTGGCGGCGTAGACGATGGCGGGCGTGCGGCCCGGCTGGAGCAGCCACTCGAGCGCGCGCTCAGGGCGCTCCTTCGGCAGCACCTCGAGGGCCTCGATGGCGAGGTTGTGGCGGCGGAAGCCGTGAATGAGCTGCCGCGCGCCCGGGCGAAGGCCGAGCTGTTTGACGATGTCGCGTTGGACGAGCGGCGTCGCCGTCGCGGTGAGCGCCATGACGGGAGCGGGCCGCAACATCGGCAGGCGTTCTCCCAGCAATCGGTAGTCGGGGCGGAAGTCGTGGCCCCACTGAGAGATGCAGTGCGCTTCGTCGATGGCGATGAGCGACGGGGTGCGGCGGGCGAGCAGCTCGGGGAAGCCGGCGACGCCGAGGCGTTCGGGCGCGATGAAGAGGTAGTCGAGCGTGCCTTCGAGGTACTGGGCGCAGACGCGGCGCGACTCGGCGCGTGGGCGACCGGAGTGGATTCGTTCTGCGGCGAGGCCGAGCGACTGCAGGCGGGCGACCTGGTCTTCCATCAGCGCGATGAGGGGGCTGACGACGAGCGTGGTGCCCTGGCGGGCGAGGCCGGGCAGTTGGTAGCAGAGCGACTTGCCGGCGCCGGTCGGCATGACGAGCAGCACGTCGTGGCCGGCGATGGAGGCGTCGCACGCTTCTTGTTGATGGGGCCGGAACGAGGCGTGACCGAACTTCGCGAGCAGCGCGCCCAGGTCGCGCGACGGAGCGACTCCGCTCGCCGACGAGTCCGAGCTTCCGTGCGCCAACACACTGGCGCCTGAGTTCGCTGACCATGCGGAGCTCGCGCGCGGTGCAGGAACGACTCCGCTCGCCGACGAGTCCGAGCTTCCGTGCGCCGACGCACTGGCGCCTGAGTTCGCTGACCATGCGGAGCTCGCGCGCGGTGATGCAGCCCCTGCGACTCCGTTCGCCGACCAGTCCGTGCTTCCGCGCGGAAGTGGAGCGTTCGCGTACGCCGACGGCGCGGAGCGAGCGAGCGGCGATGAAGGACCAGCGATTCCGTTCGCCGACGAAGTGGCGCCTCCTCGCGCAGCAACTCCGTTCGCCGAGCTTCCGTGCGAAAGGGGAGCGCCTACGGCTGTGGCTCCGTTCGCCGACCGGGCGGAGCTTCCGCGTGACGATGCGGAACCAGCGACTCCGTTCACGAACGAAGCGGCGTTTCCACCCGACGCAACACCTCCGTTCGCCGCGGGGGCCGGGCTTCCACGCGGAAGTGGAGCGTTCGCGGAGGCCGATGGGGCGGAGCTTCCGCGCGGCGATGAAGGACGAGCGACTCCGTGCGCCAACGAAGCGGCGCTCGACGCAGCCCCGCCGTTCGCCGAGGCCGAGTTCGCGTGCAGCGATGAAGGAGCATCGTTCGCCGACGAAGCGGCGCTTCCTTGCGACGCACTCGCCGAGGCCGAGCTTCGCGCAGCGGCTGATGCGTGCGGTGCAGCGCCGAGCGCGTACTCCGTGCCACCGTTCGCGGTTCTCCGCTGAGACGAGGCTCCACCGAACGCGTGCTGGGTCGTCTGCGGGCTTCGCCCCGGTGGTGGAGGCCCGGCTTCACGACGCGTCGCCGGCGGTGGGTTGTTGCGAATTCTGCCGATGACGGCCTCGACGTACCGCTCGATGCCCTCGATGAACTCCGGCAGCGCGCCCTGCCCCTTCGCGATGCGTTGCAGCTTCGCTTCCCACGCGCCGGTCATCGCCGCGCTCTTCACCTCGGGGTCGACGACCTCGATGAGGCGAAGGCCCTTGTCCGTCACCGCGAGCGCCTTGCCTTCACGCACCACGTACTCACGCGTCAGCAGCGTCTCGATGATGTTCGCGCGGGTCGCTGGCGTGCCCAGCCCGTTCTCCTTCATCGCCTCGGACAGCTCGCGTTCATCGAGCGTCTTGCCGGCGGTCTCCATCGCGGTGAGCAGCGTCGCGTCGGTGAGCCGCGGCGGAGGCCGCGTGCGTTTCGGCACTGCCTTCGCGTCGAGCACCTGCTGCACCTGACCGGCCTTCAACCCCGACGGGAGCAGCCCTTCCTCCTCGGTCTCTTCACCCGGCGCGCGCTTCTCGGTGGGAGGCCGCACGTGGCCGACGTCGAGCACCTTCCACCCGAGCTGCTCGATGGCGGTGCCGTGGCTCAGGTAGCGGTCGACGAAGCCCGGATTGCTGATGAGCGTCGTCACCTGCGTCGCGGCCCAGGTGAAGTCGTCATGCCAGGCCTGCAACAGCCGCCGGCAAATCAGCTCATAGACACGGCGTTCATCGACGCTCAGCGCGCGGCCGTCGGGAGACGTGGCGGTGGGAATGATGGCGTGGTGGTCGCTGACCTCGGTGTCGTCGACGAAGCGTTTCCCCAGCGGGCGCGAGCCGGTGCCAGGCGCGAGGTGCGGGCGGAACTGCGGCGCAATCGCGTCGGTGACCGCCCGCAACGTGCCCGCGACCTCGTTGGACAGGTGCCGGCTGTCGGTGCGCGGGTAGCTGATGAGCTTGTGCTGCTCGTACAGGGCCTGCGCGAGCTCGAGCGTGCGCTGGGCCGAGAAGCCATAGAGCCGGTTGGCGTGGCGTTGCAGCTCGGTCAGGTCGTACAGCTGCGGAGGCGGCAGCTTCTTCTGCTTCGAGGTGACGTCCGAGACAGTGGCGACGCCGGTCTTCGCGCGCGCGACGATGGCGGCGGCCTCTTCGCCCGACTTCGGGAGCCGGCGTGGGTGCTCCTTCGCGCCGTCGCGGTGCCAGACGCCGGTGTACTGCTCCTTCTCTCGCGGAGAGAACGTGGCGACGACCTCGAGGTAGTCCTCGGGCACGAAGTCGCGAATGGCGAGCTCACGGTCGACGAGCAGCGCGAGCGTGGGCGTCTGCACGCGGCCGACGGAGAGCTTTTCATCGAGCGACAGCCCGTACGCGCGAGACAGGTTCATGCCGACGAGCCAGTCGGCGCGGCTGCGGCCGAGCGCGGCGTTGGCGAGGCCGTCGAAGTCGGCTTGCGGGCGGAGCTTCGCGAAGCCGGCACGAATGGCGCCGTCGGTGAGCGACGAAATCCACAAGCGGCGCACGGGGCGGCGACAGCCCGAAGCCTCGGCGATGAAGCGGAAGATGAGCTCGCCTTCGCGGCCGGCGTCGGTGGCGCAGATGACCTCGGTGACGTCGGGCGCCGTGAGCGCGCGCCGCACGATGCCGAACTGTGGCGCCGTCTTGTCGAACACGCGCAGCGGCCAGCGGCGGGGGAACATGGGGAGCAGGTCGAAGCTCCAGCGGCGCCAGCGCTCGTCGATGCCGTCGGGTTCTTCGAGGCCGACGAGGTGGCCGATGGCCCAGGTGACGACGTAGCCGTTGCCGGTGAGCACGCCGTCGCCGCGGGCGTTCGCTCCGAGCACCCGCGCGAGGTCTCGGGCGACAGAGGGCTTCTCGGCGACGACGACGATGCTCACGTCAGCGCCTCATACACGGTGAGGCTGACATGCGATTCACGAGCGTGACCCTCGGGTTTGGTTCAGCGCGTCGACACGGCCCAGCGGCGTCTGGTAGTCGGCCGCGATGAACTGCTTCGTTCGCGTCTCGATGATCGCGGCCTGCCTCTTTGGCTGCGCCCCCGGCGCCGTGGGCTCACGCTGCGGCAATGGAACGCTCGAGACCGACGAGATGTGCGAGGGCTTCGACCTTCGCGGCCGAACCTGCGTCTCCGAGGGCTTTCGGTCGGGGCAGCTGCTCTGCTCCTCGAGCTGTGTGATCGACGCCTCGGGCTGTTCGACCTGTGGTGACGGCATCATCTCGAAGTCGGAGCTGTGCGACGGCGCGGTGTTCGGCGGGAAGACCTGCGAGACCGAGCTCGGGGCCGGCGCGACGGGCTCGCTCGTCTGCAGCGCCACCTGCGACCGAATCTCGTCCTCTCAGTGCCAGGCGCCTCCGACGCTCCCGCGTCTGAACGAGGTGTGCTCGCCCTCGCGAGGCTGCCAGGCGGGCCTGGTGTGCGACCTGTTGAGCACGTCGCCGGTCGCCTACCGCTGCCGGCGGCACTGCGACGTGGCCGCGATTGGAACTTCGGGAGGCTGCGCGGCGAACGAGACCTGCCGTGCAGGCGGAATCGAACCCGAAGGAGCGACCGCCACGCCGCCGAGCTACGTCATCTGCCCAGCCACGATGTGCAGCGCAGGGTTCTCGTGTTCCGACGCTGGCGCGGGGAACGCCGGTGGGTGTTTCAAGGCGGTCGGCATCTGCCAATAGCCCTCATTGGCTCTTGGGGCGATGGTGCTGCTCGCGGCCCGGGAACGAAGTAATGAACCCGACCCGGCTGCCACCACGTCTTGTCTGG
>JBEOKA010000452.1:0-7950 GCA_040275325.1 Myxococcaceae bacterium | reverse complement strand
AGGTGGGGGAGACCGCGCCGCGTAAGCGGAAACGGCACCCCCATCCACCAATGAACTCGCGGCGCATCTTCGTGGGGCTGATGGCGGTGCTGACGCTGGTGCCGCTGCTCACCGGCGCGGTGGAGCTGCTCTTCGGCACCTCACTGCTCGCGCCGCAGCTCGACCTCTCGTCGCCAGCGCACCGCGTGCTCGACAGCAACCTGCGCTTCTTCGGCGGGGTCTGGCTCGGCCTAGGCCTGTTGATGCTCTGGGGCCTGCGTCAGCTCGACCGGCGCGCCACGTTCATCATCTGGCTCTGGGTCGTGATTGGCGTGGGCGGGCTGGGCCGCGCGCTCGCCATGCTGCAGGTGGGCCTGCCACCCGCGCCCTTCGTCTTCTTCACGGCGCTCGAGCTCGTGGGAGCGCCGCTCTTCATCTGGTGGCTGCGCCGGCTGGTGCCGCTCAGCGCAGGTGCGCGTCCTTGAGGCCGCTGACGATGGCGACCTGATCACCGACAGACAGCGCGTCGTAGAGCTTCACGATGTCGGTGTTCGAGTGGCGCACGCAGCCGTGGCTCACGTCTTCGCCGAGCTGCTTCGGAGCGCTCGTGCCGTGCAGTTCTTCACCCGAGCGGCGGCCATCGGCCCACGAGAGGTCGAGCATGCGCGGCCCGAACACGGGCCCGCCCCACAGCCGCTGACCCGCCTCGAGTGACGCGCGCTCATCGAGCTTCGTCGTCACCTTCTTGAGGCCCTCGTCCGTCGACGTCGCCTTCGCGCCCACCGCGTTCTGGAAGATGCTCTCGAGCTTGCCGTTCTTGTCGAAGAGGAAGGTGCGGTGCTCATCTTTGAGCACCACCACGCGCACCGGCTTGCCGTCGTAGAACGGCGAAGGAATGTTCTTCGTCTGGCCCTGCTGGCCAGGCGCGGGCGAGAGCTGGTCGAGCGCGCGCAGGGTGGCGGCGTCGATGGTGCCGGTCGGCCGCACGTCGGGGAACATCTTCGAGGCGTTCACCTGAAAGTTCCGCACGGCCTTCGCGGTCTGCGGGCCGAAGCTGCCGTCGGCAGAGCCAGCCACCGCGAAGCCCATGTCGCTCATCGCCTGCTGGAACTTCTTCACGCCGTCGCCCTTCGCGCCGGGCCCCAACGCCGCGCCGCCACCGAGCACCTGACCGAGCTGCCCGTCTCCGGCGAAGCGCTGGTTGATGAGCGACGGGGGCGTGCGTCCATTGCCGTCACGAACCGCTGGCGTCCACCCTGGCTGCGCGGGCGTGGTGCTCGGCGCCGTCGGTGCGTTCGGCGTGGTGGAAGGCGTCGTCTGCGGAACCTGAGGCGTACGGCCGGAGCCGTTCACTGGAGCGGGCATGGCTTCGACTTACACAAGCCGCGCCTCCCACGCACCTTCGGGTCAGGCGTTCTTCCGCAGGCCCACGATTTCGCCGAACCCGCCGGGAATGAAGAAGTCGTGAAAGCCGAGCCCCATGATTCGCAGCGCGGTCGTGGTGACGTCGGCGGCGCGCGGCACACGCCGGCTCGGCTGCTCGTTCTCTTCGATGATGTCGGTCGGCATGCCGAAGCCGCGCCCGTCGTACGTGCCCACCATGCGGTTGTTGGCCACGTTGCCTCCCGCGAACATCACCGAAGTGAACGGGTGGTGGTCGTCGGGCAGGTTGTAGCCAGTCGCGCTCTTCGTCGCCCACGAGCGGCCGAACTCGCTCATCATCACCACCAGCGTGTCGTCGAGCAGCGTCTTGCCCGGCTTGTTCGGCAGCGGCGTGCTCTTGAGCTCTCCGAGGAAGCGCGCGACCAGGTCGAACATGTTGCGGCCGTGCGCGCACGAGAAGCCGTGGCCGAGCCCGCTGTGCGTGTCGAAGTCGAGGCCCATCGAGACGTGCACTGCCGTCGCGAGGTCGGCCTTCAGCAGGCGCAGCGCCATGTCGAACCGCGGCTCGAGCCCCGTCATGTGGAAGTTCGCGAGCCCGAACGTGTAGCTGAACGCCGAGTTCAGGTAGCCCGACAGGTACGCCGGCCGTGACGCCGTCAACGCGTCGATGCCCTTCGTGCGCTCGAGCACGGTGACGACGTCTGCCGCGAGCACGCGCGAGACGCTCCGCAGCGAGCCGTGCAGCTGCTCGAGGAACCCGTCGGTCTTGACGGACGACTTGCCCTTGAACGCACCGGGGATGCCCAGCGTGTAGTCCTCGAGCGGCGTCGTCTGAATCATCGAGCCCGTCGCCGAGCCGTCGAAGTTCAGCTCTGGCTTCGCGGTGCGCGCCTCGAGACCCGCCCACCAGGGGTTGTCGGCCGGCTTCGTCGACAGCTGCGGCTTGAGCGCCTCGATGCTGGGCACGCGCACGGGCGCCGCGTGAGAAGGCAGCCCCGTCGCCTGCGGCAGGCCGCGCTCGCTGGTGATGGTGACGAAGGGCAGGGGGCGCTGCTCCTTCGTCTGCGCGAAGAAGTGGTTGGCGACGACCGAGTGCAGCGCGGGCGCGCGGAAGTCGGGGCTGGGCACGCCGCACATCGCCGAGACGAACGCGCTCGCGTGGTCGGCCGTGCCCTGGTCGATGCCGTGCGCGATGGCGACGTTCTCGTGCAGCGCCCAGTTCACGTAGCCGTACATCGACGGGGTGTACGGCGTGCCGTGCCGTTGCTGCGGCATCGCCGGGTTCCACGAGCGCCACACACGCAGCGCGGGAAACCGGCCGTCGCCGGGAGCGAGGTCCATCAAGTCGCTCGCTCGGAAGAACGTCGGCTCACCTGCGAAGCCACCCGGGTCGGGCACGTTCTGTTCCACTTGCGCGTCGGTGCCAGGCCAGAAGGCGTAGTGCGGGCGGAAGCCTCCCGGCACGTAGAGAACGACGAGCCGCGTCGGCGCGTCCATCGTCTGGGCGTGTGCGCGCGATGCGCCGAGCAGGTTGAAGCGCTCGAGCAGCGCGAGCTGAGAGGCGCCGAGAGACCACTTGAGCAGCTGTCGTCGTGAGGTGTTTCGCATGGGGCCTCTTCAGAAGCTCAGCCACTGAGGGTGACGCATGAAGCTCGCGCACACGGCCGTCCACGCGGCCTTGGTGTTCGTCGCTTCGAGGGGCAGGTAGACCTTCGTGTAGAGCGCCTCGACGGTGTCGTCGGTGGCGGGCTCCGACAGCATGCGCAGGTGCAGCGCGGCGATGTTCTTCTTGATGTCGGCCGCCTTCGTCGCGCTCTTGTCGGCCAGCGTGACGAAGCGGAGCACCGCGGTGTTGCCGGGCTTCTCGATGGCGCGCTTGCACCACGCCTGCGACATCTGCACGAGCGTCTGCACGGCCGCGGGCCCGAGCGCGATGTCTTTGCCGCGGTTGTCGAGCGCCGCCATGCCGCCGAGCGCCTCGTAGCGTTCGACGGTGCGCGAGTCTGAGACGTACTGCCGCGAGATGCCGGGCGCCCAGTCCTTCGGCCAGATGAAGAACTTGCCGCCGTTCACGGTGTACTCCTGCTGCCGCCAGTTCATGTTCGACGTGTCGATGAAGTCCTCGAGCGTGAGGCCGAGCTGCGACATGGCCGACACCACCATCTCTTCGGCGGTGAGGCGCCGCACGGTGAACCGCTCGGGGATCGGCTCGGCGACGACGCTGCCCTGCGGTGGCAGCTCACGAATCCACTGCTCGAGCTCGGCGATGGTGACCGTCGCGCCGCCGCGGGCCAGCATCGCCTCGTACGTCTCTCCCGGAGGCATCTGCGCGAACGAGCCCGGCGCGTTGGCCTTGAAGAGCTTGAGCAACAGGCTGTTGTCGGGGTCTCCGCGCACGACGTACTTCGGGTCGTAGACGAGGCCTTCGAACGCGGTGAGCGAGGCCCAGTAGGGCTTCGAGCCCGCGACGTGACACCCGGCACAGGCTCCGGCGAGCGCGAGGCGCATCTCGTCGTTGCGGCTGACGGGCGCACAGCCTCCATCGGCCAGCAGGCCACCATCGGTGGGAAACGCGTTCGGGTTCGTCGACGAGCCGATGTTGCCCGTGCACGCGGCGAGCGAGAGGAAGAGGAGCAGGCGCGCGTTCATTTAGAGGCCCCTCCGGAACTCGGTCTGCGTCATCAGGTACCGAATGAACGGCCTCACCTTGCGGCCGTCGTTCACGAACTGCTTCACCAGCGCGTCGATGTACGGGCGCTCGTCGGCGGGGTGCAGCTCGCGGCCCACGAAGCGCGCGTAGAGCTTTCTCACGGCGCAGCGGTCGAACGCGCCCGAGCTGACGAGAATCTTCCCGAAGCCGAGCGGGCCCATGGTGCCGTCGCCCGACTCGCCGAGCAGTGAGTACGTCTGCGGCATCGTGTCGAGCAGCACCGCTTCGGGGTTCGTCGCCACCTGCTCGGGCGTCACGGGCGTCATCACCGTGTTCGGCACGAAGGCGTTCTTCCAGCGGAAGCCCGGGCTGTTGTCGGCCGCAGAGTGCGGGTAGCGCCCGCTGATCCACGCGGCGGTGATGCGGTAGCGGCCGATGCCTCCGAGGAACGGCCACGGCACGTAGTACGAGGCAGCCGGGTCGAAGTCCCAGCGCTTGAAGAAGATGGCCGCGGGGTCGAGCGTGGTGTGGCAGTGCAGGCAGGTACCGCCCGTCGCGGGGTCGTTCTGATACGGCGGAAAGGTGCTGCCGGCCGCAGGCGGAGAGAAGGCCGAGCACGCAAACACCTCGAGGAAGCGCGCGGCGCGAACCCGCTCACGTGGCCACGACGAGTTGGGGCCCATCATCGTCAGCACTCCGGCCGAGGGCAGCCCGTCGGGAGGCATCGTCGTGGTGCGCGGGTCGTAGTGGTACGTGCGGCCCAGCCCACCGCCCGGCTGCTTGTTCGTCAGCGAGAGGAAGAACGGGTTCAGGTCTTCGACGACGAACTCACGCCAGGCCTGCGGGTCGTTCGCGTCGGCGTGGCGCGGGTCTCTCGGGCTCGTGTCGGCGGCGGGCTTCCACCACGTCGTGTTCGCGTCGGTCGCGGTGCTGCCGTGCTGGCGCCCGTGCCGCACATAGAGGTGACGCAGCCAGTTCGTGCCGACCGAGTAGTTGCCAAGCACGAGGTCTGACAGGTCTCGGTCGTGCCACGCGAGGTGACCGAGCAGGCGCGCTGGCTCTTCGAACGGGTGACGCCGCTGTGAGCCGTACAAGTCGTAGACGCTGCCAGCGCCCAGCCCACTGAGCGGCGCACACCACACGAGGTTCGGCCCGCAGCCGCAGCCATCGGGCATCGACGGGTCGTAGTAGCCGCCGTTCGCGCGCCCGCAGTCGACGGTCGTGTTGTTCGGCCCGGGAACGGTGGTGGCGGTCGAGCTGGCGGCGACTCCGACGACGGTGACCTGCGTGCCTGGTGCCCACCACGGTTCGACCTGAAGCGTGGGCTGCGTCTTCGCCACGCCGTTCTTGTCGAGGTTCTTGCAGACGTTCTGTGCGTTCGCGTCGGGGTCATCGTTGATGAAGTACGCGCCCGCGTGCGCCGTGCCCGCGTTGCAGCGGAACAAGTGGCCCGACATGTCGCCCTGGTACGCGTCGCCCTGGGCGCCCTTCGTGTACGTGCCGATGCTGATCCACTCGTGCCCGAAGCGGACCATCTGGTCGTAGAAGTTCGGAGACTGCAGGCGCCGGTCGATGGCCTGCTGGAGCAGTGATTGGCGCGCTTCCGCTGACGCCTCTGCCGCGAGCGCCTCGAGCTCAGCGATGTCGGGCGTGGTGCCTTCGAGCGTGAGCGCGATACGACGAAGTGCGCGCGTGTCAGAGATGATGTCGGTCGGGGCAGGCCGTGGACCGGGTGGAGCGCTGCACTGCTGCTGCGCGTGGGCCATGAGCGGACCGAGCGCAACGAGCGCGAGACACAGGCGGGGGAAGGTCATGCGGAGCGGCATCAGACCACGAGTCGTGCCAACGCACCGTGCCTCGAATGTGGTGCGAACGTGGGGAAGGGTGGTGGATCAGCTCCACACAGTGTGGTGGACGCGCCACGCCATGCGGAACCTGCTCAGCCTTCTCCTCCTGGTCTCCGTCGACGCTCTGGCGCAGCGGCGGCTGCCCTTCGAGTTCGATGCGGGGCTGCCGCAGAACGTGACGCTCACGGCGCAGAAGGTGACGGCGTTGAACGCAGCGATGCCGTCATGGGTGCAGCTGCCGTCGACGTTCGAGGCGCTGCAGGCCGGGCCGCAGGGCGCGACGACGCCGACGGTGACGCTGTGGTTCGCGTCGGAGATGAAGGCTCAGTTTCTGCGCACACTCGATGCGGGTACGGCGCCGATGACGTGGCCGGCTCCCGTGTTCTGTTCCACGAGCGCGACGTTCGTGGTGCCGACGACTTCCTTCCTCGCGGCCGGAGCGTCGACGACGTGTCAGCAGCACGAGACGGCGATTCGGCAGAGTTTGAACGCGACGAACCTTGGCGCGTGCCTCGAGCTGGAGGAGCCCGAGCGCTTCGTCTCGGCGAGCACGATACCGTCGGGCCTGAGCCAGTCGCAGCTGAACTCGTACGTCGACGCGCGCACGAACACGCTCGAGCAGCAGCTCGGGCTCGCAGGCGCGGGCCTCTCACGCGTGCCGGTGCCCGAAGGAATGCTGCCGGCTGATTGGGTGCCGACGATGCGGCGCGTGTTGTGGAAGGTGCGGCCGTCACAGAGCGCGCGGGTGTCGACGGCGCGAGCGGCGTTTCAGGCCGTCGTCTCGCGGCTGACGAGCGACGCCTCATGCTTCGACGCGACGCGGGGGCCTTCGCTGCACATGGAGGTGACGCAGTTGTTGGCCGAGCTCGACGCCATCGACGCGCACGTCACGCAGACCATCGCAGCGGGCACGGCGAGAGCGCTCGTGCAGCAGCAGTGTCTGGGAGCACGTTCGCGAACGCGGCCGGTGCTGCCGTACCCAGCGCTCACCGATGAAGAGCGCGAGTTCGTCGCGTTCTGGCTCGGTGGAGTCTATTGGCGCATGCGCGGTGGCGGGCTCATCGTGCTGGGCTCGACGCAGAACGCCCGCACGTTCTTCGCGCGCCGGCCGTTCCGAGAGATAGCGCGCCTCGCGAATGGGACGACGGTCGGCGAGCGCGCGGCGGACTCCATCTATTGCAACCTGTTCGATGGCTGGGGCTCGTGGATGGACATGGGCACGTCCATGAACGCGAGCGCACCGGCCGAGGACAACCAGGACGCGTACTACGACCTCGTGCAGATGACGGACCGTGGGCGGCAGCAGGCGGCGGGTTTTCCGACGTCATCGCTCGGCGCGTGCATTCTCGCGGCTCCCGGCAACACGAAGTCGCCCGAGGAGCATCTGCGCGACGCGAACTACGACACGCTCGCGCTGTACGGCGGCGGCCTCGACATGGGCCCGTGTTACCTCTACTCGCTCAATCCGCTGGGCTCGTTCAGTTGGTACACGACGGCGCAGGCGATGGCGCCGTACTCGAGCTTCCTCGAGGGCTTCACGACGATGGGCGAGTTCTGCACCGGAGCCTCGCTCGGGTTGGGGCTGACGCGCTCGTTGTTGAATGGCACGCCGACGAATCAGGCTCCGGTGAGGTTCTGCAGTGGGCGGCAGTGTGGGGTTGATCAGTGCGGAACGTCGTGCGGCACGTGTGCGGTGGGGACGTGCAATGCGTCGGGACAGTGCGTGTCGTCGCCTGACGCGGGCGGAGCAGGAGGAGGAAGTGCTGGTGGATCCGCAGTCGCCGGTGGATCCGCAGCCGCTGGTGGATCCGCAGCCGCTGGTGGATCCGCAGTCGCCGGTGGATCCGCAGTCGCTGGTGGATCCGCAGTCGCCGGTGGATCCGCTGCCGCTGGTGGATCTGCTGCCGCTGGTGGATCCGCAGCCGCAGGTGGATCCGCAGCCGCAGGTGGATCCGCAGTCGCCG
Organism: Myxococcaceae bacterium; assembly: GCA_040275325.1. GTDB lineage: Bacteria > Myxococcota > Myxococcia > Myxococcales > Myxococcaceae > Xiheimicrobium. The sequence continues at coordinate 127 of JBEOKA010000452.1, read as the reverse complement.
GTGGATCCGCAGTCGCAGGTGGATCCGCAGATTCGATGGATTCACGCACGGGATGCGGCTGCACGACGAGTTCGACGATGCCTCTGTTGCTCGCGCTGGGAGCGCTCGTGATGCGCAGACGAACTTC
>JBEOKA010000451.1:0-2860 GCA_040275325.1 Myxococcaceae bacterium | reverse complement strand
CGATGGTGCCTTTGCGCAGCTTCCTGGCGGCCTTCACGAGCTCATCCATCGCGTCGTCATTGCGCGTCGGCTCGTGGTGGAAGAGCACGAGCGTGCCCACTCCGGCGTCATCGGCCACCTTGGCGGCGGTCTCGATGGTCGAGTGCCCCCAGCCGATCTTCGGAGAGCCCGCGCGGCCGAGATACTCGTCTTCCGTGTACATCGCGTCGTAGATGAAGATGTCAGCGTCGCGCGCGAAGTCGATGAGCTGCGCGTCACGCGCCGTGCCGTGCTCGGTGTCGGTCGCGTAGACGATCGACTTGCCGCGACACTCGATGCGGTAGGCGAGGTTGCCGCCGGGGTGGTGCGTCTCGATGGCGGTGATCACGCCGTCGCCGATGCGCGCTTTGTCGCCCGCCGCGAACGGCTGGTAGTCGAGCTGCGCGCGGAAGACCATCTCGGCCGTGACGGGGAAGAAGGGCTGCTGCATCTGCCCCGAGATCACGTCTTTCACCGTGCGCCCATCGCGCGTCGGGCCACGAATCACGAAGCGGCTGCGCGGGTCGAAGATGGGCCCGAAGAACGGCAGGCCCTGCAGGTGATCGTAGTGGTAGTGCGAGATGAAGATGTGCCCCTCAACGGGCCGCGGCGCGGCGTTGCCGAACTCGCGCACGCCCGTGCCGAGATCGAACAGCACCAGCTCGTCGCCGATGCGCAGCTCGACGCACGGCGTGTTGCCGCCGTAGCGAGCCGTCTCGGGCCCGGGGGAGGGAATGGAGCCACGCACACCCCAGAACCGCAGCGTCATCGCGTGCGGAGGCGTTCGGGCTGACTTCTTCGAATCAGCTCGCCTGGGCTTTCGCGCCGTCTTCGCCGAGGAACTCAATGAGGTGACCTGACCGATCGCGCTTCGTCTTGAGGTACTCGACGTTAAGCGGATTCGTCATGGTCCGCGACGGAATTCTACGGCGCACGGGAATGCCTTCGTCGACGAGTCCGGCGATCTTGAGCGGGTTGTTGGTGATGAGATCGACCGACTCCACGCCGAGGCCGCGCAGCATCTCGGCCGCGATGTCGTAGCGCCGAAGATCGTCGGCGAAGCCAAGCTTCAGGTTCGCCTCGACCGTGTCGAGCCCTTCTTCCTGCTGCAGCTTGTACGCGCGAATCTTGTTGCCCAGCCCGATGCCGCGGCCTTCCTGGCGCAGGTACAGCAACACGCCGCAGCCCTGCTGGTTGATGAAGTCCATCGCGCGGTCGAGCTGCGCGCGGCAGTCGCACCGAAGGCTGCCGAAGACCTCGCTCGTGAGGCACTCGCTGTGAACGCGCACCGGCACGCCCTCTTTGCCGTTCACGTCGCCCTTCACCATCGCCACGTGCTCCCGGCCGTTGCGGCGATCGCGGAAGATCACGATGCGGAACAGGCCCCGCTCGGTCGGCAACGGAGACTCGGAGTACAGCTCGAGGTGCGCGGTGGGCTTGCGGGTCGGCAGAACCTTCGTCTCGGCGTTCATCAAAACCCCTCGTTCAGAGTGGCCCCGGCGTCACGACTCCGGGAGCGTTGCTGGTTGCGATGGTCTGATGCTCACCCTGAACAAAGGTTGCACAGCCACTTCAGGCTCCCCAGAACAGCGGGATGAGATCGACGACGGCACCCGAAGGCACCTGCGTCTCATCGGGAGCGATCGAAATCAAGTGGGTGGCCCCGGCCGCGCTCGTAAGTGCTCCAGAAGACTGTGACGAAAGGGGGGTGGCCCACAGCTCTGACTCCCGTCGCTCCACCTGCGCCCGCACCAGATGACGAAGGCCCGCCGGCTTCTTGAGCGGCACCGCGAGCCTCCCCGGAAGGAGGGGATGGGCGGAAGGAAGGCCCTGCATCGCGCGCAGGGCAGGGCGCACAAAGAGCTCGAAGGTCACCATCGCTGACACGGGGTTGCCGGGAAGACCGAACACGAGCGTCTGGCCCTTCGTGCCGACCGCGAGCGGCTTGCCCGGCTTCATCGCCACCTTCCAGAAGTCCATCGTGACGCCCAGGCCCTGGAACGCCTCGCGGGTGAAGTCCTTGTCGCCCACCGACGCGCCCGAGACGGTGATGAGCACGTCGAACTCGAGGCCCTTCGCGAAGAGCGCGCTGATCGCGTCGAGGGTGTCGGGCGCCCGCCCGAGAATCGTCGGAACGCCGCCACACAGCTTCACCAGCTGAGCGATCACCGGCGTGTTGGTGTCGACGATGCGGCCGTTCGGCGCATCAGTCACCTCGCACAGCTCGTCACCACTCGAGGCAATGGCGACGCGAGGGCGCGCGAAGACCGGAACATGGGTCACCCCCTGCGCCCAGATCGCGCCAGCTTCAGCCGCGCCCAGCACCCGGCTGACCGGGAGCACGATGGCTCCTTCCTTCACGTCCTCACCCCGTTGCCGAACGTTCTGACCGGGCCGCGCGACCTCATCGATGATCACCACGCCTTCGCCGCTGAGCCGAACCTTCTCCTGCATCACCACGGCGTCAGCGCCTGCCGGCATCGGCGCTCCCGTCATGATGCGCGCGCAGCAGCCCGGCTCGACCGGCAGGGAAGGGCGTTGGCCCGCGAAGATCGTCGAGGTCACCTTCAACGAGACGCCAGCGCTGGTGACGTCGGCCGACCGCACCGCGTAGCCATCCATCGCCGAGTTGTCCCAGGGCGGCAGCGTTCGGCTCGCCATCAACGGCTCGGCAAGCGCCCGACCCACCGCTTCCCCCACATCGACCAGCTCGGTTGAGCCCCGTCTCGTGAGGGCCAGAACTCGTTCCAATGCCACTTCAACCGGGAGCAGGCTCATGCCGCCCTCTACCCAGATCCGCCCGGTTGAGGAACCAGCAACCCCCTGGAAGATGGACCAGACA
>JBEOKA010000450.1:0-42782 GCA_040275325.1 Myxococcaceae bacterium | reverse complement strand
GGCGTCTCGCGCACCTCGGAGGGGTCGAGGAAGAGCAGCTTCACGCCACCGATCTCGAGCTCGTCGCGGTCTTTTAGCGTGACCTTCTTCGCGCGCTTCTTGTTGACCTTGATGCCGTTGCGGCTGCCCAGATCTTCGACGTGCGTGCCCGACCAGTCGCGACGGACACGGGCGTGGCGGCGCGAGACGAGATCGTCGTTGAGCACGATGTCGGCGCTGTCGTCGCGACCGAAGGTGTACTCCTGGGCATCGCCGATCTCGATGCGATGGCCCTCGCGCGGGCCGTTCATCACGCGGAAGTAGGGCTGCTCGCCGCCGGTGCCGAGGCCCTTCATCACGTCTTTCACCAGGTTTCGGCTGACGAACATGGTGTTGCCGGCGTTCGACTCGGTGACGTCGGCCACGCGATCGAAGACGACGTCGAACTGGGCGATGGCGATGGTGTCGCCGTTGCGCAGCAGCTGCTTCTCGTTCTTTTTCAGCTTCGCGCCGTTGAGCAGGGTGCCGAAGCTCGAGCCGAGATCTTCGAGGAAGAAGAGGGTGCCGTCGCGGCTGATGCGGGCGTGGTTGCGTGAGACCGCGGTCTGCGCGAGCACGACGTCACAGCCGTCGTCACGGCCGAGCGTGATGGTGTCCTCGGTGAGGGTCACCACCTGCGGCTTCTCGGCGCCCCCGGCCTCGGCGCGCCGTTTGACGGTGAGGCGAACGCCCATGGAGGTCAGTCACGCACGTACTGCTGACAGGTCGCGACCTGCGACTGGTACTCGGTCTCGTTGGCAAACTTGAGGAAGTTCTTGCAGGCCGTCGAGGCCAGCTTCTCGTCGCTGCGGTTCTTGAAGAGCTCGAACAGGCCGAAGTGACAGAGCACGAACTTGGGGTCGTACTTGAGGCAGCGTTTGTAGGCGCGCTCCTCGTCGTTCACGAGCCCCTCCTGGCGGAACTTCAGCGCGGCGGAGTACTCGCTCTCGGGCGTCTTCTGGCCTGCGGCGCGCTCCTTCACGTCGGTGAGCGCCTTGTCCTGCAGTTTGCACTTCTTCTCGGCGTTGATGATGTTGTTGCGGCACAGAATGTTGTTGGCGTCGGCCTCGATGCACGAGCTGTAGGCGTCTTTGGCGTCACACGGTTTGCCCGACTCGACGAGTGTGTTGCCCAGCTGCAGCCAGGCCTCGACGAACTGGGGGTCGAGCTGGGTGGCCTTGGTGAGCTCTTCGGCGGCCGTCTCGAGGTTGCCCTCGTCGATGGCGATGGCGCCGAGCTCTTTGTACGGATCGGCGAGGCTGGGGTTCACCTCGATGATGGTGCGCAGCTCCTTCTTGGCCTTGTCGTCCTGCTTGAGGCCGCGGAACGCGAGCGCGAGGTTGTAGCGGGCCTCGGTGTAGTCGGGGTTCACCTTGAGGGCGCGCTGGAAGTTGTCGTGCGCTTTGCCGAACTGCTGGTCGCCCAGGTAGATGTAGCCGAGGTTGTTGTACGCCTGCGCCTGATCCTGGTTGAGGCGGAGCGCCTTGATGAAGAGCTCCTTGGCCTGGTCTTTCTGCCCGCGCTTCAGCGCGATGAGGCCCTTGTTCACCCAGAGATCGGCGTACTGGGGAGAGAACTGAATGCCGAGATCGCACTGCACCTCGGCGCGCATGAGATCGCCTTGAGACAGGTACTCAGTGCAGATGTTGTTCGCCTCGAGCGCACGGGGGTGCGGAGGGGGAGTGGTCACGCACGCAGCCATCGCGAGGGTGAGCAGACCCATGAGGACACGACGCGTCATGGTGGGCCGGAGTGTAGAGAGTCTGTTCGGGTCGGGCAACGATGGATGACGGTCAAACGAGTCGGAATTCCGCGGGTTGCGCCCTTCAAACCCAGTACGCTGCGACCCCGCATGCGGAACGTCCTCAAGCTCTCGCTCGCCCTCAGCCTCGCCTTCTCCTCGCTCCTCGTTTCGACGGCCCACGCCGGCAGCTTCGCGAACCGCGGGCTCGGCCTGGGCATCGGCTTCATGAAGCTCTTCACCGACGACGCGACGGTGCCTGACTTCAGCGTGCCGTTCTGGCTCGAGGGCTCGTACTACGCCGAGAACGGCTTCGACGTGTACGTGCGCATTCCGTTGGCGCTCGCATACCTGAAGGTGGGCGCGCCTCCGAATGGCGGCGCGGGCTTCGTCTTCGCGACGGGTGGCCAGTTCGGCATGCGCTACCTGTTCATGGAGGAGTCGCTGCGCCCGTTCGTCAGCGCGCACCTCTCGGGCATCGTCGTGCTCCAGCCGACCGCCATGTCGATTGGTGTCGGGAGCACGCTGGTGGGGCCGGGTGTCGGTGGCGGCGTCGAGTACTTCGTGGCGGAGAGCGTCTCGTTGCAGGCCCGCGGGTACTTCGACTGGTTCATCGGCATCAACTGCGGCCTCAGCAACTGCCAGCGCTTCAGCGTGGGCGGCACCGTGATGGCGTCGACGTACTTCTGATGCTGGAGCTGTTCAGCGAAGGCCGCGGGCTCACCCTCTCGATCGTCGAGTCGCGACGTGCGCCGGCAGATGAGCCCACGTCCTTCATCGTCACGCTGGCCGCGGCGTCGCCCGCTGGCCTCGTGGGCCTCAGCATCGAGCTGGCGATGCTCAATGGGGCGCGGGCAGTGCACCCCGTTCGGCTGTCGTCGATCGGCGCGCCAACCGAGACCTTGATCGTCGCGTGCGGTGGGAAGAGCGCTGCTGAGCCAACGCCCTGGGCGCTCGACGGCTTCGCGACGTCGGAGTGGCGTGAGACGTCGCAGCGCACCCCCATTCACTTCAAGCCGCAGGAGCTGACGTGGGAGCGTGCTCGGTTCTCGCTCACGCTGACGGTGGGCTCGCGCCAAGAATCGGGAATGTTGGAGCTGGCCGTCGAGCAGGAGCGCTGCAGCCTGGACTTCGAGGTCAGGCGCTTTGGCGCGCTGCTCGAACGGGCGCGCCGAGGCTGAGTCACACGGGGCGACGAGGTGGTGGCGGCGGCTGACGCTTCGTGGCGCGTGTCTTCTCGGTCTTTCGTGCAGCCAGCGACGCCGTCACCAGCAGCACCAGCTTCTCGTCTGACAGGTGCGGTGGCTTGAAGAAGCCCAGATCGTCCTGCAGGCGGTTCGAGAGGGTCGAGAAGAGGTGCAGGCGCGCCTCCATGCCGAGCTCTTCGCGCCGCATCGCCGCGTTGAAGAGCACCGTCTCTTCTTCGGCCGAGACCTTGGAGACCCGTGCCCGGAAGTCGGGGTCGCCGAGGAGGGCAGTGTCTCCGTCAGGGCGCGAGAGCGACGCGGGGATCTTGAGGCGGCGCTCCCGAATCACGATCGTGCCCGCGAGCAGATCGCCGAGCCGCTGCTGTGACTGGGTGAAGAGCGCCGCCAACCCACCGACGAAGTAGAAGAGTGGCAGGCGATCGACGGGCCGCGCGAGGTTACGCAGCAGGGCCTGAAGCCACGAGACGCGAACGCCGCTCTCCTGAATGACCCGCAGCCCGAACATCTTCTTGCCGACCGTCTGGCCGCTCCACAGGCCCTCGAGGAAGATCGCGTAGCCCCAGTCGACCAGGAAATAGAGGATGAACACGAGCGCGATGCCGATGGACGGCGAGATCAGCTGCATGGCGAGCCCGCCGATGGCCAGCGCCAGGCCGCCACCGAGCAGCGCGATGGGCAGCACCAGGCTCTCTCCCTCGGCCCGTCGCTCACCGAACTTCCGGGCGAGTAGCAGTACGAGGCCAACCACCGCGATCGCACCGCCGAGGTACAGCGAGAAGAGCGGGAGCAGGATGACGGCGATCGAGAGCATGATCGTCACCACCGAGTCGACGAGCCACGCGAGGAAGCGGGTGAACATGCCCGCGAGCACGAAGTCGAACTCGACGTATTCGGGCGTGAGCACCGAGTGCTGACCATCGAGGTGCAGGCGATCGGTGGGCGCGTCGGTCATGTTCGTTGGCCAGTCTTCCGCATGCGGTGCGCACGCACCAGCGCAACTCAGCGCTCAGCGATGGGGACGCGAATCGCGAGCTCAGCGTCGGTCGACGAGATGGTGGCGATGCCGGGCCCGAGCAGCTCATCGACCATTCGGCCATCGACGCCCTTCACGGCGCCGAGCGTGAAGGTGATCGCAGCCCCATCGGCCGAGACGGTGAGGCGCGCAGCCTGCCCCTGCTCGCTCGACGAGAGGAGCAGCTCGACGAGCAGCTCGGTGAGCGGCCCCTCGGCCGCGGCGATGCGGGGAAGGTCGCCTGGCGGAGCCGTCGCGAGCACGCCCACCAGGCTCTTCACCAGCCGCAGAACGCGCCGCGCGTCACCGCTCGCCGCTTCGGTGTTCTCGCTGGTGAGGGCGCGAAGATCTTCCGAGAACTGAGAGAGCCTGCGGGTGCCATCGACGAGATCCGTCGCGCAGTCGGCGAGCTCCTTCTGCAGCTCGGGGGTCGACGTCTCGGTGAGCGCGCTCTTGAGGAAGCTGGTGCTGCTCGTCATCCACGCGAGGGGGTTGTTGATTTCGTGCGCGACCGAGGCGCTGAGGCGGCGAAGTCGACCTGCGAGGCGACCCATGCGGGCGCGCTCGACCCTCGTCCGGCGGCGCTCGAGGCCCACGGCGAGCGCGGTCATCATCGCCAACACGCCCATGATGCTGCCCGCCTCGATGCTGTTCTTGCGAGCGAGGTTCGCCGGCCTCGTGAGCGCTTCGATCGCGACGGCTCGGCCGGTCTCGACGCGCCAAAGCGAGACCGCGGTGATCAACACGCCGACGACCGCCCAGCCTGCTGCGGCTTTCGACCCGGCCAGGTACTGCACCACGAGGGGAATCACGCAGAGATAGATGAGGGCGCCCAGCGGCAAATCATCGCGCAAGCTCGCGTTGTAGGCGACGAGCGACGAGATGAGGGCAGCGAGCGCATGCCCGGCCGCGAGGTTGCCGAAGCGCTCTGCAAACCAGGGCAGGCCCAGCAGCGCCACCGCCCCCGTGCCCATCGCGAGGGCGCTTGGCAGGTAGCCGAGGTTCAAGGCATGCGAGGCAGCGAGGGTGCCTGCGACCACGAAGCCGACGCGGCCGAAGGAGCGCAGGAAGTCGCGCTGCTCGGTGCGTTCGATGAGTGGCAGCGGCTGACTCACGGCGCGGCAACTCTACGCTCGTCAGGGAAAGCCGGCGAAGCAAAGCCAGCGCTCGGCGAGACTGCTCCTCGCGCAGAAGTTGCTACGCTCGATCGTTCATGGAGCTTCCCGAGTTCATCGACCTGCGGCGGCCGCGGTGGGAGGCGTTGGAGCGACTCCTCGACCGCGCTGAGCGAACCGGCCTCAAGACGTTGTCACTCGACGACGCTCGAGCGCTCGCGCGACTCTATCGAGGCGCGTCGTCCGATCTGCTCTGGGTGCGTGCGAGGGCGGGCGCCGCCGACGTGAGTGGCTACCTGAACGATCTCGTGGGTCGCGCCTACGCGGTGACGTACCCCGGCCGGCGCGTTCGGCTGCGGGAGATCATTCGCTTCATCACGCACGGCTTCCCCGAGTTGGTGATGGCCGAGTGGCGGTTGATCGTCGCCTCGACGCTCATGTTCGTGGCGGGCTCGGGCTTCGGGTGGATCGGCATGATGTTCGACCCCGACGCGGCGCCGTATCTGGTGCCGTCGATGCACAAGTCGCTCGACCCCGATGAGCGGGTGAAGAAGGAGCAGCAGAACGAAGGCACCGACGTGGGCGAGCAGGCCGCGTTCTCGGCGTTCCTCATGCGCAACAACATCGGCGTGGCCTTCTTCGCGTTCGCGCTCGGCCTCACCGCCGGCGTCGGCACGTCGATTCTGCTCTTCGGCAACGGCGTGCTGCTCGGCTCACTCGCGTGGGTCTACGCCGCGAAGGGGCACGCGTGGTGGTTCTGGGCGTGGATTCTTCCTCACGGTATTCCCGAGATCACCGCGATCTGCCTGGCGGGCGCGGCGGGGCTCACGATCGCCAGAGGGCTGGTGGCTCCGCGTGGGCTGGCGCGTCGGGTCGCGCTGCGACGTGAAGGGCTGACCGCGGTGAAGTTGGTGCTCGGCACGGTCGTGCTCTTCATTCTGGCCGGGCTCATCGAAGGAACGATCTCGCAGATTCACCCGCCGCGACTGCCGATCTGGTTCAAGATCGGCTTCGCGCTCATCGTCGGCAGCGGCGTCTACGCGTACCTGCTGTCGGCGTTTCTGCGGCGCGGCCGCGAGGCGTAGTCGTCACTTCCCGGCGACGGCCATCAGCACGATGTAACCCATCCACCCGAAGCAGCCGAGGAAGCCGGTGACGATGCCGCCGATGGCCATCTCGCGGCCCTTCTGCCCACCGCCCGAGGCGTTGATCTGCGACAGCGCCATGAAGCCGGTGATGATGCTGGTGATCGACCCGATCGCCGGAATGCACAGGCAGCCGACGATGCCCGAGACGAGCGAGACGATGGCGAGGGTGTTCGTCTGCCCTCCCGGAGCCTGAGGGGCCGAGAAGCTGCTCGGCGCGTTGGGCTGCCACACGTTGGGTGGCGGCTGAACTACGACGGGCGCAGGCGGCTGCACGGGCTGGGGCGCGGAAGGTGTTCCGAACTGCTGCACGGGCCGGCCCCCGAAGCTGGGCTGCTGCTGGGGCTGCGGGGCCTGCTGCGGCAGGGGCGTGGCCTGCGCCTCGAACGGAATCTCGAAGCTCGCGGTGCACGCACGGCAGGTGACGCGGCTACCAGCCGTGCCCTCGTTCTCGGTGCCGCAGTTGGGACAGAAGACCTTCATGGTGCTCCCAGAGGTGGCGGCGTTTCAGAGCGCGCCGCGTGACTTGATCTCGAGATACTTGTTCACGGCTGCCAGAGACAGCGCGTCGGCTTCGACATCGATGACGGTGACGCCATCTTGCCCCACCTTGCGCTTGGCGGCCTCACGCTCGAGCAGCAGCTCGCTGGCGACGGCGTGTTGGTAGGCGATCTCGGTGTCGGCCGGCGTGGTGTGCAGCAAGCGATGAAGCGCCGCGTCCTTGATCGACAGGCACACCGGCACGTGGCGCTTGGCGAGGCGGCGCATGGGGCCCACCATCGTCGCGGCCTGATCTTCGTCGAGGAAGTCGGTGAACAGACACAACAGGCTGCGCCGCACGAGGCGAACGTTGAGCTCTTTGAAGAGCGCGAGGTAGTCGACGTAGGTGAGGTTCGGCCGCGACGAGTAGAGCGCGTCGACGATCTTCCGGTACTGCGCGCGGCCCGAGGCTGGCGCGAGGAACGACTTCACGCCGTCGGCGAACACCACGAGGCCCACGCGATCGCCGTTTCGAATCGCCACGAAGGCGAGGAAGAGGGCGGCGTTCACGGCGTGGTCGAGCTTCGAGAGCCCTTCGACCTGAGCAGCCATCGAGCGGCCGGCGTCGACGCCGATGAAGACGGTCTGCGATCGCTCCGACTCCATGACGCGGGTGACGGGCTTGCCGCGGCGGGCGCTGGCTTTCCAGTCGACGTCACGAACGGAGTCTCCCTGCGCGTAGTCACGCAGGCGGGCGAACTCGGTGCCGCGGCCGTCACGGCGCAGCTGGCGCAGGCCGAGGTTCACGAAGTCGAGCGCCGCGTCAGAGAGCAAGAGCCGACTGGCGCCGCGCATGTCGGGGAAGACGCTGACCTGGGTCTTCGCCGCGATGACGCGATCGTGCCACGCCAGCCCGAGCGGGCCTCGCACGCGCACGTTGAGATCGGCAAAGTCGAAGCGGCCACGGCTGCGCGGCGTGCAGACGTACGGGAGCCGAACGCGGCTCTTGCCAGAGAGGGTGAAGGCGAGCTGCTCGGGTGTGGCGGCGAACACCTCGGGGCTGTCGTCTTTGAGCTGCAGGCGCAGCGTCGTGCTGCCCGGGTTGATGACGTCGAGGTGCACCTTGTTCTCGACGCCGACCTGAAACCGATGAGGCAGCTCGCGTGCGACCTTCACCACGGCTCTGCGCGCGACGAGCCAGTCCATGCCCGTGAGCGCGAGCAGCGAGACGTCGAGCAACAGCACGAGGGGCCAGATGCCCTCGATGAAGCCCGCTGCGATCGTGGGGATCGCCAGCAGACACACCGTTGCCCAGAGTCGTGCGGAAGGGACCAACGCGTTTACCTCGGCACTTCGACGGAGTTGACGACCTCGCGCAGCACCTCGGCCGGCGTCGCGCCATCGAGCTCGGCGTCAGGAGAGAGCAGCAGCCGGTGCTTGAGCACGGGCCCCGCGAGGTAGCGCACGTCGTCGGGCGTCACGAAGGAGCGGCCGCGCAGGGCCGCCAGGGCCTTCGACGCCAACAACAGATGCACGCTCGCGCGTGGACCGGCGCCGAGGCGAATGCGGGAAGACGAGCGCGTCGCTCCGACCAGCTTGCGCACGTACGACAGCACCGGCGGCTCGATGCCGACCTGCTTCATCGACTCGCGCGTGGCCATGAGGTGTTCCTGCGTGATCGCGGACTGCACTCCAGCGCGCTGCAGATCGCCCGAGTCGAAGCCCTTGTGCACCGACTGCAGAATCGCCTCTTCCTCTTGATCGCTCGGGTAGCCGACGTCGATCTTGAAGAGGAAGCGATCGAGCTGGGCCTCGGGCAGCGGGTACGTGCCTTCTGACTCGACGGGGTTCTGCGTCGCGAACACGGTGAAGATCGGCGACAGCGTGGTGTGCCGGCCCTCGAGCGAAATGCTGCGCTCCTGCATGGCCTCGAGCAGCGCCGACTGCGTCTTCGCGGGAGCGCGGTTGATCTCATCGGCAAGCAGCAGGTCGGTGAAGATCGGCCCCTTCACGAGCACGAACGACTGCGACTTCAGATCGAACACGCTGGTGCCCAGAATGTCGGCGGGCATGAGATCGGGCGTGAACTGAATGCGCTTGAACTCGGCCGACACGCTTCGGGCGAGCGCGCGAGCCATGAGCGTCTTGGCAACGCCGGGCACACCCTCGAGCAGCACGTGGCCGCCTGTGATGAGGCCGCAGAGCATGAGCTCGAGCGCCTCGTCTTGACCGACGACGGCCTTGCGGACCTCGGCGAGCGCGGCTTCACGAACGTGGTGCGCGATGTTCACGGCGTGCGAGCCGGGCGCCGCTGCAGCGGGCGGGGGAGCGATGGGACCACCAGTCGGGGTCATGCGGTGCGGCCTTTCTTCGGTGAGGCGTCGAGCTTCAAACGGGCGAGGGCGGCGAGGCGGGCGACGGTCTCGACGCTGGCGTCACTGTCGGCAGCATTCGCGGCGCGAGTGACGTCGAGGAGCGCTGTCGCGAGGTCCTTTCGGCCACGCAGGTCGAGCGCGGCAGAGATCTCCGAAGGCTCGGCGCGCGCGGGCAGGCCGGCCTTGCGGGCGTACTCAGCCGAGAGCTCCTTCGCGATCGAAGCAGCCGCGTGCGCGAAGTGTTTGCCTTCGCGGTACAGACGACTCGTCGCGAAGAGCGCGTCGGTCGCGCCGATACGAACGGCATCAGGTGGAGGCTTCGGGCGACCAAAGCGCTTGAGCGACGCGGCCCACAGCATCACGCCCAGCAGCAGCTGCGCGGCGGCGAATTGCAGGCCGTAGCGCGCGGCGAACTCGGCAATCGAACGATCTCCCGTGAAGCCATGGTGGAACTCATCGAAGGCGATCGGCCCATCGCGGAGCGCCTTGCCCATCGCGCGCCAGAAGAGGGCGTTGTCGGCTCGGGTCAGCGCCTGGTTCATCGCGAGCTCGGGCGCGCCGATGACGATGAGGCGACCCTGACCGTACGGCACGAGGCCCACGACGGTCTTCTCGGCGCCTTCGTCGACGAGCAATGCGACCGCGCCTGGCGGCAGATCGAGCCACACCCGCACGCGCGCCTCGAGCCGCTCGACGCCGACGGTGAATCGCGAGGGCTGCGCGGGCACGAGGGTCGAGAGCTCCTTCCGGTTCTCGGCGCGCTCCAGGTACACGTCGACCGCGGTGAGCAGATCGTTCTCGTCTTTGTCCCACGGCGCGTAGATGACGGTGCCACCGTTGCGAATGTGCTCGAGCAGCTTCTTCGACTCGTCCGAGGTGACGGAGGGGCTGCGGAACGCGTTCATGCCGCGATCCCTGAACTCCTCGCGCTCTTCATCGGTCAGCTCTTCGCCGTCGTCCCACGAGAAGCCCGCGTCGGCCGAGCCGGGGTTCTTGCTCTTCTTGTCAGTCTCGTCGCGGAAGGACGTGCCGAGGAGCACGAGCGTCGTGCCGCGATCGATGACCTCGAAGTCCTGCTGCCAGCGCTCGACGGGAAGCCCGGCCTCGGTGAGCAGCAGGTAGACGGCGCGCGCTCCGGTGGGTTCGGAGCGGTAGGTCGAGAGGCGATCGGCGAACGAGCCACGCTTCGCGCCCGTCATCACGAACGAGCCGAACGCGCCCAGCACCACGAGGCCCGAGATGAAGAGCAGCGGGAAGCGATCACGCATTCGTGGGCGCCTCGGCCGTCGTCAGCAGCGGCTGCACGATGGTTCTGAACGTCTGGTACGCGGCCTCGGTCACGTCGACGTTGCCGTACCAGGCGAAGTCGAAGCGGCGTGTCAGCTCGCGGAAGGCCGACTTCGATTGGCCCTGACCCTTGAAGCCGAAGAGATAGTCCCAGTTCGAGCGCGTCGGGTCGTAGTCGATGACGCCGGCTCGGTGCAGGTGTGAGAGCAGCGCGAGGTAGAGGTGACGAATCGCTTCGCGGAACTCACCCTTCGCGGCGAGCTCGTCAGCGAGGCCGGCCCACGTCTCGGGGCGCTTCGACAGCGCGCTCATCGGGTCGCTCGAGAGCGCCTCTTCCCCGAATGACGACTGCTCGCCTTCGGCTTCGACCTCCTGGTTCTTGTTGCGGAACTGGAGCAGCAGGAAGACGAGCAGACCCACGAGCGCCACGACGATCACGATCATCACCACGTTGGCGCCGGCCATTTCGCCGCCGAAGGCGGGCGTGCGAATCGTCTCCTTCTCGTCGCGATCGAGCAGCCACTCGAAGAAGCGCTTGAGCATCTTCTGAACCCACTTCCAGAACTCGCTGGGGGGCTCGTCTTTGTCTTCGGGCTTCACCTCGTCTTCGGGCTTCTTCTTCTCGACGGTCTGGAACTCTGGGCGAGAGAGGATCTGTTGCGCGTCGTCGCGGGCCTTCTGGGGGGCGGTCGCGCTCTCGAGGGCACGGGCCGCCTTCAGCTCCTTGAGCCCTTCGCGCAGATCGTCTTCGGCCGCGTCGCAGTCTTGATCGTCATAGGCGCGCCGCTCGACGCGGCTCACGAAGCGGGAGAGGGCCGAGTGATCACGCTCCTGCACGCCGTCGAGGCTCTCGAGCTGCTCCTTCGAGACGCGCGCCGACATCTCGCACTCGTCCATCAATCGCTCGACGCGCTGTCGAACGCCGCTGGGCTCGATCGACGTCTGAGACAAGGCGGGCAGGGCGAACAACAGCACGCCAAGCGCCGCGACGAAGGGCGCCTTCGGCTTCTTGCGGCGGGGCAGTTGTTCGACCTGCGCGACGAGATCGAGGCCTTCCTGGCGAACGCGCCCGTCGATGAGCAGCAGCACGCCCGCCGCGACGCGTACGGGCTCGAGCATCGTGAACGCGACGACGAACAGCGTCGCGACCCACACGCCGTTGTCGAGCGACGTGAAGCGCGCGACGAAGTTCAAGTCGAGCGCGAGCAGCTGGCGGCCGATCACCATGAGGAACGCCGTGCCCATGTGCAGGTTCACGACGAAGACGAGCTGAATGACGTTGCAGAAGCGAAGGAACGGAGCCGTGTGCCGCGCGGCCCCGAGCAGCTTCGAGGCCGTGCCGTAGAGCCCGAGCGCGCTGCCTTCTCCGCGCATCGCCGCCGCGAAGATGGCCTGATGCGCTCCGACGAAGAAGAACCCGATGCCGAGCGTGAGCGTCGCGAGCAGGGTGTCGACGACGAGCTGAAGGGTGGCGGCGACGATGAGCCCCGGAGCCCGTTTCAGGGCGGCGATGAAGCTGCCGCGTACGGTGGGCTCGGTCTGCGAGAGGATCTGCTGCTCGAGAAAGTGGCTCGCAGCGCCTTGCGTGAGGCTTCGAAAGATCCACGCGGCCGTGAGCCCGACGATGGGCCAGAACAGCGGCTGGTGGCGCGAGACGGCTTCAGCGGCCGAGAAGAACGTGAAGATGAGCGCGGCCGATGCCGGCAGCGTCAGCACCCAGACGCCCGACGAACCAGCAGCCGCGCGCAAGGCGGAGTCGTAGAGCGCGAGCGTCGAGCGGGGTCTGAGCTGAAGCGCGTCGACGGCCATCGGTCATCTCGCCAGCAGGGCTGCGAGCCCGTAGAGACCACCGAAGACGACGACCACGCACATCGCCGCGAGCAGCACGTTGCCCACCGACCAGTCGTTGCGGGCGATCAGCTGACGCGCCTTCGCCAGCCGCTTTCCCAGACACGTCGCGCAGCGGTTGATGCCCTCGAACTGGGTCGTGCACTCGACGCAGATCACGTTGCGGCACTCGACGCAGATGCCGAGGCCGGCGCGATCAGGGTGATAGTGACAACGGCCAGATCCGAGGCTCATCGACGAGGCTGGGAGCTTAGCGCTGCGGTCGTGGAAGCGAGCGCAATTCTCAGTACCCTGCCGGGGGGACGAACGTGCACTTCGACAGATCCCACGTGCCGTCCACGCCGCCGACGGACGCGTTCTGAGCCGTCCACGAAACGGGGCCAACCTCGTACGCGCCCAGTCGCGAGCGAGCCAGGCCACAGGAACGCCCACTCGAGTCGAACAGTTCGGCCTCTCCCGATCGTCCGTACTCCTTGATGGGCGGAGGCGGCTTGCCCTGCCTGAGCTTCATCGTGAACCCGCCCGTGGGACTCTTCTCAACCGAGTCCCAGCAGGCAGTCAGCAACAACGACGCGAGCGCGAGCCCTCGCAGCATCAGAGCTCTTCGAGGAACTCGTCGTTGTACGTGTAGCGGGAGAGCCGCTTGATGAGCGCCTCCATCGCCTCGACGGGCTTCACCGAGAAGAGCATCTGCCGCAGCTTCTTCACCTTCTCGTACTCCTTGAAGGCGAACAGCTTCTCTTCCTTGCGCGTGCCCGACTGGGGAATGTTGATGGCCGGCCAGATGCGCTTCTCGGCCAGCAGGCGGTCGAGCACGATCTCGCTGTTTCCGGTGCCCTTGAACTCCTCGAAGATCACCTCATCCATTCGGCTGCCGGTATCGATGAGCGCGGTGCCGATGATGGTGAGCGTGCCGCCTTCTTCGGTCGCGCGTGCTGCGCCGAACATGCGCTTGGGGCGCTCGAGCGCGCGGGAGTCGACGCCGCCCGACATCGTGCGGCCCGACGAGTCGACCTCTTTGTTGAAGGCGCGGGCGAGGCGGGTGATCGAGTCGAGCAGCACCACCACGTCCTTGCCGTTCTCGACGAGGCGGCGGGCGCGCTCCATGGCGAGCTCGGCGACCTTGAGGTGATTGGCGGGAGACTGATCGCTCGATGAGGCGAGCACCTCGGCCTTGATGTTGCGCCGCATGTCGGTGACTTCTTCGGGGCGCTCGTCGATGAGCAGCACCATCACGTGACACTCGGGGTGATTCTGCAGAATCGCCTGCGCGATCTTCTGCAGCATGATCGTCTTGCCCGTCTTCGGAGGCGCGGTGATCAACGCGCGCTGGCCCTTGCCGAGCGGCGCGATCAGATCGAGCACGCGCGTCAGCATCTCGTTGTGCTGGTGCTCGAGCTTGAGCCGCTCGACGGGGTCGACCGAGGTCAGATCGTTGAAGTGCGGCGCGCGCGTGGCCTTGTCCATCGGCACGCCATCGACCGTCTCGACGCTGACGATGGTGCCCTTGAGGCCCTTCATCTGCGCCTTCGCAGTGAGGTACTGGCCCGCGCGCAGGCGGAGCTTCTGCACGAGGTTCTTCGGAATCTCGGCGTCGTCGGGCCCGGGCAGCAGGTTGCGCTTGAGCGAACGCAGCATCGCGTTCTGGCCCTTCACCTCGGTGTCGAGCACGCCTTCGACCATCTGCGTCGGCACCTGCACCGGCTGACCGGTCTGCTGCGCGACCCGCATCTGCGTCTGCTGCTGCTGCGTCGCCTGCTGCTGCGCGATGCGCTGCTTGTATTGCTCGAGCTCTTGCGCGTTCAAAAAGATGTTCACACCTGACCGTCAGGCTGAATCACCTTGCGGAATGCCTGACCGTCTTCGGTGAAGAAGACCGGGTTGCCCTTGCGACGACGACGACGGCGGCGGCGCTTGCCTTGACCGGGTTGGCCCGGCTGCCCCGGCTGACCGGGTTGACCTCCCTGGCCACCTGCCTGGGGAGCGCCTTCGGCTCCACCTTCATCGGGACCGTCATCAGGGCCGTCATCGCCTCCGTCGTCGTCACCCCCACCATCATCACCGCCGCCATCGTTGGCAGGAGGCGCGGGAGGGGTGGGATCCGTCGGGTCGTTCGGCAGCTCGTCGTGTTCGTCGCTCATGAGGCGTTTGCGCGCTCGGGCGAGTGCCGCCAGAGCGTGTCCTGCGTCGTGGTGGGGCAGGGTCGAGACCACCGGGTGGAGCACGTCGCCGTGAGGCCACCTATCGATGCGACCCTGAATCACCTCGGGACCGTTCGGCTGACCGGGCCTATCGGGGTGACGAATGAGGTGTAGCAGGACCCCGTCGCCGACGCACGTGGTTGTGTCAGCTGCGGTGCCGGGCCTGACGCTGTCCGAACCGGGCTTGTCTCTGAGGGCGTTCGGCGCCGCTCAAGAACCCGGGCACTTCGTGTCGGCCTCCGCGTTGGTAGTCGCGCAGCACGAGCTGACGCGCGTCATGCCCCTGCTCGTCGAGGTAGGCGACCACCAGTTCGGCGAGCCGGAGCAGCGCGAGGCCCGAGGTCTTTCCTTCACGCTCGAACAGCCAGCTGGAGAACCCTGAGAACGCCTTGAAGGGAGATGGCTCCGTCGACAGGAGCAGTGGCGTCGTCTCGACGAAGTTGCCGCTGTTGGCGATCGAGTCCCACAGCTTCGCAAAGCGCTTGAGCGCCTGCAGCTCGTGGAACGAGAGCGCGTTGGTCTGCAGCACCTCGTACGGAGGTCGCGATGCGTAGCGCATGCCAAACGCGTTCGTGTGTCTCGCAATGGGCGCCCCGCGAAGCCGCTTCAAGATGCCGAGCTGAATCTCAGAGGGCTTCAAAGCCACGAGTCGATCGAAGCCCGCGGCGAAGCTGGCGAGATCTTCGCCCGGCAGGCCGGCGATCAGATCGGCGTGCACGTGAACGTGGGCCTCGTGCAGGAAGCGCAGGTTGTCTTCCAATCGCGCGAGGTCCTGCTTTCGCGAGATGCGCTGCGACACGGCGGGGTCGAACGTCTGAATGCCGACCTCGAACTGCAGCGTGCCTTTGGGAAAGCGGCTCACCAGTTCGCGCAGTTCGAGCGGGAAACGGTCAGGCACCATCTCGAAGTGAAGAAAGAGATCGTCGCGGTGCTGCGAGAGGAAGAACTCGAGAATGCGCTTCGAGACGTCGAGCTTCAGGTTGAAGGTTCGGTCGACGAACTTGAAGTGTTTCGCTCCGCGATCGAGCAGCCGCTGCATCGACGCGAGGAACGGCTCGAGGGGAAAGTTGCGCACCTTCTTGTCGAGCGCTGACAAGCAGAACTCGCACGAATACGGACAGCCACGCGAGGCCTCGACGTAGAGCACGCGGAGGCGCAGATCGTCGTCGGTGTATTCGTCGTAGGGCAGGGCGAGCGTGTCGATCGGTGGAGGGCGGGAAGGCACGACGCGATTGGTTGGCCGCTTCCCCGCCAGCACCTGCTCGCACAGCGCCCTGAACGCGTGCTCACCTTCTCCCTGCACGATGGTGTGGGCGAAGCGGGTCCACGGTTGGTCGTCGAGCTCGTGGCTGACCTCGGGCCCTCCGAGCACGATGAACACCGAGGGCGCGATCGTCGCGAGCAGCTCGACGATCTCGGCGATGAGCGTGACGTTCCAGACGTAGACACCGAAGCCGACGACGACGGGCTTCTTCGCGAGAATGCGCTCGACCACATCCGTCGGCCGAACCGAGAGATCGAACTCGAGCAGCTCGGAGCGATCTCTCAGCTCCCCCAGGTTCGCGCGCAGACACCGCAGCCCGAAGGCCGTGTGCTGGTACCGCGCGTTCAGCGTGCAGAGGACGAGGTCGCTCAACGCAGCTGAACGTCGTACTCGAGGCGGGCTTGCACGGCGGGCGGGCCGAACAACCAACCGTAGGGCCCCAGCTGCTTCACCAGCGGGTCGAGCGCAGCAGGAATCGGGGAAGGCGTCGGGAGCGGCTGCTCGAGCACCGAAGGCGCGGCGACCCCGATGAGCGAACCCAGCAACGAGCCCGACGACTGAACGATCACGAGCTGAAAGTCGTCGTCCTTCTCGTCGATGCCGGCCTTTACCTTGGCCGAGCGCACCGCCTCCATCAGCCCGCCGAGTGAGTCGACGAGGCCCTTCGACTTCGCGTCACGGCCGCTCCACACCCGGCCACGCGCCACGAGATCGACGTCGTCTTTCTTCATCTTCCGGCTCGCTGCGACCTCGGTGATGAAGGTGTCGTAGAAGTCATCGATCCACTTCTGGGCGGCGAGGCGCTGATCCTCGGTCCACGGTTCGAAGAAGTCGGCGACGCCGGCGAGCTTGCTGCGGGCGATCGACTCCTGGGTGACGCCGTACTTGTTCGCGAGGTTCTTGATCGCTGGCTTCGCGTAGAAGACGCCGATGCTGCCGGTGAGCGTCGTGGGGTTGGCCCAGATCTCATCAGCGCCCATCGCCACGTAGTAGCCGCCTGATGCGGCCGCGTCGCCCATCGAGGCCACGACGGGCTTCTGCTTCTTCGCCTCGAGCACCGCGCGGTACATCAGATCCGACGCGAGCCCGTCGCCACCACCAGAGTCGACGCGCAGGACGATGGCCTTCACGTCGGGGTCCTGGGCGGCTTCGTTGATCGCCTCGATGAAGCTCTCGGCGCCAGAGATCGCGCCGCCAACCGGAGATGACTGATTGCGCCCGCCGTTGATGCTCCCGAGCACCGGCACCACGGCGATCTTCCGCTTGCTCCCCCAGCGCACGTCGCGAAAGTCGAACGGTCGATACGACTTGGTGGCCTTCACCTCGGGCAGCTCGGCCTTGAGCCGCTCGTCGAGCTGCTTCGGGGTCACGACGGCGTCGATCTGCTTCAGCTCGACGGCGCGACGTGGCGGCTTGATGCCCTCGTCGAGCCCAGCCTTCCATGCTTCTGCGCTCATGCCGCGACGCGCGGTGACACGCTCGGTGAGCAGCGAATCGGCCGTGTCGAGGAACGCGTTGAGCGTCTCGCGCTGCTCGTCGCTCATGTCCTTGCGGGTGAACTGATCGGGGAACGACTTGTACGCACCGACGCGCGCCACATCGACGCCGATGCCGAGCTGCTCGGCCGCGCCGCCGTAGTACGTGATCGACGAGCGCACACCGTCGACGATGTACATGGCCTCACTCGCGGAGAAGATCGCGTCGCAAGCCGAGGCCATCAGGTACTCGGCGTCGCCGACGCTCAAGATGTACGCGTAGACCTTCTTGCCCGCCGCGCGCAGCCGCTCGATGCCAGCGCGCACTTCGTCGGCGCGGGCCAGCCCGACTCCCGCACCTTCGATCTTGATGAGCACCGCCGCGAGCTCGGGGTCTTGCGCGGCGCGATCGAGGAAACGAAGGAACCGAATGTAGCGGTCCTCGGCAGCCACCCCGAGGAGCGAGCCAATCGTCGAGCCACCTTCCGAGCCGATGTCGCCAACGCTGATCACCGCGAGCTTCTTCGATGGCACGATCGAGCCGTACTTGCCCGCCGAGACGCGCCCCATGAACTGGAAATCGAGGTTCCCGCCGGCGGTGCCGAAGCCCTGCGTGTAGCCGACGTTCTCGAGATCGACGCCGAGGCCCGCGTGAAAGGCGAGCGGCGTCTGGGGAACGAAGCCGTGACTCACGCCCGCCGAGAGGCGCAGCCCCCGCACGATGGTGGCCTTCGCCGTGTACTGAAGCCGGCTGCCCTCGACGAGGCGCTGCTCGGGGAAGTACCAGTCGACGCCGAGGGTCACGACCTCTTCGAAGGGCCGCACGCCGACGCCCAGGCCCCACTCGCGAGGCAGCACGAGGCCGGTTCCGTTCGTCGGCGCGTTCACGTTGCGCACGGTGGCGCCGAAGCTGAGCCACCGCAGCGGCCGCGACTGCAGGCCGAGGTCGAGTACGAACAGCCCCTTCGTGTCGCCGTTGACGAGCCAGTTCAGCGACGCGCCGCCCGAGAACGCCTGTGGGCCGAACGAGGTGCCGAGCGAGAGCTTCGTGAGGTTGCCGGCGCCCGTGATGGTGTTCACGCCTGCGCCGATCGCGACGAGATCACCCATGCTCGTCGCGCCGAAGATCGCGTTGCCGACGAGGGAGCGCGTCTGGCTTCGCTCGTGAACGTAGATGAGGTTCCACGGGCCCACGCGGCCGAGGCCGGCAGGGTTGTAGGTGAGGGCGGTCGACTCGTCGGCGAACGCGAGCGAATCAGGCAACAGCGTGACACCGCGCGACGGGTCGGCGTTCGCGAGGTTGATCGTCTGCGCGAAGGCCTCGGCTGCGAACACCGCAGCGATCAGCAGGATCCGTTTGGACATGCCGCCTCATAGCGCGACCTGCCTGCCATGGCGGTGACGTCGTGGATCAGGGCAGACACACGCCGAAGAACCTGCCGGCGTCATCGGTCGAGACGCTGCCACCATCGGCTTCACGACACGTGAGCCCCGCCCGGCAGGTCGCGAACTCAGTGCAGTTCTGGGCGCAGGTGAGGCCTCCATCGAAGGCTGCGCAGGTGGCGTCGAAGAGATCGGGGCCGCCACACGAAGCGCCCATCACCGCAGAGGGGCAGGGGAAGGTGCACGTCCCTCCCGCGAAGGTGGTGTCGCACGTCGAACGGCGAGGGCAGGGCGCAGACGCAGAGCACGCCAGCCCCGCGTCACTGAGTCTGCAGCCTGTCAGAGAGAAGCCGAGAATGAGGACGAGCACGCGCATGCGGCGCGGGGTGCATTCGACAGGCCATCATCACCAGTCTTCGGTGCCGTTCACGCCGTCGAGCGGGTCGTTGCCCTTCTTCTTCTTGTCGCGCTGCTGGGTGCGGCCGCCGCGATCTTCCGAGTTCCACTCTTCGGTGCCGCCGCGGTTGTCGAGCGGGTCGGCCGAGCGCGTCACCTTGTCTCCGCCGCCGTCGCCGTTGTTGATGACCCAGTTCACCATGCGCTGCACTTCGCTCTTCATCTGGCCGAACTCGTCGCCCTGCATCGTGGCGCGCTTGATGGCGAGGCGCTTGCCGGTCTTCAGCTCGAAGTAGCCGATGGTGACTTCGGTTCCGCCGCTCTCGAGCTCCTTCACGATGGTGATGATGCCGCGGTCGAGGCCAAGCGTCTTCGCGACACTGCCCATGGTGCTACCGCCCTTGTCCTTCACGGCCTCGGCCGAGAGCCGATCCATGAGGGCGTCGAAGGCCTTGAAGCCCGACGACGCGACGAGCTCGGGCGAGAACTCGGTCTCGTCTGGAGTCACCTCGATCATGGTGCCCACCTGCCGGAAGCCGGGCTTGTCGACGCGCACCATCGTCTTCCCGATCGGCAGGGTCTGCAGGGTGATGGGCGAGAAGCCCTGGAACTCGCCGTTGAGGAAGACGCGCGCGCCAGCAGGCTTGGTCTTCACCGCGATGTTGCCGCGCAGCTGGGCGTTGCGGCTGGTAGCGACCTGCGCCTTCAGCGAGAGGAAGTCCTGGGGGAACTTCTTGCGATCGATCTCGTAGGTGGGGGCGAGGGCGAGCAGGTTCAGCACTGCCAGCTTCGCCTCTTCCACATCACCGCGGGCCTGCAGCACTGCGCCGTACATCGCCCACGCCTCGCACAGGTTGCCGCAGGTCTTCATCGCTGCGACGGCCTTGTCGAACTCCTTGAGCGTCGCCCGCAGCTTGCGCTCGGCAGGCTCGTACTTGCGGTTGTCGAAGTCGATCTTCGACTCGGCGAAGCCCGTCTGGGCGCGCTTGAGGCTGGCGGCGGCGTCTTCGTCGGGCAGCACGCCGAACAGATCGTCAGACGTCTTCACCGTGAAGCCCTGGTACTCGTTGAGGGCTTCGTCGACGAAGTTCTCGAGCTTCAGCGTCTGCGCCTCGGCGCCCTTGTCGAGTGGAATGACGAGCGCGGCGATGCGCTTCTCGGAAGGCGGAGGAGCCGCGAACACCTGATTCGCGACGAGAGCGCACAGCAGGGCGGGGGACGCGCGCATGAGGATCCCTGGACGTCGTTACAGCGGGAACAAGACGGGGTTGAAAGAAGGGGTCTGCGCTGCAGGTTGCTGTGGCTGTGAGGCGACGATGCCGACCGTCGTCGCCGTGGCTCCCACCACCACCACGCCGCCCACCGCCGCCCAGAACCACCACTTCGACAACACCGAGTCACCCGAGTCGGGTTCCGCGGTCGCTGTCACGGTCTCGGTCTTCGCCACGGCCACAGGTGACGGATTCGCGAGGAAGGCCTTCACCTTGTCGACGACGGGCCCGAAGTTCCCATCGGTTGGCAGCGAGACGTCTTTCAGGCGGCTCTTGGTCTCGAGGTCCCAGACCTCGAGCTGCCCATCGCCACCCGGCGCCACCTCGGTCACAATCAAGAAGCGCGATTTCATCGTCTCGGCCACCTGGCGGGCTTCACGCGGAACGCCCTTGGCGAGGTTCGCCGGCACCAACGAGTTCATCGAGCGGCGCGCCTCGGCGTAGCCCTGCGCTTCCGTCAGCTCGAGCGTCACCTGGCCGCCTTCTTTGGTGACGTTGACGAAGGCTCCGGCGGGCTTGAAGCCGGGGCGCTTGACGGTGACGAGGTGGCGGCCCGCGGGAACGACTGGCGCTTCGGCCAACGGCGTCGTGCCCAGTGTCGCGCCACGGAAGACGACCTCGGCACCCAGCGGCTGCGACGCGATCGTCAGCTGCGCCTTCGCGCCCTTGTTGAGATCGACGAGCGCCTTGTCGCTCAGCTTCTTCACGTCGGGGCCGAAGTACTTCGGGTCGAGCTCGATGGCGGGGAAGAGCACCAGCGCCTTCGCCACGTTCTCGAGCGCGGCCTTCTGGCCGGGCTTGCCGCCGGTCTGCAGCGCGATGTTGGCGAGGTGCAGGTGTACGGTGGCCACCTCGCGCGCCTCAGCGAGCGCAGGGTTCTGGCTGTAGAACGCCATCGCCTCGGTGAACTTCGCGTTGGCCGCGTCGAAGTCGAGGTTGTCGACCGCGTCAGTGCCTTCCTTCACGAGCGCCGCGCCCTTGTTGGGCGGAAGATCGACGGGGAAGAGCGACTCGAGATCGGCGAGGCTGACGGAGCGCTCCTCGAGCGCCTTGCGCAGCTCGACCTCGGCCTTCGCGGCGCTGGTCTCGCCAGTCTCTTTCGCGACGACGAACAGTGAGGCGCGGTTGGGAAGCGACGACGCAGGAGCCGCTGCACCACCCTTGGCGGGCGCGGCGAGCACGACGAGCAGAAGTGAGAGCACGGCGCGAGACTAGCCGAGTGCAGTGGGAACGCACGTCCGACGAACGGACGAATGCGCCAGCCGCGGCCGTCAAGAAAACGACACGGGCCTACACGCGCGTGCAGTCATTTTCTTGTGTCGTGATCGCCGATGGGTACAGTCCCGCCGACACAGTCCTGTAGCACGCGGAACACGCGGAATAAGGCACGGGAAAGACGATGGAAAAGGCTCCCATGGCTGAACAGATGAGCATCCTCGAGGTCGACGGTGATGGTGGCGGTGGTGGCAAAGGTGGCGGCCGCGGCAAGAAGGGCGCGGGCTCTGGTGGAGGTGGCAACGAGAAGCCCATTCAGCTCGCTGAGGAAGCGCGTCGCCGGTACCTCAACTACGCGCTGAGCGTCATCACGGCGCGCGCGCTGCCCGACGTTCGCGACGGCCTCAAGCCCGTGCAGCGCCGAATTCTGTACGGCATGTGGAACGAGAGCATCACCTTCGACGCGAAGCACAAGAAGTGCGCGAACGTCGTCGGAAGCGTGATGGGTAAGTTCCACCCGCACGGCGACACGGCGATCTACGACGCGCTCGTTCGCCTCGCGCAGGACTTCTCGCTGCGCTACCCGCTCGTCGACGGCCACGGCAACTTCGGCTCGCTCGACGGCGACGCTCCGGCCGCCTTCCGTTACACCGAGGCTCGCCTCGCGCGCATCGCCGACGATCTGCTGTCCGAGATCTCACGCCGAACGGTCGACTTCCGGCCCACGTACGACGGCAACACGCAGGAGCCGATCGTGCTGCCGGCGAAGCTGCCGCAGTTGCTGATGAACGGCACCACCGGCATCGCCGTCGGCATGGCGACGAACATTCCGCCGCACAACGCCGGCGAGCTGATCGACGCGTGCGTCGAGCTCATCAAGGACAAGAAGCTCGAGACGAAGGACCTGCTCAAGTGGGTCAAGGGCCCCGACTTCCCCATCGGTGGGCAGATCCTCAACAGCAAGAAGGAGCTGCGCGAGATCTACGAGACCGGTCAGGGCTCGATTCGCCTGCGCGGCGAGTGGACGACCGAAGAGCGCCCGCGCGGCGGCACCAACATCATCGTCACCTCGATTCCGTACACGGTGAACAAGGGCACGCTCGTCGAGCGCATCGGCGAGATCATTCAGGAGCGCAAGCTGCCCCCGCTCGTCGACGTTCGCGACGAGTCGACCAAAGACGTGCGCATCGTGATGGAGCTGAAGAAGGACTCCGACGCCGAGCTCGTCATGGCGTACCTCTTCAAGCACACGGCGCTGGCGACGAACTTCAACGTCAACCTCACCTGCCTGGTGCCGACCGAGAACCCCGAGGTCGGTACGCCGAAGCGGCTCGATCTCAAGTCGATCCTCCAGCACTTCCTCGACTTCCGCCTCGAGGTCGTCACCCGCCGCTTCCAGTACGATCTCGAGCAGCTCAAGGCGCGCCTGCACCTGCTGGAGGGCTTCGAGAAGGTCTACGACGCCCTCGATGAGATGCTGAAGATCATCCGCAAGTCGGAAGGCAAAGCCGACGCGAAGACGAAGCTGATCGCCCGCTTCAAGCTCTCTGAGGAGCAGGCCGAAGCGATCCTCGAGATGAAGCTGTACAAGCTGGCCCGCCTCGAGATCCTCGTCATCGAGAAGGAGGCGAAAGAGAAGCGCGCCGAGGCCAGGCGCATCGCCGACCTGCTCAAGAGCGAGAAGCAGCTGTGGAACACCGTGCGTGACGAGCTGCTCGAGCTGCAGAAGATGTACGGCGACAAGCGGCGCACGAAGATCGGCGGTGCGGTCGAAGAGGTCGAGTACAACGAAGAGGCCTTCATCTCGGACGAAGACGCGCAGGTGGTGATCACGCGCGACGGCTGGGTGAAGCGCGTTCGCGAGCTGAAGGACCCGACGACGACCCGCATGCGCGAGGGCGACGAGCTGATGGCCGTGCTCTCGGGCTCGCTCAAGTCGAACGTCGTCTTCTTCTCGAACCTCGGCACCGCGTACTGCACGCGCTTCAACGACATTCCGGCGTCGACTGGCTACGGCGACCCCGTGCAGAAGCTGTTCAAGTTCGACGACGGCGAGCGCATCGTCGGTGCTGTCACCCTCGACAAGCGCCTGCCGCAACCCGAGAAGTTGATCGCCGTCTCGAAGCGCGGCTTCGGGCTTCGGTTCGTGCTCGCGCCGCACGCCGAGGTCTCGACCCGCGCCGGCCGCCGCTACGCCAGGCCGCCCACCGGTGACGAACTCATCGGCGTGATGCCCTGCGAAGAGAAGGATCTGCTCGCGGTCGTCACCAAGAAGACGTTCGCGCTCGTCTGCAAGGCGAACGAGGTGAACGAGCTCGCCGGCCCGGGCAAGGGCGTCACCGTCATCAAGGTGCAGCCCGACGATGAGGTCGCCGCATTCCTCTGCACCGCCCGCAAGGACGAGAGCATCTCGCTCGAGACCGGCAAGGGCCGCACCCTGACGCTGTCGCCCGGCAAGTACGAAGTCACCAGCCGCGCAGGCAAAGGCCGAGAGATGTCGAAGAAAGACTCCGTGAAGACGGTCGTGCGTTCGCCGCTGATCGTCGTGCTCCCCGAGACCGACAAGAAGGAGAAGTGATCGATGGCTGCCAACCGCAAGTACGACGCTGACGAAATCGAAGTACTCGAAGGCCTGCAGCCCGTTCGCACCCGGCCGGGCATGTACATCGGCGGCACGGGCCTCGACGGCTACCACCACCTGCTCTGGGAGATCGTCGACAACTCGGTCGACGAGGTGATGAACGGCCACGCCAGCCGCGTCGAGGTGACGATTCACAAGGGCGGGCAGCGCGTCACGGTGACCGACGACGGCCGCGGCATTCCCGTGTCGATCATGCCCAAGTACAAGAAGCCGGCGGTCGAGGTGATCCTCACCACGCTGCACTCGGGCGGAAAGTTCAAGGCGGGCAACTACGAGCACTCCGGCGGTCTGCACGGCGTCGGCAGCTCGGTGGTGAACGCGCTCTCGAGCGAGTTCGAGGTGAAGATCAAGCGCGAGGGCAAGCTGCACGAGCAGACCTACGCGCGCGGCGTGCCGAAGACGAAGCTGAAGGCCGGCGCCAACGTGCGCGGCACGGGCACCACGATCACCTTCACGCCCGACGCCGAGATCTTCGGGCCCAAGCTCAAGTTCGACACCGAGACGATCCGCGAGCGCCTCGAGGCCAAGAGCTACCTGCACAAGGGCATGGAGGTCGTCTTCATCGACGAGACCCAGTCGCCGAAGGTCGAGGCCACCTACAAACACGACGGCGGCATCGCCGAGTACATCGAGAAGCTCGTCACCGAGCGCCAGAAGGCGATGGTGCCCGCGGGCACGCAGCCCTTCTACAAGGCCCACGACAACGGCATTCGCCTCGAGCTCGCGATGGTGTGGACCGAGGCGACCGACGAGTTCGTGAAGAGCTACGTCAACGGCATTCCGACGAAGAGCGGCGGCACCCACGAGAACGGCCTGAAGTCGGGCGTCGTGAAGGCCGTGCGCAACTACATCGAGACGCACAACCTGACGCCCAAGGGCGTGACCCTCACCGCCGAAGACATTCGTGAGGGCATGCTGTGCATCATCTCGGCCTACGTCGTCGAGCCGCAGTTCCAGGGCCAGACGAAGGAGCGCCTCAACAACCCCGAGGTTCAGGGCCAGGTCGACAACGTGGTGCGGCCCGCCGTCGAGAAGTGGCTCAACGACAACAAGACGATCGCCGAGGCGATCATCGCGCGCATCATCCTCGCGGCACGGGCGCGTGAAGCGTCACGAGCGGCGAGCATGGCTGTCTCGCGCAAGGGCCCGGTCAACCGCACCAGCCTGCCCGGCAAGCTGTCTGACTGCGCGTCGGCCGACCCCGGTGAGAGCGAGCTGTTCATCGTCGAGGGTGACTCCGCAGGTGGCACGGCGAAGCAGGGGCGCGATCGCAAGACGCAGGCGATTCTTCCGCTGCGCGGCAAGGTGCTCAACGCCGAGCAGGCCTCGGGCGAGAAGGTGTCGTCGAACAAGGAGCTGCAGGACATCGCCAGCGCACTCGGCTGCGGCCTGGGCAACGCGATCGATCTCTCGCGCCTGCGCTACGGCAAGATCTTCCTGATGATGGACGCCGACGCCGACGGTCAGCACATCTCGACGCTGCTGCTCACGTTCTTCTACCGGCACATGCGCCCGCTCATCAAAGGCGGCCACGTGTACATCGCCCAGCCGCCGCTCTACCGCGTCGACATCGGCAAAGAGACGTACTGGGCGCTCGATGAAGAGCACCGCGACCGCATCATCAAGGAGAAGGTGAAGGGCAACGCGAAGCCCAACATCATGCGGTTCAAGGGCCTCGGTGAGATGACCGCCGACGAGCTGAAAGAGACGACGCTCGACACGAAGAAGCGCATCGCCCTGAAGGTGTCGGTCGACGATGAGCTCGAGACCGACAAGACGATCAACGAGCTGATGGGTCGTGACGTCTCGGCGCGGTTCAACTTCATCATGGAGCGCGCAGGCGACGTCGACGAGATCGACGTCTGACCTGCTGACGCAGTACGAAGTCAGGCGTGTCGGGTCTCGCGCTGACGCTCATCTCGGCTCCGTCGGGGGTCTCCGTCGACTTTCCCGGCGGGGGCCGCTCGTATCCTTGCAAGTCCGGCCGTTTCAGCATCGGCATCGATCGCGCCTGCGAGATCGTGGTGCGCGTCGAGCCCTGGGCGTGGGACGGCTTCTGCGCTGACGGGTGGGGTGGCCGGAAGAACTGCGGCTTCATCGTCGAAGACGGCTCGTGGTCGCTCACGCACTTCGGGCACTCCGGCACGATTCGGGTGAACGGTGAGGCCATGCGCGGCGCGGGGTCGCTCGAGCTCGTGCTGGGCGATCGCATCGCGCTCTCGGCCTCGCTCGTGTTTCAGCTCGTCGAGCAGGCGAGCCCCCAGACCCAGACCGAGCCCTTCGAGCTGCTCGACGCCGTCGCCGAGGCTCCGTGGGACGAAGCCCGCTGGCACGTGCTGGGCGACTGGCTGATCGAGCACGAGGCGCCGCACGCGCTGATGGCTGCGTACGAGCTGAAGCTGCAGCACGGCACCAACGACCCCGATCTCATCGGCGACTACGCGGCGATTCGACGGCAGCGGCACCGGCTGGGAGAGCTGCGCAACGATCACCTCGTGTGGAAGTGCGGCTACGTCGTCTCGTGCAGCATCTGGCTCGGGCCCCGCGACGCCTCTGAGAGCATTCGCCTGGCGCGAGCCTTCGCCGGCCCGCAGTTTGGCGCCACCTCACGGTTGACGCTGCAGTGCAACGGCACCGAGTCGGCCGCGCGGCTCGAGGGCGTGCTCGCGGTGCTGCCGAAGACGTTGAGAGTGGTGGGGCTCGAGTTCAGCGCGGCCGTGCCATCGGCCTCGCTGATGGCGTTGAGGAACCGGCCTCCGAAGGCCCACACGATTCGGCTGCACCTGGCTGATCCGCTCGGGCCGCTCGGCCCGCTGGTCGACCTGCTCGTCGCGAGCGGGTGGAAGACCATCGACTTCGAGGGCACGCGCTTGACGGGGCGGGCGGAAGAGCTGCGTGCGCTGCTGCAAAGACACCCCAGCACCCGGTTCGTCCTCGGTGGCACGTGGATCGGTGGGCAGACCGTTCGTGAGCTTCTCTTCGACAACGCCCGGTGGGTGTCGGAGGAGCACGACGCGCTGCTGATCGATCTCGAGACCGGCGCCGCGCTGCCCCTGTCGCGCAGCCGCAAGGACTTCGCGTGGGGCCTGCCGCTGCGGCCGCTCGGTGCGGGCTGGGCCGGCATCGGTCGTCACCACGACGGTGCCCTCACCTCGGGCGATCGAATCGTCGGCAGCGGCCGCACCTTCGTGTTTCTCTCCGGTGCGTCGCTTCACGACGAGTACCTGGCGTGGCTGCGAAGCTGGGAGCCTTGACGTCGCGGGCCGCCCTCACGAAGGTGCGCGTCCATGGACTCCCTGACTCTCTACGTCGACACCCACTGGATCTCGCCCTACGCCCTCTCGGCCTTCGTCGCGCTCGAAGAGAAGGGCCTGCCGTACACGGTGAAAGAGGTGTCGCTGCCGAAGAAGGAGCACCAGACCTCGACGTACCAGGCGCACACGGGTCGCATTCCCGCGCTGCAGCACGGTGACTTCTGGCTCGCCGAGTCGCAGGCGATCGCCGAGTACCTCGCAGAGACGTTCCCGTTCCCCAAGTACCCGCGGCTGTTTCCTGAGGATCTGAAGGAGCGCGCGATCTGCCGCGAGGTGATGGCGTGGGTGCGCAGCGATCTGATGCCGATTCGTGAAGAGCGCTCGACGTACACGGTCTGGTACGAGCACACGACCAAGCCGCTCTCGCTCGCCGGACAGAAGGCGGTCGCGCGATTGTTGGCGGCCTGCGATCGGCTCATTCGAGACGATCGGACCACGCTGTTTCCCCAGTGGTGTCTCGCCGATGCCGATCTCGCGATGATGCTGCAGCGGCTGAACGCGAACGGCGATCTGCTGCCGAAGAAGGTGAATGCCTACGTCGAGGCGAACTGGCTGCGACCGTCGATTCGCAAATGGAACGAGCGCACGCGGCCGGCCTACGTCGCGTACTGAGCAATCTGCGCATCGATTCAACGCCGACGAGGTCGTGAGCGCGCTCAGGCGGAGGCGAGGGCGCTGACGGTGCGGCGGGACCCCGACGGACGGGAGCCGCCCAGCCCAGAAGCAAGCCCTGCAGCGACGGCTCGATTCGGCGTGCGGGGACGTCCTCGCGACCGGTTGCGCAGGGACGAACGCTCGGGTGTTCTGCCGTCATGCGTTCTGCCCTCGTCGCGCTCGTTCTCGTCAGCACCATCGCCTTCGCCGACTGGCCCATGGCGCGGCGGGACAATCGGCGCACGGCGGTCACGAGCGAGCCGGCCGAACTCCGGACTCCAGCCGTGACGTGGCGCCGCTACCTCGGAGGCGAGCTCGGCGGTGAGCAGCAGGTCGCGATCGATCTCGATGGTGATGGCTCCTCCGAGGTGGTGCTGATCGCGGGCGGCAAGCTGGTGGCGAAGCGGCCTGATGACACCGTCGTCTGGGAGACACCTCCGCTGGCGGTCGGCACCATCGTTCACGTCGCCGACTTGAACGGTGACGGCGCGAAGGAGCTGGTCGTCACGGGGGAGAACGCCTTTCTCGGCATCTTCGACGTCCGCACGGGCGCGCTGCGCTGGCGCATGGCTCCCGGCACCTTCGGCACCGTCGTCGGCGCCGTGCGACTCGCCGATCTCGACGGTGACGGGCTCGACGATCTCTACGCCGCCGACAACGCGTGCGGCAGCGTGAACGGAAAGCCGCGCGCCATGGCCTGGCACTTCGCCAACGGCTTCGGGCCCGAGATCGACGACGGCAGCCGGCGCCTGTGGGAGCTGCCCGCCAACCGCGAGTACTACTGCGGCGCCGCTGACGTGGTGGCCGATCTCGACGGCGACGGCCAGCCCGAGATCCTCACGTTCGCGATTCGCCGGGTCTACGCCTACGACGGCCGCACCGGCGCCGCGATCGCCTCGGGCGCCACCGACCCCGGCTTCGACATCGGCTTCTCGATTCCCTACGGCGTCATGCGCACCGAGCTCGCGCCTTTGAGCGGAGGCCGGAAGGCGGTTCTCGCCGCGACGAACAACTCGTACGACGCATCGATCAACTCACGCGCGCTGTTCGTGATGACGTTCGATCGCTCCCGCGTCGTGGCTGATCGCCTGAAGCTCGAGTGGAAGCGCGGCGTGACTGATCTCGCCACTGATCGTCACCCGTTCCCGCTTCGGCTGAGCAGCGATCTCGACTCAGACGGCACGCCCGAGGTGATCTCCACCTTCATCGAGGGTGGGCGCACGACGTCGTACGTGTTCGACGTACTGACGGGGCAAGTGAAGGCGCGTGTTGACGATGAACAGCTCGTCGCGGTGCTGCAGTTGTCGGCAGCCGAGCGGCCGACGCTGGTGACGAGCAGCTCGAGCGGCGTTCGCGGCTATCGGTTCACGACGCTCGCTGGCGCCTTTCCGACTCCCGTCTTCGCGCTTCCGTCGGGCCAATTGCTGACGATGATGGATCGCCGTTCTCGTCGGGCGGTGAACACCGGCATCGAGTGGGCGACCTTGCCGATCGGAACCGCTCGTGGGCTCGTGCTCTTCCGCAATCAGACGCTCGAGCTGTGGTCGCTGGGCGCGATGCCGGCGGTGGTGCACTCGTTGCCGATTCCGCCGGGCGTCGGGCTTCGCGGCGTCTCGGCCCATCGCAACCTCTCGGGAGCGGCCGAGGGGCTGCTCTTCGCGCGCTCCGACGGCTACCTCGTGGCCATCAACCCCGAGCTGCAGCCGATCAACTTCTCAGACGGAGAGCTGCCGCAGCCGGGCATTCGAACGGGTGGTTCGTACTCCGGGCCTCGTGGGCTCGGGCACGTGCCCATCACCGCGCGCTTCGATGCCGGCGCTGACGAGATCATCGTTCGTGACTCGGTGGGTCGCCTCAATCGCTTCGACGCACGCATGGCGAGCCTCGTCTCCGAGCCGACGGAGGTGTGGAGTTGGCCGGGCGCGACGTTTCCCGTGGCGCTCGATCTCGACGGCAACGGTTCGCGCGAGCTCCTCGTCGCGCTCGAGGGCGACGTGCTCGTCGGTCGGTCTCCCGAGCTGATCGATCAGTTCCGAATTCCCGGCCAGCCCAACTGGAGCGCCGCGTCTGATCCCACGCCGATGTTCAGCGATGCAGGCGTTCGGTTCGCGCTCACGCAGTTCAACGCGAGCACGGGTGACGGCCGCGCGGTCACCATCGGCTCCAGCGGCCTCTCGTGGTCGAGCACACCCATGATCACGGCAGGGAGCGGGCAGGGCTACGTCTCGATCGACGATCTCGACGGCGACGGCGCTGACGACGTGATCGCGAGTCTGCGTGGTTCGTTGTGGCTCCATGGCGGCGTCGACGGCCGGCTCTACGGCTCGACCATCGCTACCCACTCGATCATGCCCGTCGTCGTGCGCGGCAAGGCGGGACCCATCACCACGATCGGCACGGCGAGCTACCACGCGCTCGAAGGGGTCGCGTTGACGACGCCGCCCACGATGGCGACGCCAGCCACCTGGAGCGTGACCCTGCCGCAGCGCTTCTATTCCGCCTTCGCCGCGACGCTCTCGTGCCCGAGCGGCCTCGTGATCGCGAACGCGGGCTTTCAGTCTCCCGAGCTGGTGCTGATCGACGCTCAGACCGGTGTGGAGCGCGCCCACGTCGTGCTCGCCCGCGGTCAGAAGTTCTCGAGCGAGGCTGAGGTCTCCGATGCAGGGGTGATCTCCGGCTCTCTGGGCAACGCGACGGCGATGCAGGCGCTGTGGCCGGGCCAGTCCGCGATCCTCATCGGCAGCACCGACGGCTTCCTCTACGCCATCGACGCCTGCGCGCCGGGAACGCCGGTGTTGTGGGCCCTCAACCTCCGCGCGCCGGTCGGAGAGACGGTCACCGGCGATCTCGACGGCGACGGCAAGCAGGAGCTGCTCGTCACCGCGGCCGACGGCTTCCTCTACGGCATCGGGCCTCAGCGCTTCTCGCCACCCCGAGAGGTGCGCGAGATCGACTCCCGGCGGCCCGATGCTGGCGACATCGATGAGTCGACGAGGCCCGCTGTGCTCACCGCCGAATGGGACGCGGTGCCGAGCGCGACCGGCTACGAGTGGGCGCTGCTGACCGCTGGTGGAACGCCGCTGACGAGGCACCCGACCGTGCCGGGCAACCCCTTCATTCCCGTCGGCGCCGACGTCACCCGTGTCGACTACGCGAGCATGCTGCGGCCGGGAGCCCGCTACGTCTTCGCGGTGCGCGCTCGTGGAGCCTCAGGCGCCTCGTCGGAAGTGCTGAGCGACGGCGTGCGGTACCAACCGATCGACGAGCCCGACGCTGGGGTTCAACCGACGCCAGACGCCGGCGCCGATGCAGGCGTCACGATTGCCGACGCTGGCACCGGTGGAACGGGCTCCATTCGTGGAGGCTCGGGCTGTGGCTGCACCTCGACCGGCGAGGCGCTCATGCTGCTGGCCTTCGTGCCCTTGCTCCGCCGTCGGCAGTGACTCGTCAGAGCCCGCGCAAGGCGCCGGTACAGAACGCGGGATCTCCCCACGTCGTGTGCTGACCACCGAAGGCACGCAGGATCGAGACGAGCAGGTTGTTGTGCTGCTGGCCTCCGAACCGAACGAAGCGGCCCATCTGCCAGCCACCGGCGCCACCGGCGATCAGGTGGGGCATGTCGTCATGCGAGTGCACGTTGCCGCGCGAGACGTCACTGCCCTGGAAGACGAGCGTGTTGTCGAGCAGCGTCGTGCCGTTCGCGTCGGTGATGTTCTTGAGGCCCTCGAGAATGTAGGCGAACTGCTGCATCTGCCAGCGATCACGATCGATCAGCTTCAGGCGGCCCATGTCTCCGTCGCCGTAGTGCGTGATGTTGTGAATCGACGAGTTGATGCCGAGGAACGACATGCCGCGGTGGTTCTTGGCGTCGCTCCACATGATGGTGGCTACGCGGGTGAGATCACACTGGAACGCGAGCAGCAGCAGGTCGAGCTGCAGCTTGGCGACCTCGGGCATCTTCGCTTCCTGCAGCGGGTCGATCGCACCGGGAGCCATCGGGGTGGGGCAAGCGCCGGGCGGCAGGGCCGTCACGCGCGTCTCGAGCTCACGCACCTTGGTGAAGTGCGCGTCGAGGCGGGCCTGATCGACGGCGCCCATGCGGCGCTTCACGACGGCGATCTGATCGAGCACCGCGTCGAGCACCGACTTCCGGCGCTTCTGCACCTCATCGAGCATCGGGCCGCCAGTGGTGCCCGAGAACAGGTTGCGGAAGGTGACGGCCGGGTCGTTCTGCGGGAGCAGCGGCTGTGCATCACCGCCGTAGCTCATGACGCCCGAGACATCGCGCTCCTGCGCGTTCACCCCGAGCTGCAGGCTGGGCACCGACGTCTGGCCGATCATCGCGACGAGCTCTTGATCGATCGACTTGCCCTTCGCCCAGCCGGCCGAGCTGCCGTCGTTGCCGATGAAGGTGCCGCTGTTCAGCTTCGCGCCGGTGAGCAACGCGCCCAGGCCGCGCTGGTGCATCTCGCCCGTGCCCTGAATGGCCACGTTCATGTCGATGCCCTGCACGAACAGGCACTTGTCCTTGTAGGGCGCCAGCGGCTGGTGAATCGCTCCGAGCGTGAAGGTCTGCTCGTTGGCGCCCGCGGTGGGGAACCACTGGGGCGTGAAGACGCCGTTGGGCACGTACGAGCCGATGAAGCGCTTGGGCACGGCGCCACCATCGGCGCGCGCGACGTCGGGCAACAGGGGCAGGGCGACGAGAATGCCGCCGGCGCCCTTGAGAACGGTTCGTCGGTTCAGGCGCTTCATCGCGCAACCCCCGCCGGACGCGTGCGGAACGTGTCACTCATGATGATGGCCACCAGCAAGTCGTCGAACCGGCCCTGCGACGTCATGAACTTGTCCTGCACCTGCTTGAGGCTGCACGCGTCACCAGCCATCAGCCCGCGCCCCATGCCGAAGCGCATCCACTCCGCGGCCACGCAGTCGTGCACCTGGCGAGACTGCGCCAGCTTCTGCGACAGCTCGATGACGCCGTTGAACGGGCCTCCGAGCGTGTCGTCGGTCTTCGAGAACACCCGGCCCGTGGCGTCGATGGGGTGGCCGTTCTCGGTGGTTCGGTACCCGCCCAGCGCGTCGTAGTTCTCGAAGCCAAACCCGACCGGGTCGATGAGCGCGTGGCAGCCGGCGCAGTTGGGATCGACCGAGTGCTGCTTGAAGCGCTCTCGGGTGGTGAGGCCGGTGTTCGGAGCGGGCGCGACGGGGTTGAAGCCCGCGGGCGGCGGCGGAGGTGGCTGACACATGATCTTGTCGAGCACGAAGATGCCGCGGCGAATCGGTGAGGACTGATCGGGCGAAGCGAGGCGGGCGAGCAAGCCGGGCTGGGTGAGCAGGCCGAGGCGCTGCGTGGGAGGCATCGCCACCGCGGTGAAGTCGGCGTTGAGGCCGCTGCGGTTCGCGTACGACTCCATCAGGTTGTTCACGTACAGGCGGTCGCTGGTCAACAGCCCCTTGAGCGTGCCGTCGTTCGTCATGATGTCGCGCAGGAAGAGGTTGAGCGACTGCTCCCAGGCGGCGGCGAGCTGCGGCGTGAAGGTCGGGTAGTTCGCGGGGTCCTTGCTGAGGCGCGGAATGTCTTCGGTGCGCAGCCACAGCGAGAGGAAGCGCATGCGGCCGCGCATGGCCTTGGGGTCCATCACCATGCGGCGGGCCTGGGCCTCGAGCACGGCGGGGTCAGCGAGGGTTCCGGCTTCTGCCGCATCGAGCAGCGCGTCATCTGGAGCCGACGCCCACAGCAAATACGACAGCCGCGACGCCAGCTCGGGCCCGAGCAGCGGCGTTCGCATGTCCCACTTGCTGGGCGGAGTCGCGCCCTCTTCGAACCGATAGAGGAACTGCGGCGACTGCAGCATCACCTGAAGCGTCCACTCGACGGCGGTGTCGAAGGTGGCGCCCGGCGAGGCCTGCACCTGGTTGAAGAACACCTTGAACGACGCGCGCTCCTCGACGGTGAGGGTGCGGCGGAAGAGGCGGCGGCCGGTACCGGTGATGAACTGATCGGCGCACGCGGAGTCGGTCGTCGAGCACGGCACCACGCGGGAGCGACGAGTGGCGACGACGCCCGCGGCGATCTTCTCGGCCGACTCGAGGTACCGGGTGACGTTCTCGTCGTTGACGATCAGCGACTTCGCGTCGTTGTCGAAGCCGTGAACGATGGGCTCGCGCGGGAAGTCTCTCGAGGGGTTCGTCTCGTCGCCCAGCAGATCGGCGATCGTGTAGTCGTACTCCGCGCGCGTCAGCAGGCGCATCGGCACGCGATCGGCGACCCCGTCACACTCCGCCATCGGCGGTGGAATCTCTTCGACGGGCGGGTCGACCGGCTTGGGGCAACCACACAACACGGCCAGCACGAGCACCGTTACGCTTCGAGGCAGGGGCATCGGCATCACCAGCGTACGTTGCAAGAGGGCCGGCCCGGCCACAACGCATGCTTTGGCGAACTTGGTCAAAGACAGGGCCTCACACAAGTCCCCGGTTCGACTCACGTTGATCGCGGGCAGGTCAGTGATTCCAACGCTTGCGCGTCACCCGGAGGTGGGCCAGAAGGCCCGCCCACACCAACGGGGTGTAGCGCAGTTTGGTAGCGCGTCTGCCTTGGGCGCAGAAGGTCGTCGGTTCGAATCCGGCCACCCCGACTCGAAGTTCTCTTCAAGAAGTACGCGCCCGTAGCTCAGCTGGATAGAGCACCGGCCTTCTAAGCCGGGGGTCGTGGGTTCGAGTCCCGCCGGGCGTGCTTCCGACTCACTTCAGCAGCGTCACCCGGCCATCGCGCAGCACGGCGATCTTCTTGCCGTCGGCGTAGCTCCAGGTCTCCTGCTTCACGTTGCCGTCGAGCTCGAGCTTCTTGCGCTCGGGGTAGCCCCACGCCATCTCGAGCGCGTCCGCGGGCATGTCGACGATCGCCTTCTTCTCGGCGATGGCAGTGCGCACCGCTTCGCTGAAGCCCTCGAGCATCGGCCTGGGATCGTCCTTCGAGAGGTAGCGATCGACCTCGGTCTTCACTTCGTTCTCGTCTTTGAGGCCGGGGCGCAGCACCAGCACGAAGGGCGGGCTCTGCTTCGCGGCGCCGGCGACGTCGAGGTACACCCAGGCCAGCGTGCGGGGTGTGTAGAGCACGCGCTCGCTCATCGCGTAGGCGGTGGGGAACTCGATCTTCAGAATGCGAACGGGCGTGCCGGGCGGGAACACGCGCTCCGAGGGGCCGGGGCTGACGGCGGAGCCGTCGGGGTTGTTGAGCAGGCGCAGCTGGTCGGGGCTGACGGGCGAGAGCAGCTTCTTGGTCGAGTCACCGAAGAACGGGGTGCCGTGGAAGGCGATGCGCATGAAGCGCTCCTCGCCGGTGTACGAGCGCTGGAGCGCCGAGGCCTGATCGGGCGGCACGAAGACCTGCGACGTCGCGCACGCGCTCAGCAACAGCATCGCGCCCGAGAGCCACTTCACGCGGCGCTCGAGGCTGGAGGCGTCGATCCACCACTGCCCGACGAGCCACCCGACGAGCCGCTGCCAGTCGAGCTGCCCGACGCGGGCGCGGCTGCGGTGGAGGTCGACGATGAAGACGACGACGAAGAAGAAGATGAAGACGAAGACGAGGACGCGCCGCCACCACCGCTGCCGTCCTTCTTCGACGAGTACAGATCGGAGTACCAGCCGCCGCCCTTCAACTGAAAGCTGGTCTTGCTGACGAGGCGCTCGAAGCTGTTGTCAGCGCCGCACGACGGGCACTTCACCGGGGCGGGGTCGGAGATCTTCTGCATGACCTCGAGATCGTGACCGCACTTCTGACATCGGTATTCGTAGATGGGCATGGCGGGAGTTACCTCGTGTAGCGGCGCGTGAGACCCAGACGGTCGACCGCGCGGTTCAACAAGTCGGGCACCAGGGCGTGTTTCTTCGCGGTGAGCATCACCAGCTCGTGCACGGTGGTGGCGGCCTCGGCGGAGTCGTCGAGCAGCTTCGTGACGTCTCGGGTGAGGGCGTCGATGAAGCGCTTCTCCATCTGCAGATCGACCAGGTAGCGCTGGCGGCCGAGCAGGGTGAGGCGCAGGGAGAGGTTGGCGGGGTCGAGCGCTTCACGCACGAAGCGCTCCTTGATCTGCGCGGCTTCACGCTTGAGGCGAAGATCCTGAACCAGGCCGTCGAGCTCGCCGATCTTGATGCCGAGCTCCTTCGCCGCGATCGGGCCGGAGCCGCGGGCCTCGGTGAGCGCCGAGAGCACCTTCTCGCGCTCCTTCTTCTCGATGACGGCGAGCAGTTGGTGGCGGGTGAGGGCGCCTTCGACATCGGCGACGGTGAGCGGCGCGCCTGCGCGGCCGGAGTAGCCAGTCTCCAGCGTCTGGAAGACGTGAAAGCGCGTAGCCGACTGCTCGACGATGGCGGTGAGGGCCTCTCGCGACTCGACCTTGAGCAGCGCCTCGTAGGTGCTGCGCGAGGAGTCGAGGCGGGTGAACCTTCCACGTGGCGCGGGCAGGTTTCGCTTCGGGAGGAAGGCGGTGCCCGGCAGCGGCTGTTGTGGCCTGGGCCGTGACGGCTGCTGGCCCGGCACGCGCTTCCTGGGCGCGATGCGCTCGGCGACGGTGAGGCGCACTTTGCGCTCGCGGGGCTCCTTCGCCGGTCGCTTGGGAGCAGAGGGTCGTGGCGCAGGGGCCTTCGCAGGCGGCGGAGTGTCGTCGACCTCGTCATCCTCGGAGGCGACGCGGGCCATCTCGTAGTACCCGGAGCCCTGACGCTCGGCGGCGGTGCTCACCGGAGTGCCCTTGACGAGATCGACCACGGCGAACGGCCCGAGGGGAATCGCCTTCGGCTCGGCGTCGGTGATGCTGCGCACCTTCGCGTCCTGCTCGTCGGTCAGCAGCGCGAGCGCTTCGCGAACGAGCGCGGGAGACGCGGGCGCCTTGGCGCGTCGACAGAAATCAGCCACCGCCACGGCGATTGGCGTCGGTACATCGTCCGGGTGCCGCTTTCGTTTCCAGCCACTCATGCCTGCCCTTTGGTTCGCGGGTGGCTATAAGCCTCCACCACAAGGTGTCAATGAACGCTCAACCGCTCACACCACCGACCAGCGAAGAGCCGAACGTGGCTGGCATGAAGGTTCGGCCCATTCTGCCGCTGATCCTCTACGCCCTCCTCGTGGGGTCTGCCCTGTTGGCTTTCTGGGCCCAGCGCACCTCGACCGCACCGGAGCCGGTCAGCCGGGTGGCGCCGTGGGCCTTCCTCTTGTTCGCGATCGGCTTTGCGGCCTACCGGTTGTCGCTGGTGGCGGCGAAGCGGTACTCGGCGTTCAAGGCGTTCTCGCAGATCGGCGTAGCGGCGATGTTCTTCATGCTGCTGCTCTTGCCGCAGGTGGTTCAGCCGGTGGAGGTGCTCTCCCCCGCGACGTTGCTGAGCGATCGCGACACGCGGGTGCGGGCGTTGGCGGCCGAGGTGATCGGCTATCGGCAGGCGACGGCCGAGGCTCCGAAGCTGGTGGAGCTGCTCGACGATCCCTCCGAGGTGGTGCGTGGAGCGGCGCACGACGCTCTGGTGCGCCTGAACGCGGGCGCGGATCTCGGGACCGATCGCGCGAAGTGGAAGGAACGCTTCCCATGACGATGCCCGACCGCGCCGGGCGGCAGGTGATCATCGAGCGCTTCATGAAGGACAAGGGGCTCAAGTCGACGCGGCAGCGTCACCTGATCCTCGAGACGTTCTTCCAGCTCGAAGGCCACTTCTCGGTGGAGCAGCTGTGGGCACGGGTTCGCGAGCACGATCGCCGCGTGTCGGTGGCGACGGTGTACCGAACGATGAAGCTGCTCGGAGAGAGCGGCCTGGCGCACGCGCAGAACTTCGGCGACGGCCAGACGCGCTACGAGCCGGCGATCGGGCGTGAGCACCACGATCACCTGATCTGCACGCGGTGCGGCACGATCATCGAGTTCGAGAACGATCG
The DNA here is from genome assembly GCA_040275325.1 of Myxococcaceae bacterium. Classification (GTDB taxonomy): domain Bacteria; phylum Myxococcota; class Myxococcia; order Myxococcales; family Myxococcaceae; genus Xiheimicrobium. Next base: position 4,808 of record JBEOKA010000450.1, on the reverse strand, counting down.
CATCGAGCAGCTGCAGGATCTCGTGGCGAAGAAGCACGGGTTTCGCGTCACGTCGCACAAGATGGAGCTCTACGGCCTGTGCCGGAACTGTCAGAAGGCGGTCGACGCGGGGCAGGTGTGACGCGCTGGGCGTGGCTGCTGCTCCTCTCGGGTTGCGCGCACACGGCGACGGGCCTGCCGCATCGAGACGTCTTCGTGGGCACGCTGCCGCAAGACGTGGTGGGCACGGTCTGGTTCGATCGCGCGGCGCTGAACGGCAACGTGGTGTTGGTGACGTTCATCGCGACGTGGTGCTTCCCGTGCCTGACGGATCTCGCCACCCTCGACAAGCTCGAGCGCGACTTCGGGTCGAAGGGCTTCAAGCAGGTGCTGGTGGGAATGGATCTCGACGGGCGGCGAATGCTCGAGCCGTTCGCCGAGGAGTACAAACTCCGCTACCCGGTGCTGGTGGGAGACGATCGCCTGCGCAGTGGGCAGACGCCGTTCGGGCCGATTCGGGAGCTGCCGGCGCGGGTGTTGTTCGATCGCTCGGGGCAGGTGATCGCGGCGTACAGCGGCATCGTGTCTCCGACGGAGCTCGAGCGAAAAGTGCGCGAGGCGGTCGAAGCGAAGTGACGCGCGGAGACGTCGTGTGGCTGGCGGTCGACGCGCCGGACATCTCGCACCCGCACGTGCTGCTCGAGGTGACGGAGTCGACCGCGCTGGTGGCGATGATCACCTCGAACCTGAAGCGGGCCAAAGCGCCGGGGAACGTGTTGCTCGAAGCCGGCGAGGGTGGCCTGCCGAAGCAGAGCGTGATCGTCGCGCACACGACGACCGTTCCACGCACCCGGCTGGGCGCTCGCATCGGCACGCTCTCGCCGCAACGCCTGAAAGACCTCGAGGCCGGCCTTCGCTTCGTCGACTCGCTGGGGCGCTGAAAACACGACGACCCGGCCGCCGCGAGGGAGACCGGGTCGAGGTGAACGTTCAGCCGGAACTCAGGCCGTCGGCGTGGTGGTCGGAGCAGGCGTCTCGGTCGCGGGCGTCACAGGACCGGTCGCGGTCGCGGCATCAGCGGCCGGAGCGTCGAGGGTCGTCGCCTCGGCAGCCTCGAGCTTGGCCATGGCCTCTTCCGACGCCTTGTCCTCGGCGTTGTGCTTCTCGCGCATCGTCTGATCGCTGGCGGCGAGCTCCTCGGCGGTGAGGGTGACCTTCTCGGCCTTGGTGCCGGTCTTCTTCTCGAGGTCAGAGATGGCGCGCTTGAGCAGGTCGCTCTCGAGCAGGGTGCGGTTCAGGCGAATCTCGACGGCGCGGAACTTGTCGCGGGCGAGCTTGCCTTCCTCGTACACGCGGCGGGCTTCACGCTTCTCGCGCTCGATGCGGGCCTTCACGTTGCGCAGCTCAGCGGCGAGCTCGATGGCCTTCTTCTTGTCCTGAGCGGACTGCTGCTCGAGGCGGTTCATCTTCTCCTTCTCGGCCTCGGACAGCTCGCGGATCACGCGCTGCACGGGCGGAGGCGGCTCACGCTTCTCTTCAGCCTTCGCCTCGACGGCCTCGGTGGGCTTCGGCTGCTCGGCGCGCTTCTTCCCGCGCAGCTCGACCTCGTTCTTCAGGCGCTGCACCTCGGCGAGGGCGTTGCTGAGCTCCTGGCGGGTCGACTCGAGCTGAATGGAGGCCTGGCGCTCGACCTCGGCGCGGGCCTTGACGAGATCGTCTCCGGCCTTCTCGGTCTCGCGCTGGTCGAAGAGCTTCTTCTTGGCGGCCTTGAGCTCGTCCTTCAGCTCGGCCTGGGCCTTCTTGACCTCGTCGAGTTCCTTCTTCTTCTTGTCGAGCTCGCCCTCGAGCTTGCTGGCGCGGGCGGCGCTGTCGTCGTCACGGCGATCGTTGCGGGGCGCGGCCTCGTTGGAGCTCGACTTCGCGGGAGCAGCCTTCGCTCCGAAGAAGCCCATGTTGAAGGCCAGGCTCGCGATGAGCGCGATGGCCAGCAGGACGGTGATGACGATCAATGACATGCGTTCTTTCCTCGACGGGTACTGGGTGGGACGGCGGGTGGGCCATTAGCTGTCCCGAAGGCTCGCCTGCAAGCCCCGCGGTCAGTCTTCCCCGAGCGACGGAGCGTGGAGCAGCACCCTCTCACCACCGCGCACGCTGAACGTGCAGGTCCGCCCGGCGGTCGTCACGCCAGCCAGCAGCTCTCCACGCCCGACCCCGCACAGCCTGAAGTCGGTCGCGCTCTCCATCAGCCCATGCTGCACCTCATCCATCAGGTGGCCGAGGGAGCGCGTCTCGGGCCGCGGGTCGAAGCGCGTCTCGCGGCCGGTGGCGTCGTCGATGGCCAGCACGGAGCCGGTCGGCAGCTCCTTCGCGCGGGTGACGATGTCGTCGATGGCCTCGAGCTCGGCGTCGGTGGGATCGATGCGCAGCGGGCTCACGAGCAGATCGATCACCACGGGCTCGGCGTCACCGGCCAGCAGCACCACGAACGCGCGCTGACGATCACCGAGATCGACGAGCAGCCCCTGCGTGCCCTCGTGCTCGCCCCCGCGGAGCAGCGCCCATGTACGTGGCAGGCGCTCCTTCAGGTGCCGAACGGTCTGACTGCGCGGGCTCTCGGCCGAGGGGAGCGCGATGACGTGCTCCGGATGCACGCGATCGGCGCCGAACATCAACAGCAGGGGCACCATGGCGGGCGGCTCACCGACCAGCAGCTCGCGGCCCACCGTGCGGCACAGCTCGAGTTGATGACGCTCATCACCAGTCAGTGGACGCAGTCGTTCGACCCAGCGGGGCATGCGGGGAGCGTGATCGGAGATCCGCCTCCGCACAAGCGCGACGTCGGGTGTATCTTCCGCGCCGTGCCACGACTCGGAAGCCTGCTGTTGGAAGAGAAGCTGATCACCCAGGCGCAGCTCGAGGAGGGGCTCGAGACGCAGGTCGTCTACGGCGGCCGCCTGGGCACGAACCTGGTCGAGCTGGGCTTCGTGAAGGAGGCCGATCTCGCGCGCGTGCTGGGGCGCCAACACAACATTCCGTTCGCGTCGGGCGAGATGGTGCCCGACCCGGCGGCGCTGGCGATCACCGAGCTCGCGTTCTTCGACGACAAAGACGTGATGCCGATGCGGGTCGACGCGACGAAGCTGACGCTGGCGATCATGCACCCCAAGCAGCAGCTCGAGGCGATCGACGCGCTGGGGTTCAAGTCGGGCAAGCGGGTGGTGCAGGTGGTGATCCCCGAGTTCCGCATGACGCAGCTGTTGCGGAAGTACGCGAAGGCGTTTCGGCCGATGCGGCCGATCGACATGAACACGCTGCGTCCGACGAAGGCGCAGAACGCGGGAGATCCCAAGCTCGCGGCGGTCGACGATCTCATCAACGAAGGCGACTTCGCGTCGCTGTACGCGCAGGCGGCGGCGCCGGTGGAAGAAGAGGTGCTCGAGGGCGCGGTGATCGAAGACGACGTGCCGGTGATCGGAGGAGAGATCATCGAGGCTCCGACCGATCAGCTGCCGGCGATCGTGAAGCCGCCGCCGCCGTTGGTGGTGCCGAAGCCCGAGCTGCCGGCGGTGAACTTCGCCGAGGCGCAGAAGCTGCTGCAGGCCAGCCAGGATCGCGAAGACATCGCGCGCACGGTGCTGCGGTTCGCGAAGGGCAAGTTCCGGCGGGCGCTGTTGCTGTCGGTGCGCGGCGATCTCGTGACGGGGTGGCAGGGCCTGGGCAAGGGCGTGACGCAGCAGAGCGTGCAGCGCATCGGCCTGTCGTTGAAGGAGGACAACTCGGTGAAGATGGTGCGCGATCTGCGCAGTCACTTCATCGGGCCGATGAAGCGCACGCCGGGCATGGAGGTCTTCTACAAGATGCTCGGCGGCGGCTACCCGACGACGGCGGTGATGATGCCGCTGCTGGTGCGCGGCAAGCCGGTGCACATCCTCTACGTCGACAACGGGCCCGATCAGATGACGCCGCCCGACATCGGAGAGCTGCTGATCGTCAGCCAGGGCGTGTCGCGCAGCTACGACACCCTCATCAAGGCACGTCAGGCAGCACGAGCTGGATGAAGTTCGGAGCGACGTCCTGGCCGGTGCTGAACGAACTCAGCTTCGGCACGCCGCAGACACCGCTCCGACTCCATGATCGCTGGGCAGACGCGCTGCACATCGGGCCGTCGTGCCTCGAGTCGATGGGCGTGCGTTCGCTGCCGATGGAGCGTCGCCCTTCACCATGGCCGATGAAGTTCCGCAGGCCACCGGCGGCAGAGACGGTCGACTTCTGGGCTGGCTCGGGCGCGTGGTCACGCTTTCAGCTCTGGTGGGTCTGCAGCGCCTTTTCCAGGGCGCGGCGAATCGCGGTCGTGCCGATGGAAGATCGCACCACGCGCATGGAGTGGCTCTCGTACGCGTTCGGCCGCGAAGAGGTGATCGCTCGGGCGCCGCGGCTGCGCGAGCTGCCGATCGGCCAGCGGAACGCGCTCGCGCGAAACTGGGCCCGCTGGTGGGGCGGAGACCTTCCACGACGGGTTCCGTTTCCCGTCTGGCCCGCTCGCGACGCGTGGGTTGGGACCGTTCCGAGAGGGCTCGCCGACTTCTGGCCGCGGGAACGGCGCGGTCGCTTCGTGTTGAGCGTGTTCGACGAGCGGATTCTGCGGGCCGTCCCGATGCGATCGGCAGCAACCACCTTCGAGGTGCTTCAGCGGGCGTTGCGTCGGCACCTGCACGCCATGCTCTGGGGCGACAGGCTCTTCGACGAGCGTCTTCGGGCCTGGGGCCGGTGGCGGGCGCTTCGGGCGGTCGAACAGCAAAGCGTCACGGAACACGACGGCCACCCATATC
>JBEOKA010000449.1:0-14365 GCA_040275325.1 Myxococcaceae bacterium | reverse complement strand
TGCTCTTCCGATCTCAGGGTTGTGGATGCCCGGTGTAGAAGACGTTTACTGGCCTGCATATATGGTAGATAGCGATTTGCAAAACCCATCAATGTTGGGCGATTTATCCGATCATCACGGCATGATATATACAAACAATTTAGATTCAGGCGACATTAGAGGCGGTTTGCTGCATTTTTTTGTAGGTGAATATATCGTCGGAAGTGGCGGAAGCGGCGGAGCCAGCCGTGATGGCGCAAGACCCGGCGGCGCTGCAGGCGCTGGCAGCTCCCGCGTCGACGGCACGGCGCTTCGCTTCGGTGGCGGCGGGGGCGCGTTCGCGGGTGGCTTTGCTGGAGGCTTCGTCGTCGCAGGCGGAGGCGCCTTCGCGGGCGGCTTCGTCATGGCCGGCGGGTTCGCCGGTGGCTCGGCGGGCGGCCCGGGCGAGAGCTGCCAGTCTCCGATCGTCCTCACCGTTCCTACGACGGTGATGGGCACGACGATCGGCGCCGTCGGCAACCACGAGTTCAACCCGCAAGGCGGCACGGCCTGTCGGCGAACCGGCCCCAACACGCCTGACGTCGTCTACGCGTTCGTCGTGCCGCCCGGGCGAACCCTCTCGGTCGTGGTGACGCCGAACCCGGGCTTCGACGCGGTGATCAACCTGGTCGGCGACCCGTCGTCGTGTGGTGCTCCGGGAAATCCCAATCGCGTGTGCCTGGCGGGCGCCGACGACCCGGAGCGCGTGAGCTACACGAACACCTCGATGGTGGCCGTCGCGACCTATCTGGTGGTCTCGGGCTTCACGAGCACCGGTCAGGGTAACTTCACGCTCTCGGCGAACTTCGTCGAAGGCGATCGGTGTGAAGGGCCCGTGAGCATCATGCCGGGCACGCTGGCCGGTGAATCGATCGCAGGCTTCACTGACGACTACCGCAACGCAGGCACGAACTGCGCGGCACGTTCCTTCGGGCCCGACCGCGTGTACCGCATGACGGTGCCTCCGCTGACGGCTCTCAGCGTTGAGGTGGCTCCTCAGAATGTCGACACCAGCATTTCGTTCGCGCTGTCTGCGCCCCTCTGTTCGGCCCGTCAGTGCGCCAGCGCCTCAGGCGACGCGTTGGGGGTTGGCGCGATCGATCGCGCCACCTTCAACAACACGAGCACGCTCTCGACCGACGTCCTGATCATCGTCGACTCCGCCCAGACCACGACGCTGGGCACGTTCACGATGACGACGGGCCTGGGGCCGATCTCGGTGCCCGGTGACACCTGCGCCAGCTCGGTGAACGTCGCGGCGGGCACCTTCCTCTCGAACCAGACGCTCACGGGCTTCTTCGATGACTTCACCAGCGCCCCGGCGTGTGACTACCGAATCGGCGCCGACCGCGTGTATTCCGTCGACGTGCCTGGCTTCACCCAGCTCACCGCGACGGTGCAGCCGACGGTGATGGGCTTCGACCCGACGATCAGCGCCATGGCTGGTGCGTGCAGCTCGTCGTTGGCCTGTGCGACCATTGGCTTCCCTGGAACGTCAGCTGGCCGCGTCTTGACGCTCAACAACCCCGGATCGACGGTGGTGCGGGTGTTCCTGGTCGTCGACGGCGTGGCCGGCAGCGGCGGCTCGCTGTTCAACTTCAGCACCGCGTTGTCGACGATTCCCGTCGACGCAGGCACTCCACTCGACGCAGGCGTCGCCGACGCGGGCTTCACGCTGGGCGAGACCTGCAGCCAGCCCGACTTCATCTCGTTCGGCGTGCCGATGAACGTGCCGCTGGGCAGCTCGTTCAACGACGTGAGCGGCATGTCGCTCTCGTGTCAGTACGGGGTCGGGCCCGATCGCATGTACCGGCTGACCATCGGCCCCAACCAGCGCCTCACGGTCGTCGCCACGCCGCAGGGGCCGATCGACGTCGCGCTCTCGCTCGCCGCAGACTCGATGTCGTGTCTTGGCGGTTCGTGCCTCACGGCGATCAACGCCTCGACCGCGGGCGGCACCGAGACGCTCACCTTCGACAACGCGCTCCCAACCTCGCGGCAGGTGACGGTGATCGTCGACGCGCTCACCCTGGCCTCTGGCAACGTCAGCCTGTTCTCGACGCTCTCGAACATCAACACGGTCGCCGAGACCTGCCTCAACGCGCTGCCGATCACGTCTTCGCAGACGCTCAACGCGCAGACCACTGCAGGCTTCGCGAAGGACTACAACCTGATGGCGGGCGGCTGCGTCGGGCCCATCGGCCCCGAGGTGGTCTACGCCGTCTCGCTGGCTGCCGGACAAGGCCTGGCGGTCACGATGACCTCGATGGACGACGCGGCGATCAACATCGTGGCGGGGCCGGCGGCGGCCTGCTCGATGGCGATGACGTGCCTGGCCAGCGCCGACACCGGCGCCACCGGCTCAGAAACCGCGGTCTTCACCAACGGCCCCACGCCGCAAGTCGTGTACGTCATGCTCGGTCGCTGGGGAAACAACAGCGGCACGCTGGTGTACGACGTCACCTTCTCGCTCTCGCCCTGAGGATGCGCTCCATGACTCGACGGTCGTTGTTCCTCTCGGCCCTGGTGGCGTTGAGCGCCATGGCCACGACGCTGGTCGCGATGGATGTGCCAGCCCTCACCCGTTCGTCCGATCTCGTCGTGCGTGGCACCGTGGTGCGCGTCGAGTCGCGGTGGACGAACGATCACCAGCGCATCGTCACCGACAACGAGATCCTCGTGAGCGAGACGCTCAAGGGGAACCAGACGGGCAAGACCGTCGTCGCGATGCAGCCGGGCGGCGTGGTGGGAGACGTCGGCCAACTCGTTCACGGTGTCGCGAAGTTCTCGCTCGGCGACGAGGTGGTGGTGTTCCTCGAGCGCCGCGGCGATCGCGCCTTCGTGGTGGGGCTCGCGCAGGGCCGGTTCGTGGTCGATCGCAGCGGCCCCGAGCCGATGGTGAAGACGGGTGAAGACGATCTCTTCCTCGTCGACGCGAAGACGCACCAGCCGGTCGAGGCGCCGGTTCAGCCGATGACGCTCGCGAAGCTGACGTCGCTGATTCGCGAGAGCGTGGGGCCCTCGCCAGAACAGCTCCCAGCTCGCCCCGGCGTGAAGGTGAAGACCCCGTGATTCACGCGCTCATCGTCACGGCCGTCTTGAGTCAGACGTACTCGCGCAGCCGACAGGTCGAGCTCGACACGACGAGCCAGTGCCTGTGGTGGAAAGAGAACACGAAGATCGTCTACCGCATCAACTCCGACGGCAATCAGGAGACGCCCGGCGACACCGAGTTCACGGCCATTCAGAACGCCTTCTCGACCTGGCAGACCGAGCTGGCGGCGTGCTCGTCACTCACGCTCGAGCAGGGCCCGCGCACGAACTCGCGACAGGCGACGTACGACTCGACCATCGATCCCCCAGCGGCCAACGAGAACATCATTCTCTTCCGGCAGCGGCGGTGCGCGGGCGTGGCGCCGAACGGTGACGCCTGCTGGAGCGACGGCTCATGCGGCAGCAAGTACGACTGCTGGCAGTACACCGAGGGTGCGATCGCGATCACCACCACCAGCTTCAGCCCGCGCAACGCCCAGGTGTTCGACAGTGACATCGAGCTCAACACGCCGTCGTTCATCTTCACGACGGTCGACTCGCCAGCGTGCGTGCGCGGCAGCGAGACCATCAACTGCATCGCCACCGACGTGCAGAACACGATGACCCACGAGGTCGGCCACCTGCTCGGCCTCGCGCACATCAACGACGCCGCCTCGACCATGAACCCGCGCGCGGTGACGGGAGAGCTCACCAAGCGCCTGCTCGACCCCGGCAGCAAGAAGTTCGTCTGTGACGTGTACCCGAAGGGCCAGGCCTCGAAGACCTGCTTCATTCCGAAGCTGGGCATCGAGAGCGCGAAGCTGGCGAAGACGGGCTGCTCCGAGGTGCCGGGGCTGACGATGCTCGCGCTCGGTGCGTGGCTCGGTCGTCGACGGAAGCGGTGAACGATGTCGAAGTGGGCGCTCCTCGTGGTGGTGGTGGCAGGCGCGACGTCGGCGCAGCCCTATCTGCGCACGAGAGCGCTCAGCAACACGGGCGCCTCCGATCTCTGCGTGACGTGGAGCACGCGCAAGGTGACGTACCGCATGGACGCGGCGGGCAGCGCGAAGACGCCGGTCGAGGCCGAGTTCACCGCCATCGATAACGCCTTCGCGACCTGGCAGACGCTCGCGCGCGGGTGCAGCGACTTCGAGTTCATTCGCGGAGCACGCATCGCCGACCCGAAGGTGGGGCGCGGTACGGACGACGACAACGTCATTCTGTTTCGCGAAGAGAACTGCCGCGACGTGGTGCCGCTCACCGATGCCTGCCAGGCCGACGGCAGCTGCGGCAACACGCACCAGTGCTGGGAGCACGGCGACAGCACCATCGCGCTGACGACCTCGACGTACTCCACGCGCACCGGCGTCGTGTTCGACAGCGACATCGAGTTCAACGCCGGCAAGTCGCTCGATGGAGCGCGCTTCTTGTTCACGACGATCTCGTCACCACCGTGCGCCGAGGGCATGGAGACGCCGTTCTGCACCGCGTACGACATTCAGAACACCGCGACGCACGAGATCGGGCACCTCGTCGGCTTCGATCACGTGACCGGCACGACGTCGACGATGGCGCCGACCGCGCCGCTGGCCGACCTGCAGAAGCGCGTGATCGATCCCGGTACGGCGTCGGGCTTCTGCGGCACGTACCCGCGTGGGAAACCGCCGGTGCCGTGCGACGAGCTGGCGCAGCTCAAGAACAAGATCACCGCGCGCAATACGGGCACGCTCGGCTGCTCGTGTGACGGGGTCGGCGCGCTGTGGCCGCTGGTGTCGGTGGTGGTGCTCTTGAGGCGTCGGCGGCGTGCGGCTCGATAAGGCGCTCCAGTCGCAGGGCTTCGGTACCCGCAAGGAGTGCCGGCTGCTGGTGAACACCGGGCGTGTGCTCGTGAACGGTGTCAGCGCCGCGAGCCCCGATGGCGAGGTCTCGACGGCGGGCCTCGTGCTGACGGTGTCGGGCCTCGAGTGGGCGTTCGCTGAACGGGTGTACCTGGCGCTCAACAAGCCGGCCGACATGGAGTGCAGCCACACGCCGACGCATCACCCAAGCGTGTTCTCGTTGTTGCCGCCGTATCTGATCGCGCGCGGGGTGCAGTGCGTGGGGCGGCTCGATGCCGACACGACCGGGCTGTTGCTGCTGTCGGACGATGGAACGTTTATTCAGAAGATGACGTCGCCGAAGCACAAGGTGCCCAAGCGCTACGTGGTGACGTGCGCCGAGCCGGTGACGGACGCGCAGGTGGCGGCGCTGAGAGCGGGCGTGGTGCTGAACGACGCGCCCGAACCGGTGTCTGCCGAAGCCGAGCGGGCAGGAGAGCGGCGGCTCCACCTGACGATCGCGGAAGGGAAGTACCACCAGGTGAAGCGCATGGTGGCCGCGGCAGGGAATCACGTCGTGTCACTGCATCGTGATCGCGTTGGAGCGCTGGAGCTTCCGTCGAGCCTCGCGCCGCGAGAGTGGCTGCGGATCGATCCCATCAGCGTTCAGTCGATCGCGCCGTGAAACTGCTCGAAGGTCTCGCCGACGCTCACCCGAAGCTCGAGCTCGCCGCCTTCGACGATGAGCTTTCCGATGAACGGGCCAGCGAACTCGAGTGAGAGTCTGCAGGCGCCCATGAAACGCTCGGCTGCGTGTGGGGTGATGCTCGTGCCGTCGACCGTGATCATCCCGTTTGAGACCTCGAGCTTCCGGCTCACGGCCAGCTCCGTTTCGAGACGGGTGGCGCCGCGCATGATGATCTCGGCCTGACAGCGCTTCACGTCGAAGACGCCGGGCGTGTTCGTCCGGACGTACCCGCAGAGATGGCTGAACGAGACCGTGACGGTTCCGGGCGCTGGCATCGCGACTGCGCTGATTCGCCCGTCGTGGAACTCGAGAAGAACGGGGTTCATCGCATGCCCGCCGGCGCAGGGTGGTTGGGAAAGGGCAGCTCAGCTTCGAGCTGGGCCGAAGCTGCCCATCACCATGTTCGACATCAGGAACAGCTGGGCCGAGACGAGCGCGCCTTCGATCGTCGGCTCGGTCTCCTTCTCGGTCTTCGGTTTGCCCGTGCCCTTGCCGCGACGCTTGAGCACGGTGGTGCCTTCGAGCGCGACCTCGACGTACTCCTCTGCGTTGTGCTTCTTGAGCCCCACGAGGCGCGCCGAGCCGGTGGCCTTCAGCTTCGCGATCAGACCGTGCTCCGCTTCCCACTCACGCATCGACTGCTCGAGCTCAGCCTTGTCACGCGCGGCCTGCTCCCGCTTCGGTGAGACGATCGGTGTCTCGTCGCCCACCAGCACCGCTGACTTCGGCAGCTTGCCGACCTGCTTGTCGTAGTCGGCCTTCGCGGCGGCGGGCCCGTCGTTGAACCGGAAACACTTCGGGTCCGAGTGACCGACGGTCCACTCCTTCGCGCCAGGAGCACGCGCCCCTTCGGCGCGCCAGAGCCGGTCACCGTCGAGGACCAACTCGATGAACTTCTCACCCTTCGGGGTCTTCGTTTCCCATCGTGGCATTCGACGATGATGGCCCGACGCGTCGGCAGGCACCAGCCCTGTGGCGCGCGGCGGTGACAGTCGCCAGAAGGGCGCAGGTCTCTCGACCTGAATCGGCTATGCGCGACCCATGCGTCTCGTCGCCGTGCTCGTCTGTTGCTGCAGCGTCGCCCTCGCCGACCCCTGTCCCACGCGCCCGAACTGGCCCACCGACGGTTGGCCGGTGCAGTTGGTGGATCAAACCGCCAAGCGCGCGGCCCTCGACGATCTCGAGACGTTCGCCTTCACCTTGACGGGAAAAGACAGCGAGCGCCTCGGCGTGCGAACGGACTCGCTGCTCATCTTCAAGCGCGGCACGCTCATCTATGAGCGCTACGCCCGCGGCTTCGGCGTCGACAACCCGCACCTCGCGTGGAGCGCCACCAAGAGCGTCTCGAGCGTGCTCATCGGCGTCGCGCTCCATCAGGGGCTGCTCTCGCTCGACGACTCGATCTGCAAGTACGTGCCCGAGGCCGAGAAGACGGGGCACTGCGCGATCACCGTCAAGCACCTCATCACCTTCAGCAGCGGCATGAAGTGGCAGGAGGAATACGAGAACGCGAGCTACCAGGTGTCGTCGGTGATCTCGATGTTCTACGGCGTGGGGCACCGCGATCAGCTGGCGCACATTCTCTCGCACCCGATCGTCGGGACGCCGGGCAGCACCTGGCTGTATTCGACGGGTGACGCGCAGCTCGCCTCCCTCGTCGCCAAACGCGTGCTCGAGCCGAAGCACGGCAAAGACGCCTTCTGGACGCAGCTGTTCGATCGCATCGGGCTCGGAAAGCTGGTGCTCGAAGAAGACGTGAAGGGCATGCCGCAAGGCGGCTCATCGAGCTACGCGACGCCGCGCGACTTCGCGAAGTTCGGGTTCTTCTTCCTGAACGACGGCTGCTGGAACGGCGAGCGCCTGGTGCCCGAGAACTGGGTGAAGCAGAGCACCACGCCCTCAGACGCGTACGTCGCGACGAAGCCTGTCGAGCCGAGACCCAACGGCTATTCCTGGTGGCTCAATCGGCCTGTCGGCGATCGCCCGAAGCCGTGGCCCGACGTTCCCGAAGACGCGTACGCGGCGTCTGGCTACTGGGGGCAGCGGATCATCGTGGTGCCATCTGAAGACGTGGTGATCGTTCGCTTCGGAGATGATCGCAAAGGCGCCATCGACACGAACGGCCTCATCAAGCGCGCCCTCGAGGTGGCCCGATGAAGCGCGTGCTCCTGCTGGTGACGATGGCGCTCGGCTGCGCGAACGAGAACGGTACGCCGCGCACCTACGACAACAACGATCTCGAGCTCTCGGTGGGCAACGCCGCGCGAAACGGCTGCAGCTGCCGCTACGTGATGGGGCTGACCGAGACCGAGTGCCGCGCGTGGATTCGGGCGAACCCCGATGTCGCCTTCGTTCGCTTCGATGACGTGAACAAACGCGTCGACGCCTCGGCCTTCATCAGCTGGACGGCCACGGCGCACGTCGTCGATGCGCGCCGCGGGTGCGTGCTCGAGTAGCTCGCTTCGACGGGCTTCTCGAACGGCGAGAGGCGGACGAAGAGACTTTTCAATCTCGGCGCTGAGACGTCGTTCGAATCATCGACGAGGCGCCGGTCTGGACCGACACCGTGTACCTTCTCAAGACCGTGAGCTTGACCCCTGCGCAGGCGAAGAAGATTCGGAAGCTCTTCTGGATGGGCCCCGACAAACGCGTCGTGACCGTCGAAGACATCGCGTACGCCGGGCTCGACGAGGAGCGCGAGATCGCCCGAGCGGCCGGCCGCGAACAGGGCCGGGAAGAAGGGCTCGCCGTGCTCCGCAGCGTGCTGGTCGATCTGTGGAAGGCCCGCTTCGGCAAGGTTCCCAGGACCGTCCAGAGCAGGTTCGCGAAGGCCGAAGCGAAGCAGCTCAAACAATGGGCGTCGCGGCTCGTCACTGCGAAGTCGGGGGCCGACGTGCTTCGGTAGTTGCGGGGCGTCGTGCTCGAATGGGCGCTCGTGCTCTTCCCGATTCGGTGGCTCAGACGACGATGGTTGGCAAGGCAGCCGTTCCCGCCGCAGTGGGAGTCGCTCGTCACCGCGCACTTTCCCTTCGAGGCGACGCTGCCAGCCGACGAGCGCGCGCGCTTTCGCCGGCACCTGCAGGTGTTCGCCACCGAGAAGGACTTCGTCGGCGCGAAGGGGCTCGTCATCACCGACGAGATGCGGGTGGTGGTGGCGGGCGCGGCGGCGCGGCTCGCGAGGAACCTGTCGCTCGACGTCTACGACGGGCTGATGACGGTCGTCGTCACCACGGGCGCGTGGGAGCGTGACGGCGGCGTGATCCTCGGAGAGGCGCACCGCTGGGGGCAGGTGGTGCTCTCGTGGGACTCGGTGCGCCACGGGCTGAAGAACCCGTTCGATGGGCACGACGTGGCGCTGCACGAGTTCGCCCACGTGCTCGATCTGACCGACGGCCGCTTCGACGGCACGCCCGAGATGGCGAGCTTCTCGGCGTTGCACGCGTGGGCCGCCGTGTTCTCGAAGCAGTACTTCGCGCTGCGCGCGTCACCGACCCGAGACAAGGTGCTCCGCGCGTACGGCGCCACCAACGAGGCCGAGTTCTTCGCCGTGGCCACCGAGGCGTTCTTCGAGAAGCCGACGCAGATGAAGCAGAAGCACCCGGCGCTCTATGAGGAGCTCGAGCGCTACTACGGCGCCGATCCCGCCGGCCGCTGAGCGCGGTAAAGACGTACCATGGCTGAAGGCGTCGCGGGCAGGCTCTCGTTTCTCGATCGGTACCTCACGCTGTGGATCTTCAGCGCGATGGGGCTCGGCATCGCGTTGGGTGCGCTGGCGCCGGGCTTCACCACCACGCTGAATGCGCTGAGCGTCGGCACCACCTCGGTCCCCATCGCGGTGGGGCTCATCTTGATGATGTACCCGCCGATGGCGAAGGTCCGCTACGAGGAGCTGGGCAAGGTCTTCAAGAACCCGCGCGTGCTGGCGCTGTCGCTGGTGCAGAACTGGGTCGTCGGCCCGCTGCTGATGTTCGCGTTGGCGGTCGTCTTTCTGCACGACAAGCCCGAGTACCGGCTGGGGCTCATTCTCATCGGGCTCGCGCGCTGCATCGCGATGGTGATCGTGTGGAACGATCTCGCGAAGGGCGACACCGAGTACTGCGCGGGGCTGGTGGCCTTCAACTCGCTCTTCCAGGTGCTCTTCTTCCCGCTCTACGCGTACTTCTTCGCGACGCTGCTGCCGGGGTGGCTGGGGCTCGAGGGCGCGGTGGTGAACATCACCATCGGCGAGATCGCGACGAGCGTGGCCATCTACCTGGGCGTGCCCTTCGCGGCGGGGTTCCTCACGCGCCGGGTGCTGGTCGGAGCGCGGGGCCGCGACTGGTACGAGCGCCGCTTCGTGCCGCGCGTCGGCCCCATCACGCTGGTCTCGTTGCTCTTCACGATCGTCGTCATGTTCTCGCTGAAGGGCGAGGCGATCGTGCAGCTGCCGTTCGACGTGTTGCGCATCGCCGCGCCGCTGCTGATCTACTTCCTGGTGATGTTCGGGCTGTCGTTCGTGATGAGCAAGCGCGTGGGCGCGAGCTACCAGCAGTCGGCGACGCTCTCGTTCACCGCGGCGTCGAACAACTTCGAGCTGGCGATCGCGGTGGCGGTCGCCAGCTTCGGCATTCACAGCGGCGCTGCGTTCGCTGCCGTCATCGGCCCGTTGGTCGAGGTGCCGGCGCTCATCGGTCTCGTGAACGTCGCGCTGTGGGCGAAGCGGCGGTTCTTCGCCACCGAGGCGCTGGGGTGACCGACGTCACTTCGCGACGCGGTAGATCTTCGAGTCGCCGAAGCCCGCTCCCGCGACGAAGTACACGTACGTGGAGTCGACCGCGTAGATCTCGGTCGCCTGGCTGTCATGCGCGGCCACGACGGGCGAGAGCTGCTGCGGCGTGCCTCCGCACATTCCGACCCGGTACATCGCGTCGTTCTGCTTGAAGTACAGCCACGTGCCGTCGGTCGCGAGCCCTTCGGGTGAATCGAGGCCCGTCACCACGTCTTGCGCGACGGCGTTCGGGTGCGCGAACTCGTAGCGGCGCAGCTTGCCGTTCGGCGAGGCGCGCTTCTCGGTCCAGTACACGAAGTCTCCCGAGCGAATGAGGTACGAGCCGGGCGTCGCGGCCGAGACGAGCCTGACGTTCGCGATCGTTCCGCCCGCGCGCGGCGCTTCGTAGAGCGAGATGCTCGACGTGGTGGTGCGAGCCTCCATCCACAACAGCTTCGTCGGCGTGACCTGCAGGTTGTAGCCAAGCCCCAGCCCGCCAACGAGCGTGGTGTCTGAGGTGTCGAGGCGGCCGCGACGCTTGATGCTGCCTCCGGCGACCACGGTGCCGGGCACGGTGTGGCGGTTGTGGAACCAGAAGTACGCGTCGTCGACGACCTGCAGCGAGTCGAAGCGCGTGCCCGCGTCGGTCTGGAAGCGCGTGGTGATCGGTCCGCCGTCGACGGTGGAGACTTCGAAGACGCGGCTCGGGTTGCCTTCGAGGCCGAACAGCAGGTCGGGCCCGTCGAGCGTCAGCCCGCGCATCGCGACCACCGACACGTTGTTGTACGCGACGAGCGAGGTGCCGATGATGTTGCTGCCCGGGTTGATCGGCGCGGTGCGCAGCTCGGAGAGATCGTTGTTGCCCCAGCACGTCACCGCGTAGAGCTTCGTCGGCGTGAAGACCGCGTGGCAGTAGTTCGACGAGACGTCGGGATCGAGCAGCAGCGTGGCGCTGCACAGGCCCGTCGCGCAGGTCGCGGTGCTGCCGCAGACGCGCCCGCAGCGGCCGCAGTTCATCGGGTCGCTCGCGATCGAGGTCTCGCAGTCGTTGGGGTTGGAGTCGCAGTCGGCCGTGCCTGGCGCGCAGACTCCCGCGTCGACGAGGCCCGCATCGAGGGCAGGGCAGATCGCAGGAGCGCCCGCATCGAAGCCCGCGTCAGTCACCACGCCCGCATCGGGAGCACCGGCATCGACTCCCGCGTCGATCGTCCCGGCGTCCGCGACGCCTGCGTCCACGAGGCCCGAGTCGGCGACGCCCGCATCCATGCCCGCGTCGACGACCACACCCCCATCGATGACGCTGCTCACGCCCGAGTCAGGTGTGCCCGAATCAGGGCCGTTGGAGCTGCCGCAGTTGCACGCAGCGCACGTGACGAGCAGCACGATTGAGATGAAGACACGCATGTGGACGCCCCCCAGAGAGGGGCGCTCGTACAGGGGTGACGGTCACAACTCCAGCCTGCGTTCGGGCTGTCTGCCGCACCTGACACTCGCAAGATTCGACGAGCGAGGTCCGTCACGTGTGGTGATCTTCGACTCGACGATGCGCACTGCACTCCCCGTTCTGCTGCTCCTTGCCTGTGGGTCCCCGCCGCCTCCACTCGACTGCACGTCAGGCCTTCAGTGCCCGTCACCGCAGACGTGCAACCTGCTTGCGCGCAGGTGCGAGTCGCCCATCGGCATTGGTGCAGGCGCGGGCTCGAGCGGGTTCGGTGGCGGAGCTGCGAACGCGGGCGGAGCTGCGAACGCGGGTGGCGCTGCGAACGCAGGTGGAGCAGCGAACGCGGGTGGCGCTGCGAACGCAGGTGGAGCAGCGAACGCGGGTGGAACGGCGAGCGCAGGTGGATCAGCAACTCCCTCAGCGGTCAGCGCCTGGGTGCTGACCTTCGATCTCGCTCCACTGCAGCGGGTGCAGCCGGCGAGCTGCTACGTCAGCGGCGTACAGCCTCCGCCCGGCCCGCCACCGACCGTCACCACGCTCAGAATGGAGGCGGTTCTGTTCGAGGGAACGACGAGTTCCCTGCTGTTCGACACCTACGACACGCCCCAGCGGCTGCAGGTGGGTGAGGCGCCGAACTACTTCTGGCCCGAGGCGATCTCGGCTGGTGTGAAGAGCGGCTCGACCACGAGCTTCACCTCCACCGAGTCGTTGAGGAGCGTCGGACCAGCACCCCGCACGTCGCTCGAGACGAGACAGTTCTCGACCACGCTCTCGTTCGTGCGCAGCGGTTCACAAGCCAGCGGCACCATCACCATCGCCAGCCAGTACTCGTGTGTCGACACGGGGGCGGCCGCGTCGGCGCAGTGCCCTCGCACCGCACCCTTCGCGATGGACGCGGCGAGCTGCACGGTGACGTTGCCCTTCACCGCGCAGCAGCAGGCGCAGGTTCCCCTGTGGCCGCGGCCGTCAGCACCGCTGATCGGCGTTCCCCAGTACGGCGTCTTCGTCACCCTCCCGTTCGTCGACGACCCCACCTGCTACCGCGATCGGCAGCTGCCGACGCAGCAGTGGCGTGAGACGAACCAGCCTCGCTATCGCCCGCTTCAGCCAACGACGCTGGCGAGCGGCCCTGCGCTCCAGCTCGGAGGGGGACGGAACCTCACCATGCGACTGGGTGACGCGCCGCAGGTGGCGCTCGGAGAGCCGCTCCTCGCGACCGGTCCCAACGTGTACGCCCGCACCACGACCTCGACTTCGGTCGGCCCCTTTCAGTCCTCGCGTACGGCGAACGAGACCCGCTCGTGGACGGTGACCTTCCCCTTCACGCCGGCCAACGGTGTGCACCAGGGCCTCATGACGGTTCGTTCGCAATACACGTGCGTCGACAGCGGCCCCCAGCTCTCGCAGCGATGCCCCCTCGGCGGCCTGACTGACCCGGTTGCGCCTGACGCCGCGACTTGCCAACGCGCTCTGCCGGTTGAGGCGTTTCTGCTGCCGTGACAACCAGGCGCCGCATTCGAGCTGAGGTCGTCAGGGCCGAAAGACCTCGGGAGGTGCGCCGCTCCCCGTTTGCAGATGGAGGTGGCGGTGGCTAGTTTCCGCGCCCTCACACGCAGTGCCTGGGGGAACACACATGCCGATCAAGACCATCGATGCGACCGCTTCACTCGACGCCTGCTGGAGGGAAACCACTTTCTCGGCCGCGATGCTGACCGATCCTGACGCAGGAACAGTGGGAGCGCTGCTCGCTCCGTTCGAGGCGCGCATCGATTCGCTCAGGTCGGCACAGCGCTCGAAGTGGCGCGACGAGATCGTGGCCGATGCGAAGGTTGCGCAGGCTGATCGTGCGCTCGATGTGTTGACGACGAAACTGTCGAACGAATTGCTGCACCTCGACGGCGGCAACCGCGAGACGCCGCGCTTCAAGCTGTACTTCAAGAAGGCGCCCAGCGAGGTCGTGCGCCTCGCGCTCGGAGCGCAGATCGTCGCCAGCCAGTCGTGGCCGAGCGCGCTCGCCTCCGAGTCTGAGCCCTCGCTCAAGTCGCTCGCCACCGACTTCACGAACGCGCTGGCTGCTGGGAAGGCCGCGCTCGACGCCCGCGCCGCCGCGCAGATCGCCACTGCGACCCACCGCGCGCGCGAGCTCGTTCCGTTCGTCGACGATCTGAACGCCGCTCGACAGAGCGTGTACGGCCAGCTCACGACCATCGCCGGCCAGACCCGGAAGCCGCGCGGCTGGGCCGAGAGCTTCTTCCTTCGTTCGTCGAGCGGTGATGAGGCTCCGACGCCTGCCTGAGCCGTGCGCAGTGGCTGTGATCGGGTCGGGAGCAGCGCGCGCCCCGACCGCAGCCGTCGCCAGGCGCTCCTGCGCAGCGCAGGGATCGCCCCCAGCGCTGTCGGTCCTTTCCTGAGTTGCTTCGGCTCCGAGCGCGGCCGGTGCTGGTCTTCCCGAAGCAGCTCCGGCCCTGATTGCAGTCGCTGTGGCCTTTGATTTCAGCCGGTTGGAGGGTGCAGGATCACTTTGAGGCGACGACGGCCCTGTTGAGCGAACTGCCGGGATG
>JBEOKA010000448.1:0-11092 GCA_040275325.1 Myxococcaceae bacterium | reverse complement strand
CGTTGTCGATGGTGGGGAACTTCTTGCTGTCGGCCTTCACGCCGCTGCCCTTCGCACCGCCAGCCTCCGAGAGCTCTCCCTCGGTCGAGAACGAGTACATGTACCGATTGCCGGGCATCGGGCTGAAGCCGACCTCGCCGATGTCGGTCGAGTACTTCTCGTTGCTGTCGAAATAGAATTTCTCGGAGGTGTACGCGGCCTTGAGGTTCGCCTTCGCCTCGCTCTGCTTCGAGCGCGCCTGGAACTTGATGAAGTTCGGAATCGCGATGGCCGCGAGAATGCCAACGCACGGGCACGCGAGCGCGACGACGACGGCGATGATGACGACCGCCGAGACACCACCCTTCTTCGGCTGAGGAGCGGGCGCAGGCATCGGATTCGACATGGGGTTCGGGGTCATGATGCCGGGCACCGTAGGCAATCGCGCGTGGCTCGTCGCGCTTGAAGCACCCGCGCGCTACCGCTACGCGTCGCGCATGCGAACGATGCTGCTGTCGATGCTGCTGGCCGTGCCGGCGCTCGCCGCCGAGCCACCCCGAGCGTTCCCCTGGCCCATCACCACCACCACGCTGAAGAACGGCCTCACCGTCATGCGGGTGCCGTTCAGCTCTCCGGGGCTCGTCGCGTATTACACCGTCGTTCGCGTGGGCTCGCGCAACGAGGTCGAGGCGGGCCACACCGGCTTCGCGCACTTCTTCGAGCACATGATGTTCCGCGGCACGAAGCGCTTCCCCGAGGGCGCGCGCTCGTCGCTCATCGGCAAGCTGGGCTTCACCGAGAACGCATTCACCAGCGACGACGTCACCGTCTACACGATCAACGGCCCGTCTTCGCAGCTCGACACCCTGGTCGACGTCGAGGCCGATCGTTTCCGCAACCTCGAGTACGCCGAGGAGCCGTTCAAGACCGAAGCCGCCGCCGTGCTCGGTGAGTACAACAAGAACGCGGCGAACCCCGCCCTGCGCATCGAAGAAGAGGTGCTGGCCGCGGCGTTCTCGAAGCACACGTACCGGCACACCACGCTCGGCTTCCTCGACGACATTCGCGCGATGCCGACGCGGTACGAGTACTCGAAGCAGTTCTTCAAGCGCTGGTACACGCCCGACAACTGCGTGGTGATCGTCGTCGGCGACTTCGACGACGCGAAGCTGATGAAGGCCATCGAAGCGCAGTACGGGCCGTGGCAGGGCAAGGCCGCGAAGGTGACCATTCCCGCTGAGCCGGCGCTCAAAGGCCCCGTCGACGCGAAGGTGAAGTGGAGCTCACCGACGCTCCCCCGCACCGCGCTCTATTACCGCACGCCCGCGTCGACCCTCACGAGCAAGGACGGCGCCGTGATGACCGTGCTCGCGCAGTACCTGGCCGGAGCCACCTCGCCGCTCTTCAAGTCGCTCGTGCTCGAGAAGCAACTGGTCGAGCGTCTGTCTCCTTCGTTCGTCGACCACCGTGATCCGAACCTCTTCGGCCTCGAGGTCCGCTTGAAAGACGAGAAGCACCGCGCCGAGGTGAACGCCGCCATGAAGCAGGCCATCGACGAGCTGGCGAAGGGCGCGGTCGACGAGAAGCGCCTCACCGACATTCGTGATCACCTTCGCTTCGGGCTGTTGATGCAGTTCGAGTCTCCGTCAGAGGTCGCTGAGAGCCTCGCGTGGAACGTGGGCATTCTCGGCAGCCCCGACGCGCTCGAGCGCCAGCAGCAGCAGCTCGCCACCGTCACCGCGAAAGAGCTCGTCACCTTCGTGAAGACCCACCTGAACGAGAAGAACCGCGTCACCCTCGAGTTCACCGTCGACGTGAAGAAGGAGGCCCCATGAAGCGCGCGCTGATGTTCCTGTTCCTCTCTGCGTGCGCGACGACCGCGCCGGCCCGCACCGAGAGGCCTGCTCCAGTCGCAGCGCCGCCAGCTCCCGCCCCCGTGAAGGTGGAGCCTCCGAAGCCGCTCGCGACGCTGCCGCCGATGAAGCTCGTGGTGCTGCCGACGCCCGGCACGCCGATCGTGAGCGTGCGGCTCGTCTTTCGCGCTGGCGCCGTCGATGACCCGAAGGGGAAAGAGGGCCTCACCGCGCTCACCACGCGGCTGCTCACCGAGGGCGGCACGAAGTCACTCTCGGCTGGCGAGCTGAACGACGCGCTCTTCCCCATGGCTGCCGAGCTCGAGAGCGACACCGACAAGGAGTTCACGGCGGTCTCTGGCCGCGTTCACCGCGAGCGGTTCGATCGCTTCCTCGAGATCTTCGCCGACACGCTCACCGCGCCGCGCCTCGACCCGAAGGAGTTCGACCGCCTCAAGACCGAGCAGCTCAACGCGATTCGAAACCGCCTGCGCAGCGAGAACGATGAAGAGATGGGGAAGATCACCCTCGACGCGCTGCTCTACGACGGCCACCCGTACCGGCACGCGAACGTCGGCACCGTGACCGGCCTCGAGGCCATCACCCTCGAAGACGTGAGCGCCCAGTGGAAGCGCGTGTTCACGAAGGCGCGGCTGGTGGTGGGCGTGGCCGGCGCAGCAGACGAGGCGCTGGGAGGCCGGGTCGTCGCGGCCTTCAACACGCTGCCCGACGCGGGCGCTGCGCTGGTGTCGATTCCTGCCGCTGCCGAGGTGAAGAACCAGACCGTGATCGTGAAGCGCGACACCGAGTCGACGGCGGGCTCGTTCGGCTTCTCGTACCGCGTGCGGCGCGATCACCCTGACTTTCCCCTGCTCTTCCTCGGGCTCTCGTACCTCGGCGAGCACCGCCAGGAGCACGGCGTCTTCTTCCGCGAGCTGCGCGATCGCCGAGGCCTCAACTACGGCACGTACGCGTACGCCGAGCACTATCGGCAAGACGGGTGGAACTCGATTCCCCGGCCGAACATCGCGCGCACGGTGCAGGACCTGACGATCTGGCTGCGGCCCGTCGAGGCGAAGAACGGCGTGTTCGCCACGCGCGGCGTCCTCTACTTCCTCGATCAGACGTTGAACGCGCCGCTGCCTGCAGAGCGCTTCGAGACGGCGAAGGGCTTCCTCATCGGCGCGACGCGCATCTGGACGCTGACGGATCAGCGAAGACTCGGCTGGGCCATCGACGAGCTGATCACCGGCACTCCCGGTCACCTCGAGCGCGTACGTGAAGCGATCGCCGCCGCGAAGGCCGATGACGTGCAAGCGATGCTGAAGAAACACCTCGACCCGAAGGCGCTCAACTTCGTGTTCGTGACGAAGAACGCCGAGGGGCTGCGCGACGCGCTCACGAGCCAGGCGCCGAGCCCGATCGTCTACGCGACCCCGAAGCCGCCCGAGGTGCTCGAGCAGGACAAGGCCGTCGAACGTCAGCCGCTGCCGATGACGAAGGAGCGCGTGCGCATCATCGACGCCTCGACCGTGATGCAGTGACGCTCCCATGATCAGCCTGTAGCGGGCTGTGTTTTTGGGAGTCACCGCGGCGGCGGGTATAAGCGACGGGAGATGTCACGACTCTGCCGCGCGGTGTTGGTGACGTGCCTCGCAGCGCTGCCTGCGCTCGCCGATGATCCGTTCGCGCGCGGCCTCGACGCAGTGCCGCTCAAGCTGACGCCGCTCGCCAACTCGGGCCTTCAGCTCGACGGCGCCGAGCTGCGCCCAAAGAAGTCGTGGCAGCTCAACGCGGTGCTCGATCTCAACTTCGGCGTGCTCGCGCTGAAGCTCGGCGATCAGCGGCTGGGCGATCTCATTCCCTTCCGCACCGACCTGCGCATCGGCGGCAGCTACCAGGTGCTCGATCGGCTCGAGGTCGGCGGCGAGCTGCCCATCGTGCTGCAGGCCAACGCGTTCAAGCTGCTCACCGAGCAGGGCTTCCCGCAGGAGGCGCCGCGCGCGGTCGGGTTGAGCAACCCGCGGCTCATGGGGCGCTTTCAGATCCTCCGGCAGTCCGAGTTTCCGATTCTGAGCCTCGCCGCCGTGCTCGAGGCGCGCATTCCCATCGGAGACGGCTTCTCGTTCATGGCCGATCGCGGCTTCGTGGTGGCGCCGAGGCTCGCGGCCGAGCGGCGCTTCGGCCCGGTGCGTGTGCTCGCGAATGGCGGCTGGCGCTTTCGCACGGCGCCCGGCCAGTACCTGAACCTCTACGTCGGCCACGAGTTCCTGCTCGGCGGCGGCGCGATCGTCGAGCTGCCCGACTTCGGCAAGTTCACCGGCAATCAACTGCTCGCCGAGCTGAACCTGGCCACGCCCACCGAAGCGCCCTTCACCTTCCGCGACGCCCAGGCGCTGAAGACGCCACTCGAGCTGATGCTGGGCGCGCGCTCGACGGTGGCGAAGAACTGGAGCGTGCTGGTCGCGCTCGGTCGTGGCCTCGGTGAGAGCGGCTACGGCAGAGAGGCGTTCCGCCTGGTGCTGGGCGCCCGCTACGAGTTCATCGCCGAGCCCGATCAAGACGGCGACGGCATTCCCGACAAGGACGACGGCTGCCCTGCCGTGGCCGAAGACAAAGACGGCCACGATGATGCCGACGGCTGCCCTGAAGACGAGCCCGTGCTCGACAGCGACAAAGACGGCATTCCCGACAAGGAAGACGGCTGCCCCGAGGTCGCAGGCCCCGGCCCGCTCGATGGCTGCCCCGACAAAGACGGCGATCAGATCCCCGACATCGCCGACAAGTGCCCTGATCAGATGGGCCCGCCCGAGCTGCAGGGCTGCCCGCCTCCCGAAGATGAAGAGCCGGTCGTGCTCGAGTCCGAGCGGCTGCGCATCAAGAACCAGATCCTCTTCGAGTTCGGCTCGAACAAGATCGACCCGCGCTCGTTCCCGCTGCTCGACGAGGTGGCGAAGGTGCTCGCCGCGAACCCCAAGGTCGGCCCTGTGCTCATCGAGGGTCACACCGACAACGTCGGCCCGCGGCTGTTCAACATCGATCTGTCGCGCCGCCGCGCGAAGGCCGTCGAGGACTATCTGATCGGCAAGGGCATCGCGAAGGAGCGCCTGCGCTCCGATGGCTTCGGCTTCGACAAGCCGCTGGTGCCAAACGACTCGCCGATCAACCGCGCGAAGAACCGCCGCACCGAGTTCCGACTGATCGATGAGGTCGAGGTCGACAAGTCACCGAAGCCAGCGCCGAAGGCTGCTGCGCCTGCGCCTGCTCCAGCACCTGCTGCGAAGCCGGCACCTGCGCCCGCAGCGTCGCCGGCTCCAGCACCTGCACCCGCTCCCAAGAAGTAGTCGCGCCGCCACTCCGCGGCGGAGCCGATGCGGAGTGAGAACACCACCGCTCACCGCCTCGGCCCCATCGTCGAGAGCGTCCACAGGAGTGCTGGCACCTGCTCCCGTCACGTAACGCGGTCGAACTGCGCGAGGTGCTCGAGTCGTTGCCCGAGAGCCACAAGACGACGCACGCGATGACGAAGCTGGCCTGGTGGCGAGTGGAGCGTCTCAGGCGACGGAGACTGAGACGAGGCGCACTTCTTGGAGATGCGGCGATCGAGCGGCAAGCGCGCATCGATGAGACCGACGACCGCGCACTCGCCGACGCCGCACATGGTGGGAGTCGGGTCGCTAAACAGGACCGCTGCGCGTTCTGATGCGACGCGAGGCACGTCGCGTCGAACGACAGCCCCGCCTCTGACACGAGGCCAGGGGTGCCACCAGAGGCAGCAGCGCGGCATCGAACACGCCATCGACCCGCTTCGTGCGCGCCGCGACGGTGGGGCTGGAGTCGATCAGCACGATCGTGCCCAGCCAGTCTTGGCCGTCACCAGGTCGATGCGCCCACCGAGGTGGTCGACTCACGGCGCGGCGAGCGCGTCGTCGAGCCACTTCTTCACGCGCCAGCCTTCGACCTGACCGCGCGCGGCCTTCACCACGCGACCCTTCGCGTCGAGCACGTACGTCGTCGGCAACGCCTGAACGAGAAACGCAGCACCGACGGACTCGTCGCCGATCAGCACGTACGGCCTGACCTCGGGGTGATGCTCGAGCCACGGAGGAACGGTCGCTCTCGCCTCGCCCGGGTCCTCCTGATTCGCAGCGACGAAGATGACGCCGCGGGCCTCGTACTCCTTCGCGATCGCCACCAACTCGGGCATCTCTTCGTTGCAGGGCGGGCACCACGTCGCCCAGAAGTTCAGCAGCACGACCTTCCCGCGCAGCGAGGAGAGCGCGAGCGGCGAGCCATCGAGCTTCGACAGCGTCACCTCGGGCGCCTCGTGGCCGGGCTCGAGACCTTCGCCGCCCATGAACTCCTGCACCGCGAGCGCGGCGGCGATCGCAAAGAGCCCGCCGATGATGACCGTGTTGCTCAGCTGAAAGCCCTTCGAGGGCGGCGGCGGAACCGGAATGTCCTCGTCAGACATCGCTTCGCTCCAGGTGCCGCACGATCGTCGCGAGCACGACGCGCGCTCCTCTCTTCAGCCAGGGTCGCTTCACCACCTCACGCGCGAGCCGCGGTCCGTGCGCGTAGTACGCATCGACGAACACGCGCCCCGCAGCGCTTCGCATCAACCGTCGATCACGAAACGCCCGCAGCACGTCGAGCTCGGGAGCGCCTTCTCCGAAGGCCACCGTC
Organism: Myxococcaceae bacterium; assembly: GCA_040275325.1. Lineage (GTDB taxonomy): Bacteria > Myxococcota > Myxococcia > Myxococcales > Myxococcaceae > Xiheimicrobium. The sequence goes on along the minus strand of JBEOKA010000448.1, from coordinate 4,574 downwards.
GCCACGAAGCACGGCCCGCCCGAGCTGAGCCACAGCACGCGACTCGAGCTCAGGTTCAGCACGCCGCGCAGCACCGACTTCGGCAGGTAGAGGAACGCGACGAGATCGTTCCTTGCGACCTGCAGCTCTCCCGCGCTCGTGTCCTCGACCTCGACGCGAGTCTGTGGGCCGCCGAGCTCCGTCAACCGAAACGAGTACCGCCGCTTGTTGCCTCGACGCTGAATCTCGAGCGAGCGCACTTCCCCGAAGTACGCCGCCCACTCCGCCGCGCAGTGCGTGCACTTGAGCTGGTGCGTCGCGATTCGAGGAGAGAACGAGAGCTCGCTCACCTTGCGGCATGACGGGCACGGCACCTTCACCGTCATCGACTTCTCGGGTCGAGGATCGAAGCGGCTCTGCCGTGATTCGGCATCGAAGACCTTGGGGCGAACCTCGTCGCTCGCCGCGTAGAGCCGCCGTCTGCCAGACGCGAGCTGCTCGAGGCGTTGCGCGTCGACCCACGCCGCCTCGGCCAGCTCCACCTTCCCCGCCGAGATGTGATGCAGCGTCGTCAGCCACGCGTCGAGCGCCGCCGTCCACGCTGCGTCGTTCGCCTGGAACGCGCGCGCCAGCAACGCCTCGCACTCGGGAATCGCTGCCTCGGCCGCCGCTCGGGCCGGATCATCACGACGCCGATAGACGGGAGGCTCGGGCAACCGCGTGCACAGCGCCACCGCATCGGCCCGCAGCAGCTCTGAGACATCACCCGGCACGTGGGGCAGCTTCGCCGCCGCCTCTCTCGCCCGCTCCCGTGACGCCTCGACCGACATGCGCCGCTTCTACGCAACAACCCGCTTTTCGGGCACAGGCCGAAAGTTCGACGGCCGTGTGCGCACATGTAGGCTCCACTCATGCGACTCCTCATCACCCTCGTGTGGACTCTCTGTTGTGTGGGCGTCGGCATCGCCATGGCGACCGTCGACGTCTCGGGAAAGACCCCGTGGCAGCACGCTCAGAAGCTGTGGAAGAGCGAGGGCGAGAAGAAGCTGGGCGAGGCGTCGGAGCTCGTCGACGACGTGAAGAAGAAGGTGACGACGACGGTGAAGGACGTGAAGGACAAGCCGCTCGATCGCCACTCCGCCGACGAACGCGACGCACTCGACAAGCTGATCGCCAACCGCCAGCGCGACGCGAAATGACGGCCCGCAAGCGTTCCAGTCCCACCACCAGATGGAGAGGTTTTGCCCGGGAATTGGCGGGGCTTTCGCTGGCTGGCGGTGGGGGCGACGGGTATAGTGACAAGGCCTTGAAGCGCCTGTTCCTGATCAGCTCTGCAGTCGTGGCCCTCTCTGCTTGCGGCGTGGGCACGCTTCCTTCGCGCGCCGTCACGTCGAGTCAGGCGTTGTCAGGCACCGCCGAGTGGCTCGAGTTCGAGTCGCCCGCCATGCGCCAGGAGCTCTTCCGCGACCTGGTCCGCAACTCCGCCACGCAGCAGGGTCAGGCTGGCACGGTGCTCTTTCCCATCATGCAGAACGGCGAGCTCAAGGGCGCTCCGGCGCTCGACCTGCGCACCGATCTCCTCCAGGCGCCTGACGCTGGCGTGCTGCAGCTCACCTTCGACACCCGCGGCGATCGCTTCACGGAAGATCGTCGCGAGGCCTTCCAGGGCCTCTCCGAGCGTGAAGCCACTGAGCTGGTCGCTCGCTCGCTGCTGCACCGCTGGAACGTGAAGTCGACGGGCCCCGTGCTCGTGATTCGTGCACCGGGCGCGCCGTACGCCGCCGCGTGGATCGATGGCGCGCTCCGGATCAACCCGGCGTTCGTCTACATGGCGGCCGCGCCGGTCGCTGCGCAGAACTGAAACGACGACCACGTCGCTGCGGTGTAGAAGCCGCCGCATGCCGGTCACTGATCAGACGCTCTCCCAGCAGCTCGGTCACACCCTCTCGCGCACCGACTTCCCCACGCTTGGGCAGAAGTACCAGGGCAAGGTGCGCGACACCTATCGGCAGGGCGATCGCCTCGTGCTGATCACCACCGATCGCCTCTCGGCGTTCGATCACGTGCTCACCACCCTGCCCTTCAAGGGAGACCTGCTCAACACGCTCGCGTCGTTCTGGTTCAAGAAGACGGCGCACGTGGTGAAGAACCACGTCATCGACACGCCTGATCCGTGCGTGACGGTCGCGCGCCGGGCCGAGCCGTTCGCGATCGAGTTCGTCGTGCGCGGCTACCTCACCGGCAGTCTGTGGCGCGACTACGAAGCCGGCCGCGATCCCTACGGGCTGAAGCTGCCCTCGGGCCTGAAGCGGGACTCGAAGTTCCCTACGCCGATCCTCACGCCGTCGACGAAGGCGCCCATCGGCCAGCACGACGAGCCGCTCTCAGAAGCGCAGGTGGTGGAGCGCAAGCTCGTGTCACCCCGCGACTGGCAGCGCGCGAAGGAAGCAGCGCTTGGGCTGTTCGCCGAAGGCACGAAGCAGGCCGGCGCGCAGGGCCTCATCTTCGTCGACACCAAGTACGAGTTCGGCGTCATCGGCGACGAGCTGGTGGTGATCGACGAGATGCACACGCCCGACTCGTCTCGGTTCTGGAAAGCGCAGGGCTACGAGGAGCGCCTCGCGAAGGGCGAGAGCCAGGTGATGCTCGACAAAGAGAACCTGCGGCAGTGGCTCATCGCCGAGCGTGGGTTCTCGGGTCAAGGCACGCCGCCCGCGATTCCCGACGACGTGCGCGTGAGCCTCTCGCAGAAGTACGTCGCCGCGTACGAGACGATCACTGGAGCCGCGTTCTCTCCCGAGGTCGGCAACGTCGCCGCGCGCATCGAGAAGAACCTGAAGGCCGCGAAGCTGATCTAACTCGCCTTCGACGGCGTCCACGCGAAGCCGGAGTCTCCGCTGTGGAAGACGGGCAACGGCTCGGGTTCGTACGCCCCGACGATGACCGGGTCGTCGTTGGCCGCGCGCGACCAGCTCAACGGTGACCACTCCTGCGGCGTTTGGAGCGCTGGCTCCTCGGCGCCGATGGCGGCCTCTTCATCTCCAGCGAAGTGCAACACAGCGGCGTGCAGGCTCATGCGAATGATCCACTGCAACCGTGTGCCCACCTGCACCCGAGCGGATCTTCATCGCCGCCGCTGGGTGTCGTGCTCCGCCCTGAGTCGCGGGCGACCTTCTCAGGCAGAGGTGGAGCCGAAGACGCGTTGGAAGATCGCGTCGACGTGCCGCAGGTGGTGATCTGGCGTGAAGCAGGCCTCGATGTCGGCGTCGCTCATCACCTTGCGCAGATCGGCGTCACCGAGCAGCGACGTCTTGAAGGGCGTGCCCGTCTCGAAGAACCGCATCGCGTTGCGCTGAACGATCACGTACGCGGCCTGACGATCGACGCCGCGCTTCGCGAGCTCGAGCAACAGTCGCTGCGAGTGCACCACGCCGCCGAGCAGGTCGAGGTTCTTCGCCATCTGCTGCGGGTAGACGGTGAGGTTCTCGATCATGCCGGCGAAGCGGTGGAGCATGAAGTCGGCCGTCACCGTCGCGTCGGGGCCGATCACCCGCTCGACCGAGGAGTGCGAGATGTCACGCTCGTGCCAGAGCGGCACGTTCTCCCACGCCGTCACCGCGTAGCCGCGCAGCAGCCGCGCCAGGCCGGTGAGGTTCTCGGACAGAATCGGGTTGCGCTTGTGCGGCATCGCCGAGCTGCCCTTCTGCCCCGCCGTGAACGCCTCTTCGGCTTCACGCACCTCGGTGCGCTGCAGGTGGCGAATCTCGACGGCGAACTTCTCGATGCTGGCGCCCAGCAGCGCGAGCGCCGAGAAGTACTCCGCGTGGCGATCGCGCTGAACGATCTGACTCGACGCAGGCGCGGGTGACAGGCCCAGCACCTTCATCGCGTGCTCTTCGACGGCGGGCGGAATGTGGGCGAACGACCCGACGGCGCCGCTCACCTTGCCGTACGAGATCGTCTCCTTCGCGGCCTCGAGGCGCTTCTTCGCGCGGCCCAGCTCGTCGTACCAGATGGCCAGCTTGTGCCCGAAGCTGATGGGCTCGGCGTGAATGCCGTGCGAGCGCCCCACCATCGGCGTGTGTTTGTGCTCGAAGGCGCGCTTTCGAATCGCCGCCCGCGCACGATCGACGCCGGCGAGAATCGTCGTCATCGCGTCTCGCAACAGCAGGGCGAGCGAGGTGTCGAGCACGTCACTCGACGTCATGCCCCAGTGCAGCCAGCGCGCCTCTGGGCCAATGCGCTCCTCCATGAAGGTGAGGAAGGCGATGACGTCGTGCTTCGTCGTCTTCTCGATGGTGTCGATGCGCTCGACGTCGGCGGCGGTGAAGTCACCGGCCTTCGCGCGGCACGTCGTCAGCGCGAGCTCGGGCGCCAGCCCCTGCTTCACGAGGCCCTCGAGCGCGGCGAGCTCGACGTCACGCCAGCGGCGCAGGCGCTCTTCGGGCGTCCACAACGAGGTCAGCTCGACTCGGGCGTAGCGCGGGATCATGCCGCGCCCTTACACCCGGGCACCGGCGCTACTCCACCGCCTTCACGGCCAGCCCCTGCCGCGCCGCGAACACCAGCACCTCGTTCGCGAACGACTCGGGCAG
>JBEOKA010000447.1:0-15096 GCA_040275325.1 Myxococcaceae bacterium | reverse complement strand
CGCGGCCACCTCGTCGTGCTGCAGAAGACCGACCCGAAGCAGTTCTATTTCTTCAGCGGCGGCTGCTCGAACCGCGTCACCTCGTACGCGTTCTGCAGGCAGGACGACGTCGTCCTCGGTGGCTCCGTGCAGGCTGGCAACGACTCGCTCACCATCGGCGAGGCCGACGACGCCATCTTCAGGCGAATCCTCTCGAACAGCAGGCTGCTCTTCGGCGGAAAGCCCAGAGCCTGCGTCTGGGAGTGAGCGGCGGGCTCGAGCCCGTCGAGAAGTCGTTCAGGGCGCGCGCTCGAAGCGCTCGGTCCACTCGCGGCCCTCGCTCACGACGGTGGCGCGGCTGCCGTTCAAGGTGACGACCGCCGTGCGGGCCGCGCCCCTCGTCGAGACCTGCACCACCGCAGCGCCCAGCGGCAGGTTCACCGTCGACGCTCCGCTCACGCCCGCGCTGAGCGCCGAACGCCCGAGCCACAGCGCGGCCAGCCGCTCCTGCTCTGCGCGTGAACCCGTGGTGTCGACCTGCAGGCGCATCGCGAACAGCGCGCCGAGGGCGAGCAGCGACAGCATCACCATCGTCATCAACAACATCGTCGAGCCACGCTTCATCGTGAGGCTCCCAGCGGAAGGACGAGCGTGACGGGCGGGTCTTCGGGCAGCTGCGCGATGCGAACCGTCAACACCGAGCCCGTGCGGACGAACTCCCGCACGTGGCGAACGAGCGCGCGCGTACCGCCGCATGAAGCCGGCGCCTCACGCACGACCGACGTCTCGACGAGCCGGTAGGTGATGGGCGTGCAGGCGCCGCCTTCGAAGACGACGCCGGCTGTCGACAGCGCTCCGTTGCGCCCATCGAGCCGAAGCTCTTCGCTCAGGTCGCGCAGCTGCTCGGCGGCCTCGAGCGTCGCGTTGGCCTTCTGGTAGTCGGCCGCGCCGCGATTGAAGAGCATGAAGATGAGGGGAACGAGAATGGTGAGCAGGGTGACGACGACGGCCAGCTCGACCATGGTGAAGCCGCGACGCATCACCGAGCTCCCTTCGCGAAGACGGTGAGTTCACGCGCCGTGTGAGTGACGCCCCAGGTGACTCGGAGCGTGACCGTGCGCCCCAGCTTCGTGCGCTCCACGCGCGCTCCGGGCAACACGGCGAGGAGCGCCCGCTCGACCTCGGGGTCGGGCAAGACGCCGCTCGACACTGCCTCGGCTTCGAACTCGAGCACCTGGGTGGCGCGCTCGTGCAGCAGCCGCTCGTTCGCGCGGAGCCGGGCCGACGTACCTGCCTGAAGGAGACCGACCGTCACGATGCCCATGAGCGCGACCGTCACCATCGCCTCGATGAGGGTGAAGCCACTGGAGCGGCTCATGCGACCTCCTGCAGGCCAGCCGACTTCGTCCACAACGTGCCGACGGCGACGCGCGTGCGACCGAGCCCGTGGCACCGTGCGCAGTCCACCGACGCGTCTTCACACGCGCGCGTCTCGAGGCGCTGATGCAGCACCGCCACCAGCGTCTGGTCGAGCAAGGGCTTCTCGAGGCCGAGGTCGAGCAGGCGCTGCCGCGCTTCGTTCGCCGAACCTGCGTGAAGGCCCGCGAGCACCAGGCGCCCCGTGTGCGCCGCTCTCAACGCGAGTGTCGCTTCAGCCGCGGTACGCACCTCTCCAACCGCCAGCACGTCGACGTCTTGCCGCAGCGCTGCGACGAGCGCCGCTTCACCGGTGAGCCCGCGTTCGGGTGACAGCTCGACCTGGTCGACGGGCACGCCGGCGACGCGCAGGCGCTGCTCCACCGGGTCTTCGAGCGACAGGTGCGCGCCGTGCCGGTGCTTCGCGAGGTGCTCGAGGGCGGCATAGAGCGTCGTCGTCTTTCCACCACCCGACGGCCCCGCGACGATGATGAGCCCCGACGCGTGCTGGGTGAGCGCGTGCTCGAAGCGGCCGCGCACGTCGGCGGGCAGCTCCAGCGCGTCGAGCGAGAGCAGCCGCCCGAAGAGGCGCAGCGCGATGCGCTCCCCGAGGGCCGTCGGAACGAACGACGCGCGCACGTCGGCCGTGACGCCCGGCCGGGGAACGCGCCCCTCCTGCACGAGGTCGAAGCGGTATGGCAGACAGCCCGCGAGTGACTTGAGCGCCGCGGTGAGGCGACGCGCGAGGGGCTGGGTGAGGGTGGTGAACGTCGTGAGCTCGCCCATGCGCCGCAGGCGAACGTCGACGTGGTCGAGCCCGGGCTCGAGGTGAACGTCTGAGGCGTTGGCCTTCGTGGCGATGTCGAGCAACGCGCTCGCCGCCCGCAGCGGCGCCCAGGGCCCGAGGAGGTAGCTCGAGAACGCGGCGGCGTCGGCGGCGAGCGCGCCCGTCACCTGGACGCCGGCGAGCACCTGACGCGCCTGCGCGGCGAGGACCGGCTCGACCGTGACGGAGCCGGAGCGCAGGTCGACGCGTTGGCCCTCGACCGCCATCACGTCGTCCCACGCGTGCACGCGCGTCTGAAACAGGCTCTTGCGTTCGAAGGTGTCGTTGAGGGTCATCTCAGGCTCCCACCGTCAGCGCTGCCGAGTACGTGAGCAACCAACTCGCGCCGAGGCCCAGGAGCGCCAGCGCGGCGAAGAGCAAGGCGATGAGCTGAACGCTCTGACTGCCGATGCTGAGCGCGCTCGTCGCCGAGCTGCGCGCATGACGGGCGAGCGCTTTCGTCACCGGCCCGCCGACTCCACGAGACGCTGCGGCGAACACCAGGCGACTGCTCGTGGCGTCGAGCAGTGCATTGCCAACCGGAGCACGACCCGCAGCGAGCGCAGCCCCGACGTCGAGCGCAGCACGTTCGAGCGCCGCGTCGTGAGAGAGCGCAGCCGCGGCCTCGAAGGCCCGGTTCAACGGAACACCCGCTTCGCTCAGCACCGAGACCGCTTCGAGCGTGAGCACGCGGCGCACTCCACGCAGCACGCGATGCAGTGGAGAGAACGGAACCTCGAGCAGCACCGAGGCCGTGACGACGACGAGCATCACGACGGCGACGACGAACGCGACCCACAGCAGCGACTCGTTCAGGTTCGTCGAGACATCGGCCGTGAACGTGCGCAGCGCAGGCACGGCCATCACCCGCGTGACGAGCGCCGCGAGCACGACCGTCACCAGCACGACGATGGGGTACGCGGCCGTCGCACGCAGCGCGCGACGTCGTGAGGCTTCGTCGGCGAGCGGCGTGAGCAACTGGTCGGTCACGGCAATCGCGTCGGCTGGCTTCGCGACCTCGAGCAGGCGCGGCACGCCGCTGGTCGTCAGCTGTGCGAGCGCGACGTGCACCTCGGCGCCGCCACGAAGCGACTGCGTCAGCGCCGAAGCGCCCGCAGCATCGACCCCGAGCGGATGTCCCGAGTGCTGGAGCGTCGTGAGCCGATTCGCCAACGCGTCGATGGCGCTCACAGGAAGGCTCCAGACAGATTCGAGATGGTGAAGAGCACGTCACGCACCATCCACCCGGCCTCGATGACGAGCAGCCCGATGGCGACGAAGCGGAACACCGCGAGGAACTGGCGCATCGACGCATCAGCCCGGGCCGCGAAGGCGTCGGCGACCGAGCGAAGGTCTTCTGCCAGCGCGCCGTGCGAAGGCGAGGCCGAGAGCCCCGGCTCCGACGCCAACCACGAGGTGACGAGGTCGGAAGGCGCCTTCGACTCCACGAGCGCGGCGCCGATGATGGCGTGGGTGGCGAGCGAGAGATTGCGATTCCACGGCGCGCGCGCCCAGCGCACGACCACCACCGCACAGAGCCACACGACCATCTGCACGGGAATGAGCACCGACAACGGCCCGCGCGGATCGAGGACCTCTCCACCGACGGTCGCGGAGAACGCGGGCATCACCTTCGACGCGAGAATGGAGCCGACGAGGACCTGCACGAAGACGAGCGTGAGACAGAAGGTGCCCAGCACCGAGAGCCCGACGCTGAGCTGGCGGGTCGAGGGCAGGCGTTCGACGGCGAGCCGGGCAGGCTGCAGCACGGCGGGCCACTGGCCTGCCGCACGGGCGAGCGGGGCGGGAGCGCCGAGCGCGGTGAGCGCGTCAGGCAGGCGGCCCGACTCGGCGAGCGAGGCCGCACGCGTGAACACCTCGTGCGCTGTACCGCTCACGGCACGCAGGTCGACCGCGACGTTCCGCCCGGCTGCAGCGGCGCCTTCAGCGATGAGCAACCCGAGTCGCTGGGGCGTCACTTGATGGCACCCGAGATGGCGAAGATGGGCAGGTACATGGCGACGAGGGCGCTCGCGACGAAGAGCGCGGTGAGCACGACGACGGCGATGAGGCCGGGTGAACTCCACCATCGGCCTTCACCGGCGAGCTGACTCCCTCGAGCGCGCAGCTCGAGCGCCAATCGCCGCGCCGCCTCGGCAGCACCCGAGGTCGTCATCACGTGACCGAGAAAGACCTGCTCGCTCGAGTCGAGCCGGAGCGCGCCGCTGCGTGGAAGCTGCTGCGCCTTCGCGTCGATGAGCGTCAGCGCCGCGGGCTCGCCGACTCCGGCTTCGACGGCGCTCGAGAACTGGAGCAGCAGACTCGAGGCGCGCAGCTCACGACCGCCGGTGACGCCATCGAACCGCGCGCGCCACACGATGACGAGCGAGACGAGGAGCATGAGGGGCACCGCCACCTGCATCGGCCCGCTGAGGTCCATGAAGAGCTGCGTCGGCGCAGGCAGCGACGCGCCGAACTCAGCGAGCATGTTGCTGAACGACGCCACGAGCGAGCCGCTCACGCGCATCACCACCAGCGTACAGAGGCACAGCACGACCGTCACCGTGGCCCGCACCATCGTCGTCGACACGCGCGCCTCGTCGGCCGCCTCCAACGCATCGGCGAGCTGCTCGAGCACCGCCGACGACGCCGCATCACCGCGCGTCAACGTCGCGACCAGCACGTCGGACGACGGCTCCGACGTGCCCGAGCGCACCAGCGAGAGCGCCGTGTGGAGCCGCGCCTTCACCTCTGACGGAGGCAGCTCGTCGTGCACGAACTCGATGGCGTCTCCCAGACTCCAGTTGGCGCGTCGCAGGCCGGCGAGCTGGCGAACGACGATGGCCTCGAGGGCCGCGCTCATTCGAGTTCGTTCTCCGACGTGATGACGAGGTCGTTCGACTGCAACGTGAAGCGCGACGTCACGCCGTCGGCGTCGAGGTCTCCTTCGGCGATGGCCTCGAAGCCCGTGGGCGTCAGCTTCACCTGGTAGCGAAAGCGGCTGCGCTCCGACGTGTTCAAGCCCAGGGCCTTCCAGCAGGCTCTCGGCGCGAGGGCACGCGCCACCTTCGGAACGTCTTCGTCGCTGCCGGCCACACACTCGAGGTAGGCGCCGTGGTCTCGTCGCCAGGTCGACTCGGCGTGCGAGAGCGCGGTCAACATGTTGCGCGCTTCACTGGCCTGCACCCGCAGCCACACCAGGTGGTACCCGGGAATCGTCACCGCCGCGAGGAAGGTGATGATGGCCAGCACGAACGCGAGCTCGATGAGCGTGAAGCCTCTTCTCTTCATTGGTGTCCCCTCGGTGCGAAGGGTGACGTGTTCAGCCAACACCGTCAACGCATCACGAGCGCCGCCAGTCACTCGACCCGGCGGCGCCCGCGTTCATTCCCCTACCTGACGGCGGTGACGAGGCCCGCGCCCACCGTGCGGCCACCCTCACGCAGGGCGAACCGCATGCCGGGCTCGATGCCCACCGCGCGCTTCAAGCTGAACGTCACCTTCGCGCGGTCACCCGGCTTCACCACGCCCTCGTCACCCACCACGAGCGTGCCGGTGACGTTGGTGGCGCCGAAGTAGAACTGCGGCATGTAGCCGGTGCCGAAGGGCGTGTGACGGCCACCCTCCTTCGCGGTCAGCACGAAGAGCTCGGCCTCACCCTCGTGGTGGGCCTTCACGCTGCCGGGCAACACGACGAGAGCGCCACGCGCGATGGCGTCACGGTCGACGCCGCGGAGCAACAGCCCCACGTTGTCACCCGCCTCGGCCACGTCGCGAAGCTGGTGGAACGTCTCGATGCCCGTCACCACCGCCTCGGGCACGCCGGCGCCGAGCAGCTCGACGGTCTCACCGATGCGCACGCGGCCCCGCGCGACCCGGCCCGTCACGACCGTGCCGCGGCCACCGATGGTGAAGACGTCCTCCACCGGCAGCAGGAACGCGCCCTCGACGTCACGCGCTGGCGCAGGAAAGCCGTCGAGCACGTCGAGCAACTGCTCGATGCACGCCGTCTCCGTCACGCCCACCTTGCCCGCCTTCGCGGCCTCGAGCGCACGCAGCGCCGCGCCACGCACCACCGGCGCGTTCTCGTAGCCGTGCTGGGCGAGCAGCTCACGCGTCTCGAGCTCGACCAGCTCGAGCAGCTCGGCGTCGGCGAGGTCGACCTTGTTGATGAAGACGACGAGCTGACCGACACCGACTTGGCGGGCGAGCAGCACGTGCTCACGCGTCTGCGGCATCGGTCCCGACGAGCCATCGACGAGCAGCACCGCCGCGTCCATCTGGGCGGCGCCGGCGATCATGCTCTTCACGTAGTCAGCGTGGCCCGGGCAGTCGACGTGCGCGTACGTGCGCAGCGCCGTCTCGTACTGCACGTGCTTGATGGTGATGGTGATGCCGCGGGCCTTCTCTTCGGGCGCCTTGTCGAGCTCGCCCAGGTCCATGGCGCGGCCGCCCGTACGCAGGGCGGCGACGTGGGTGATGGCGGCGGTGAGCGTCGTCTTGCCGTGGTCGACGTGACCGATGGTGCCGACGTTGAAGTGCTGCTTCTTCATGACTGTCTCCTGAGTGGTGGTGTCACGCGCAAAAGGAAAACCCCCTCGAGGGCGCGTGGCCTCGAGGGGGCTTGGTGAGTGGTGGAGTTCGACTCGCTCCGGTCCTCAGCGCATGGCCACACCCCGGCCCCTGGCCGAAGCGGACGATGACGATGAGGAGGAGGAGCGCATCACCCGCACTGACGGGCGGCGTGGCGCGTGCTGACGGTCAGCGAGACCTGGACTTCTTCGCAGCGGCGAACCTCGTCTCGAGCCCGTCGAGCAGCGCCTCGAGGCCCGCCTGGTACACCTCGTCGAAGTGGTCGTTGCCGAGGAAGGGCTGGGCCTCGGCGAGCGCGGTGAGCTCACGCGGAATCTCGATGCGCACGCCCGCCTCGGCGACGCCGAGACCCGCGAGCTCGTCGAAGATGGTGCCGTTCGACCAGTTGGCGACGCCCCGGTACACCTCGACGGCCTGCCGCGCGGTGAGCCCATCGGCCATGAGCGCGAAGAAGATGCGGTCGAGCAGCGCGAGCGCGCGTGGCGTGGTGAAGCGGCGCATGGCCAGCAGCGGGAACGCCTTCGGGTGACGGCGGCTGATGGCGCGGTAGTCGTGCGCCACGCGAGTCGCGCGCGCGCGCCACGATTCTTTCGACGGCGCGGCGACGACGAGCTCGAGCACCAGCAGCTCGGCCACGGCGTCGAGAATCGCCTCCTTCGAGGGGAAGTGTTTGTACAGCGCCATGCCCTCGACGCTCAGCACCGCGCCCAGGTTGCGCACGCTCATCGCCTCGAGGCCGTGCTCGTCGATGTACGCGAGGGCAGCGGTCGCGATGCGCTCGGGGTTGAGCGGTTCACGCTTCTTCGACGACGCGGTGCGCTTTCGGGCTGGCACGGCCGGGCACGCTGCCACGAACGCGGGGGTTCGTCGCGAGTGGAGTCGCACCGGGTTGACTCCCGAGGGGAAGCGCTGGTCAGGTGCGCGCGTGCGGCACGCGGTGCTCATCGCAGTCTTGCTGCTGACCGGCTGCCCACCGACCGGCGGAGTGTGCGAGCCAACGATTCTGGCGCCCGAGCGCGTCTCGGCACCGTCGGGCTCGACGACCGAGCTGACGGTGCGGTTCTTCAACCCGACCGCGAAGCCGCTGAGCATCTCCCAGCTCGAGCTGTCGCCCGCTGCGCCATTCTCATTCCGCTCCGAGCCAAAGGACTTCACCGTCGAGCGCGGCAGCTGTGAGAGGCCGGGCGAAGTCGGGCTCGTGCTGCGGTTCTCGCCCACGTCGGTCGGTCTTCAGCACGCGCAGCTCTCGCTGCAGCTCGACGGAGCGCCCACCACGGTCTCACTGAGTGGCACCGGCAGCGGCCCGTTGCTCAGCGCCGCGAGCGTGGTGAACTTCGGCTACCTCGGTCTCGCGCCATCGACCGAGCGCGAGCTCTCCGTTCGCAACCTCGGCACGATGGGCACGAGCCTCGAGGTGTCAGTCGTTTCGGTCACCGCGACGAGTTCGAACACCACCGCGCAGGAGCTGTGCGTCGGTCGCCTTCAGCTCGGGCGTTGTGTGCCGACCAGCAGCGTCCCGGTATCGACAGAGGCGTCGCTTCCGCTCGTGGTGCTCCCCGAGTCGGCTGGCGGCAAGACGTGGAACGTGGAGCTGAAGTCGGGCGCGCAGTCATTCGTGGTGCGCGTCGTCGCGAACGTCATCGACACGAGGCGCTGTCAGCTGACGGCCACACCAGCGCGGCTCGAGTTCGGAGTCGTGCTCGCGCCAGCAGCGGACACCCAGTCGACGATGCTCCGCAACGTCGGGCTCGACCCCTGCGTCATCCTCAGCGCGACCACGAGCGACCCGCAGTTCCGCGTGCTGAACTGGCCGACGACCGCGCAGTTGGTCCCCGTCAGAGGCGGCCTCGAAGTGAAGGCGGAGGCCTCGCTCACCTCGCAACGCTCCGTCAGTGGCACGCTGACCTTCGAGCTCGCCGGTACGAATCCAGATCTGCACGAGTCCTTCGGTGTTCCACTCGAGGCGAGCGCGCCAGCGAGCTGTCTTTTGGTGCTTCCAACGACGCTCGACGTCGGCGCCGTGCAGCGCGGGTGTTCGATTCCGAGCCGCGGCCTCACCTTCGTCAACACCTGCCGCCGGCCGCTGCTGATCTCGAAGCTGAGCGTCGACCCACCCTTCACGCTCATCGCTGGCATTCCCGCGTCGGGCATCACCCTGAGCCAGGGCCAGGCCATCGCTTCATCGATTGGACTCGCGCCAGTGTCGACCATCGGGCCCGTGTCATCGTCACTGCGCATTCAACTCGAGGAAGGCGTCGAGACCGTGGTTCCGCTGTTGGCACGAATCGAGGCCCCGCCCCTCCAGACCGACACGTTCGGCTTCGACGCGCGCTTCCTGTTGGACATGGTGCTCGTGCTCGACGACTCGCCCTCGTTCGCGAAGCAGCACGCGAACACCCGTCTCGAGCTGAACCGGCTGTCGACGTGGGCCTCGGCCTACAGCGCCAGCGGCAACATCCGTGTCGCCGTCACCACGACGGATGTCACGAGCAACGGCCCTCAGGGGCGCTTCCGGTCAACTGACGCCGGCGTGCGCTGGGCCTCTGCTGACGACTCTTCGTTCCGCTCGACGTTCGACGAACTCACCCAGCTCACCACGACGGGCGCCGAGAATCAGTCGTGCATCGAGGCCGCGGCTCGCGCAGTGACGGCACCGCTCGCGAATGACCCGCAGGCCAACGCAGGCTTTCGGCGAGCTGGCGGCGTGTTGAGCGTCGTGTGCATCACCGATGACCTCGAGTACTCGACGACGCCGGACGTGTGGCGAGCAGAGCTTCAGGGCCTCGATGCCGGCCAACGCTTCACCTACTCGGTCGTCGGGCCGTTCGACTCGACCTGTCCCGTCGATGCGCTCGACGATGCAGGAACCCACGCAGCCAACGTGACGCCCTTCTGGGGAATCACCGCCGACATCTGCGGCCCGTGGAATCTCTTCCAATTCAACAGTCCTCCGCAGGCGCAGCGAACGACGTTCTTCCTCACCGGCACGCCCATCGTGAGCTCGTTGTCCGTCACGCTCGACGGCCGCGCGCTGCCTGCACAAGCCAACGGCCAGGTGAACTGGCGCTACGACGCGGCCGCCAACGGCCTTCGACTGGAGCCCGGGCTGCTTGGCCGCGACCCACGTTCGCTCATCATCACCTACGAGCCGGTGTGCCCGTGACCCTTCGCTTCGTCACGCTGCTCCTGCTGGCGGGTTGCTCGAAGGGCACCAGCCTGCTGCCCGCCGATTGCCGGCCGGCGGTGCAGGGGCCGACGCTCACCCTGCCGGTCGAACTCGACACCTCGACCAGGGTGCCCATCGTCTTCACGAACCCGCTGCCGCTGCCGCTCGAGGTGAACCAGCTGTCGCTCACCGAGGGAGAAGGCTTCACGTTCAGCGACGACCGCCGCTCGTTCCTGGTGCCAGCCGGCTCGTGCGACCGGCCGGGCACGCTGACGCTCGAGCTCGGGTTCACCGCAACGAAGCTGGTGGCCCAGCGCGCGACGCTCACCGGCGTGATGGGAACCGACCCGTTCTCACTCACGGTGAGCGCGACCGGAAATGGTCCGCGCTTCGAGGCACCATCGGCGTTCACCTTCGGCCCCGTGGCGCTCGCGCCCGTCGAGCGCGGCCTTCCGGTTCGCAACATCGGCACCGTCGACTCGGCGCTCGTCGTGAAGCTCACGGCCGTTCGCGCGCTGAACGCCGAGACGAACGCCGACGAGCTCTGCGTGGGCACCCTCGTCAACGGCGCGTGTCTTCGAACGACGCGCTTCACCGTCACGCGCCAGGAGCTGCTCCCGCTGAGACTGCTGCCCACGAGCCCGGGTGAAAAGTCGTGGCAGTTGATGCTCACGCCCGAGACGCGGGCCGCGACGCCCATCACCGTCACCATCAGCGCGCGTGTCATCGACGAGCGGGGCTGCGCGCTCGAGGCCTCACCGCGGCGCCTCGGCTTCGGGCTCACGCCCATGGAGCGACAGCTGTTGCAGGTGCGGAACGTGGGCGCGACGCCGTGCATTCTTCGTGGCGCGCGCATCGACGACAACCCGGCCTTCACCGTGGGCGGTCCGAGCAACCTCGTGCTCGAGCCGAGCCGCGCCGTCGAGCTGACCGTGGGCGCCAACTTCGGCAGCACCTCGTCACTGCGCAGCGCGACGCTCGTCGTCGAAGCGCCGCCTCGTGGCCTGCAGGTGCCCATCGCCTTCGACCTCGGCGGCCCCGAGTGCCTCACGTTGCCCACGAGGCTCGACTTCGCTCCTGCGGGCGCGGGGTGCGTCAGCCCGCCGCGCTCCATCACGCTGGCCAATCAGTGTGCGCGACCGCTCGTGCTGAAGCGCGTGGCGGCGACCGCGCCCTTCGGCATCGCGAACCTGCCGGCGATTCCGCCTGCGGGGCTACCGCTTCAGCCGGGAGTGATGCCCACCATCATCGGCCTCTCGACGCAGGGCGGAGCCGACGCTGGTGCCTCGACCGGCCAGCTCGTCGTCGAGGTCGTCGGTGGAGCGCTCACCGTACCGCTCACGGGAGGCACCACGCCGCGGCGTGAGCTCGTCGACTCGTTCTCGTTCGAGCGAAGCCCCACCGACTGGGTCTTCGTACTCGACGACTCCGCCTCGTTCCTTCCGCACCACGCGCACGTGCGCCGCCAGCTCGACCGCACTGGTCAGCTCTTCGAATCTCTGGGCACCAACGCCCGCCTCGCCGTGACGACCACGAGCGTGAGTCAGAACGCCGGAGTGCTCCGCACGCACGATGGCGGTCAACCGTGGGTGACCTCGGGAGCCCCTGACTTCACGGCGCGGTGGCGTGAGCTCTCGACGCTCTCCACGGGCGGTGACGAACACCCCTCGTGTGTCGAAGCCGCGCTGCGCAGCCTCGACGGCGGCGTCACCTTCCGACCCAACGCGAGCCTGCAGCTCATCTGCATCACCGATGACGTCGACGTCTCGCCTGCCAGTTCCTTGAACGCGCTGGCTGATGAACGCGCGACCTACTCCGTCATCGGGCCGTTCGACCCCTCGTGCCCAACCGTCACGACCGACGACGGAGGCCACCGATACGCCGTCAACCTCGGCCGCGGCATCCTGGTCGACCTCTGCTCCAACTGGGCTGACCTCATGTTCCAGCGCAGCAGCTTCGGTTACCGCACGACCTTCACGCTCAGCGCGCAGCCAGACATCTCGTCACTCTCGGTGGAGTTCGATGGCGTCGTCACGCCTGCCCAGCGCGCCGATGGTGGCGTTGCGTGGCAGTACCTCGTCGCCGAGAACGCCATCAGGGTCGAGCCGCTCGACCAGCCCGCGCTCATGCTCACGATTCGGTACCGCACGCCCTGTCAGTGACCTCACCTGGTGGGCAGTCGCGAACGTTCTCTCAGCGACAGCCGTGCCCTTGACGGCTACGCACGGGCCATGAACGCCCCGCTGTCCGAGAGCCCGCTGGCGCTCACCCGTCAGCAGAAGATGCTCACCCTCGCGGGCACGTTGCTCTCGATGTTCCTCGCGGCGCTCGACCAGACGGTGGTGGCGACGGCGGGCCCCGACATGCAGCGCTCGTTGCACCTGGCGCCGGGCCTCTACACGTGGATTACGACGGCCTACCTCGTCTCCTCGACGGTGCTGGTGCCGGTGTACGGCCGGCTCTCGGACCTCTTCGGCCGCAAGGTGATTCTCGTCGTCGGCGTCGTCATCTTCCTCGCCGCGTCGGCGCTGTGCGGCATCTCGCAGAACGCGTGGCAGCTCATCGCGTTCAGGGCGTTGCAGGGCGTGGGCAGCGCGTCGCTCTTCACCTCGGCGTTCGCGGTGGTGGCCGACCTCTTCCCGCCCTCGGAGCGCGGCCGCTACTCGGGCCTCTTCGGCTCGGTCTTCGGCATCTCGTCACTCGTCGGCCCGCTGCTTGGCGGCTTCATCACCGACCACTTCGGCTGGCACTGGGTCTTCTTCATCAACCTGCCCATCGGCGCCGTCGCGCTCGCGTTCATCGTGCTGCGCATGCCACCGCTCAAGCCGAGCTCGTCGACGCCACGGCCCTCGGTCGACGTCACGGGCGCGGTGCTGCTCGCGGTGGGCACGATTCCTCTGCTGCTCGGGGCTTCGCTCGGCCGCGCGGTGCTGCGTGAAGGTGACATCGGCTATTTGTGGACGTCGCCTCCGATGCTCGCGATGGGGCTGCTCGCGGTGGTGGGGCTCGTGGGCTTCGTCGCGTGGGAGCTGCGCGTGAAGGACCCGCTCGTCGACCTCTCGCTCTTCAAGACGCCGGCCGTGAAGTGGGGCGTGCTGACGATGTTCGTGCTGGGAGCAGCGTTCCTCACGCCGATGGTGTTCCTGCCGCTCTTCATGGTGAACGTCGTGGGCGTGACGGCCACGCAGTCGGGCCTCACCATCAGCCCGCTGGTGATGGGCATCGTCGCGGGCAACGTCTTGTCGGGGCAGCTCGCGTCACGCTTCGGCAAGTACAAGCCGTTCATGCTGGTGGCGCTGGTGGTGCTCACCATCGGCTTTCTGGTGATGGGCTTCACGCTGACGGCGGGCTCCACGCAGAGCGAAGTAACGCTCAAGATGGTGCTGCTCGGCCTCGGCCTGGGCCCGTCGATTCCGCTCTACACGCTGGCCGTGCAGAACGCGGTGCCGCCGCAGCAGATGGGCGTCGCCACCTCGATGACGACGTTCTTCCGCTCGATGGGCTCGACGGTGGGTGTGGCCGTCGTGGGCTCGCTCTTCGCCACCGCGCTCTCGGAGCAGATGGCGTCGCGGCTCGGCAAGGCGACCGAAGGGCTGCCACCGCAGCTCGTGCAGGGGTTCATGCGCAAGCAGGGCGCCGACGCTCCCGAAGAAGGTGGCGCCACCGGCATGCGCTTCGACGCCGAGGCGCAGAAGCAGAAGGCGCGCGATGGGCTCGAGGGCGCGCGACGGCTGGCGTTGAAGGCGCTCGAAGGAGAGACGCTCGCGGTGCTGGCGGTGAAGTCGAGCCCGCTCGCAGATGACGCGCTGAAAGCCGCGCTCGAGAACGGCGGGCCCGTGGCGAAGTCGAGAGCGCGTGGTGAAGAGACGTGGCTTCGGGTGCAGCAGGCCGCCCAGGACGCGAACCAGTGGACGGCGCTGCTCGAGTCGAACGAGCTGCCGCCCGAGGTGAAGAAGGCCGCCCTCGACGTGTCTCCCTCGGCGCTCAAAGACGGCGCAGGTCCGGCGCTCGCGCTGAGGCCGGTGAAGGCCGTCATCGACGCCGAGGCCGAGCGGCTGGGCGCGATGGCGCTCGAGCTCGCGCGCACGAAGGTCGAGCAGCGCTACAACCAGGAGCTCCCGAAGGTGCTCGCCGTCATCGACGCCGTCGGCCTCGCCATCAGGCAGTCGTTCACCGACGCCATCACCCTCGTCTACCGGCTCGCCGCCGTGCTCGCGGTGCTGGCCTTCCTGCTGACGCTGAAGATTCCGCAGCTCGCGCTCCGTGGCCGCGGGCCCATGCCGACGCCTTCGGAGTGACCGCCGACAGAAGGCCCTCACGCGGCGGCCGACTCGGCTAAGACCGTCGCCGCTCATGACCATCGTCCTCGAGTGGCTGAACCTCCTCGTGCGCTGGGTGCACGTCATCGCCGCCATCATGTGGGTCGGCGACTCCTTCCTCTTCATGTGGCTCGACAGTCACCTGACTGCGCCGACGAAGCCGCGTGAAGGCACCGTCGTCGGCGAGCTGTGGATGACGCACTCGGGCGGCTTCTACGAGGTGGTGAAGCGCAAGTCGCTCGCGCAGAACGAGCTGCCCGCGCAGCTCTATTGGTTCAAGTGGGAGAGCTACACGACGTGGCTCTCGGGCTTCGCGCTGCTCAGCGTCGTCTATTACGGCAGCGGCGCTTCGTTCCTCATCGACTCGAGCGTCGCCGACCTCACGCGCACGCAGGCCACGCTCATCAGCCTCGGCCTGCTTCCCGCTGCGTTCATCGTCTACGAGCTGCTGTGGCTGACGCCGCTCTCGAAAGACAACCGGGCCTTCGGCGTCGTCGGCCTCGCGCTGCTGGCAGGCCTCGCCTACTGGCTCACGCACCTGTTCTCGGGGCGCGGCGCGTTCCTGCAGCTCGGCGCGACGATGGGCACGGTGATGGCGGCGAACGTGTTCTTCCGCATCATTCCGTCGCAGCGGCACATGATTGCCGCGACCACCGCCGGAACGCCCGTCGACGTCACCTATGGCCTGCGCGCGAAGGGCCGCTCGGTGCACAACCACTACCTGACGTTGCCGGTGCTCTTCACGATGTTGTCGAACCACTTCCCGTCGACGTACGGCCACGCGCAGGCGTGGGTGG
>JBEOKA010000446.1:0-20500 GCA_040275325.1 Myxococcaceae bacterium | reverse complement strand
GAATGCCCTGCAGCATTCCCGAGAAGTTGGGAATGGGCATCTGATCGATCTGCTTCTGGAACCGCAGCATCAGCCGCGACATGCCGATGCCCGAGCGGGCCAGGTAGTGCGCGCGCAGCTCGTCGCGTTGATTGGTCGCCAGCCGCAATTCGACCATCGAGTTGTAGCGAACCTCGTTCGCCACCAATGACAAGACAGCAATGCCAACCAGCACGAGCAACAACGCCACGCCGCGCTCGGTCTTTCGCGAGCGGGGCGACGTCTTCGTGGGGCGAGCGAGTCTCCGGGCTCTCACTGGAACCTCGGGAACTCGGTGTTCAGCATGATGCGCGCCTGGGTGACGTACTTCACGTCTTTGCCGTTCTCGTCGACGGCCGTGATGGTCACCTTCACGCGCGTGGGCAGAATGGTGCGGCGCTCGCTGCGGCGCGTGTCCCACTCGTCTTCCCACTGCTTGCGTTCGCTGTTCCAGTACTGGAACTCGAGCTTCTTGATGCCCTCGAAGAGGATGTCTTCGGTGCCACCGCGCTCCATGCGCTCCTCGAGAATCGTCTTCTCGCGGCGAATGAGGTCTTGCCGGTCGCGCGCCTTCTGGTCGGGCGAGCGCTTCACGGAGTACTCGACCACCATCTGGTCGCTCTCCTTCGCGTCGGCGTACAGGCGTTGGTGCGCGAGCGTGGTGAAGAGCAGCTTCTCGCGGGTGCCGACGAAGTTCGTCGGGCGGTCGAAGGCGTCGCGGTAGCGCTTGGAGTCGTAGCGATCGCTCACGAAGGCGGCGCCGATTTCTCGCGCCATGCGACTCGTGGCCGCGCGCAGCATTCGGTACTTCTCGGCCTGGCCCTCGATGACGTCTTTGTTGGCGATGGTGGTGCTGAACGTCACGCCAATGACGACGCCGATGAAGGCGGTGATGCCGATGGCGGCGATGACCTCGATGAGCGTGAAGCCGCGGCGCGCGCTCATTGGAAGCCGCCTCCGCGAATCACGTTGCCGATGCCCTGCGGAAGCATGGCGGGCGCCATCGGGCGAAGGCCGGGAATCGGGTTCTGCAACATCTGCTGGGCGCCACCGCGTTGCTGCGCGAACTGGGCGGCGGTGATGACAGGCTGGTTGTTGGCCGGGTTCACCATCTGGCCGTTGGGGCCGGGCTGGGCGTTGGGCACGGGCTGACCCGTCGCCGAGTCGACGTAGACATCAGCCGCGGCGCCTGCAGGAGCCCCGGCCGCTCCAGCCGCGCCGCCGTTGCGATCGGAGCCGGGCCCCAGCGAGACGATGTGCGTGACGAGGTCGAAGCTCTCGGTCAGCTTCCCTTCCTTCCACGTCACCGTCAGGTGCACCTCGCGCACCGACTTCTGCAGCAGATCGACCATCTGCTGGAATTGGGCGGTGAGCGGATTGGCGCCGCCGAGCGCACCCATGAGGCCGCCCATGCCACCCGCGCCCGCCGCTGCTCCACCGCCGAGCGCTGCCGCTGCTGCTGCGCCGGCCGCTCCACCCGGCGCGCCACCAGTACCGAACAGCGCCGCCAGCGGGCTCGCCTGGCCATCTTTTCCATCACCGCCGCCCATGGGCAGATTGAACAGCGCGGTGAACAGCTGCTCGGGCGTCAGGCCGTTCGTGCGCGGAGCGATGATCTTCGCGCGCCACTTGTACGAGGGCCACCCTTCGGCGCTGAAGTCGCCAGCGTCTTCGTCGTCATCGGCCGGCAGCGGCTCGTCGTAGAGCTTCTGCTCGATGTCGGTCATCTTCGAGCGCGCCAGAATCGTCGCCACCGTCAGCTTGCGCGCGTAGATGTGCGCCGCCACCGCGGTCGAGTTGATGTCCAGAATGGCCATCAGCGACACGGCCAGGATCGACATGGCCACGACGGTCTCGAGCAGGGTGAAGGCGCGCTTGCTCATGTTCGAGGCAGCTCCAGCGCGTCGGCGTGAATCACGGTCTTCCCGGTCAGCGGCGAGACGGTGATGGTCCACACGTTCTTGCCCTGGCGCACGTAGATCTGCGCCCGCTCGGTGAACCCCTGGGGAAAGAAATACAGGTAGGCGACGCCTGACTTCACCGGCGTCTTGAGCTTCGAGGTCCACACCTCGACCTCGACGCCGCTGGGCAACGAGCGCTCGACGACGTCTTCGGAGGAAAAGCTCGAGAACTTCGCGCTCTCTTCGACGCGGTTCTTCTCTCGCGCCATCAACTCCTGCAGGTTCGGGCCCGTGTTGTCACCCGAGAGCGAGCGGAAGCGGGTGTCGTTCTCGTCGCTCTTTCGTTTCTTGTCCTTCTTGTCAGCCTCGCGCTGTTCGTCTTCGCGGTTGGCGCCGGCCGTGACGCCCGCCTTCGCGCACTCGGCGTGGTACTTCACCTCTTCGTCCTCGGCGCCTTTGCCCGGCAGCTCGAACACCAGGCGGCAGGTCTTGCCCGACAGCGCAGCGGAGTCATAGAGCGAGCGAATGGTGCCCGCGAGGGCGGCGCTCGACTCCTTCGCCTTCGCGCCCGTGAGCGCGCCAACCCCAAACACCACCGCCGCGAACAGCACGACGACGATGCCGAGCGCGACGACGAGCTCGATGAGGGTGATGCCTCTGCGGGCGCGGGTGTGTCTCACAAGAACCTCTTCAGCGCGTCGAGCGCGAGCCAGACGAGCGCGGCAGCCCCCACGCCCACGGCGATGGCCGCAGGTGAGAGCCCGGTCGTCTTGTCTTCGCGGTCGCGCGGGTCAGAGGTCATCGCTCGCTCACTGCTTCTTGGCGCCGAGATCCTTCGACGAGATGTCGGCGTCGGTCTCGGCCCCGCCGGGCGCCTTGTCCTTGCCGTACGAGATGATGACCGGCGTCGAGCCCTCTTTCATGTACACGTACTCGGTCTCCCAGGGGTCGACCGGCACGCGCTCGAGGATCTGCGCGTCGACGAGCGCTTTGAGGCCCAGGCCCGTGTCGGGGTAGTTGCCCTTCTTCGCGTAGTACGTCTTCAGCGCGTTCTGAATGTTGCCAATGTCCATCTTGGCGCGGTCGACCTTCGCCTGCTCGAGCTGGGGAATGACGGCGACGCCGACGGCGGCCATCAGCAGCGAGAGAATGGTGATGACGACGATGATCTCGATGAGCGTCATGCCGCGGGCGCGGCGACGACGGGTCAGGGCAGAGCGGAGCATGCGGGGGTTTCCTTTCAGACGTACAGGTTGAGGCCGACGGCCACGAGGCCAACGGCGAGGGCGACGAGCCCGGCGGTCATCAATCGCCAGAGCCACTTCTCAGAGGCCGGGCGGGTGTCATTGATTGCGGTTGGAGTCACGTTCACGTCAACACCTCACCGGACCATCGAATTCATCTGAAGAATGGGCATGAGAATCGAGAAGGCCACGAACGCGATGACCGCGCCCATGCTCACGATCATCATCGGCTCGAGTAATGACGTCAGCGCGCCGATGCGAACGTTGACCTGCGACTCGTAGCTGTCGGCGACGTTGAGCAGCATGTCTTCGAGCTGGCCCGAGCGTTCACCGATGGACACCATGTGGTACACGAGCGGTGGAAATTCGCCCGAGCGCTTGAGCGGGTTGGCGATGCTCTCACCCTCACGAATCGAGTCGCGCGCCTTGTCGACGACGTCGCTCATCACCGTGTTGGTGACGACGTTCTTCACGATCTCCATCGCGGTGAGCAGGGGCACGCCAGACTTGAGCAGCGTCGCGAGCGTTCGCGAGAAGCGCGCCACCGACAGCATTCGCACCAGCGGCCCGAAGACGGGAATCTTGAGCACGAACTTGTCCCAGATGGGCTTGCCCTTCGCGCTGCGCGTCCACTGGAACAGGAAGATGGCCGTCGCGATCATCAGCGGCACCAGCACGAACCACCAGTCTTGCAGGAAGTTCGACGACCAGATGAGCAGCCGCGTCGTCCACGGCAGGGTGACCTTCATGTCGTCGAAGATCTTCGTGACCTTCGGCACCACGACCGTCATCAGCATCACGAGCACGCCGCCGCCGACGAACATCATGATGAACGGGTAGATCATCGTGCCGACGATCTTCTGGCGCAGCCGGGCCTGGCCCTCGGTGAACTCGGCGAGGCGCAGCAGCACCGAGTCGAGCGCGCCCGACGACTCACCAGCGCGAATCATGTTGATGAACAGATTGCCGAACACCTTGCCGTGCGCGCTCAGCGCGTCGGCGAGCGAGTTGCCTTCGTTCACCTTCTGCTTCACGTCCGAGAGAATGCGCTTGAGCTGTTCCTTCTCGACCTGATCGACCATCGCCGCGAGCGCCTCGACGAGCGTGACGCCGGCGCCGAGCAGCGTCGCCAGCTGCCGCGTCATGATGGCGATGTCGTCAGTGTTGACGCGACCACGCGCGAGCCGACGCAGGTTGATGTCGGTCGAGAGCGCCTGCGTCGCCGCAGCCTTCGCTCCCTTGGCGCCCTTGAGCCCCGCCTCGGCTTCGCCCACCACCTCAGTGAGGAACACGCCCTCTTTGCGCAGGGCCGCCCGCAGCGCCTTCGGAGAGTCTGCCTCCTTGAGCGCCGTGACGGTCTTCCCGTTGGCCGCGAGGCCTCTGTATTCGAAGACGGGCATGGCGCGTTACATGTCCTCCTGCGTGACCGAGAGGACCTCGGCGATGGTCGTCTGACCCTGCGCGACCTTCAGCGCGGCGTCGTCGAGCAGCGTGAGCATGCCCTTCTCCATCGCCTTCTTCTTGATGGTGCCCGAGTCGACGTTCTTCAAGACGAGCTGGCGCACGTCTTCATCGACTGGCAGCAATTCATAGATGCCCATGCGGCCGCGGTAGCCATTCTTGTTGCAGGCGGCGCAGCCGACGTGGCGGTAGGCGATCTCGGTGCCGCCCATGGCAATGAAGCGGTCGCGGCTCATGCCGAGCTTCGAGATCTCTTCGTCGGTCGGGCGGTAGGGTTGACGGCACTCCTGGCAGACGCGGCGCACGAGGCGCTGGGCGAGCACCGCCGTGAGCGACGAGGCGACGAGGAAGGGCTCGATGCCCATCTCGACGAGGCGGGTGACGGCGCCAGCCGAGTCATTCGTGTGCACGGTCGAGAGCACGAGGTGACCGGTGAGCGAGGCCTGAATGGCAATCTCGGCGGTCTCTTTGTCTCGAATCTCGCCGACCATGATGATGTCGGGGTCTTGACGAAGGAAGGAGCGCAGACCCGAGGCGAAGGTCAGCCCGATCTTCGGCTGAATGGCCATCTGGTTGATGCCCTTGAGCTGGTACTCGACCGGGTCTTCGACGGTGAGGATCTTCACCTCAGTGGTGTTGATGCGCGAGAGCGCGCCGTAGAGCGTGGTCGTCTTGCCCGAGCCCGTGGGGCCCGTGACGAGGAAGATGCCGTGGCTGCGCGCGGTGACGTCGTAGACGCCTCGCAGCACCTCGGGCGCCATGCCGATCTGATCGAGGTCGAGCAGTGTGCCGCTCTTGTCGAGCAGACGCATGACGATGCTCTCGCCGTGCACGGTGGGAATCGTCGAGACGCGAATGTCGATGTCGCGGCCGGCGAGCTTGATCTTGATGCGGCCGTCTTGCGGCAGGCGCTGCTCGGCGATGTTCAGCTGCGCCATGATCTTCACGCGGCTGATGATGGCCTTCTGCGAACGTTTGGGCGGCCGAATGATGGGCTGCAGCACGCCGTCGACACGGAAGCGCACGACCAGCTCGCGCTCCATCGGCTCGATGTGAATGTCGCTCGCGCGCTCTTTGGCGGCGCGGAAGAGCAGCGAGTTCACCAGACGAATGATCGGCGCTTCGTCGCCCGAGTCGAGAAGGTCTTGTGCCTCTTCGAGCACCTTCTCGGCGGCGTCGATGTCCTGCGCTTCCATCTCACCAACGACCTGTTCGGCCTCGTTGATGTTGCGGTCGTAGACCGCGTTGATGGCGTCGATGATCGTCGTGGCCTGGGCCATGACGGGCTCGACCTCGAGCGCGAACATCATGCGCGCGTGATCGAGCATCGCGGTGTCGAGCGGGTCGGCGACGGCCACCTTCACCACGTCGCCCACCTGCTTGAGCGGCAGCATGCGCATCGTCTTGGCGAAGCCGATGGCGACCTTCTGAATGAGGTCGGGCTGCACGTCGTCGGCCGAGACGGTGCCGACGTATTCGAGGTCGAGCTGGGCGGCGAGGGCGCGAGCGATCTGCTCCTCGGTCGCGGCCTTCATGCCGATGAGCACCTCGCCGATGCGCCCGCCCTTCTCGGCCTGCGCGGCGAGCGCTTCTTCGAGCTTCTCGCGCGGCAGCTGGAACTGGCTGACGAGGATCTCGCCGAGCGGCCGGCCGAAGAGATACGCCGGCCCGTGCGACACCATCTGGGTGCGCTCGGTGCGAATCTCTTCGTTGCTCTCCATCGACTCGCTCATGGCTACTGAATCTCCGGCTGCACCTTCAGCTGCTCGGGGCTCGGCTCCTTCACGGGCACGGGCGGCGTCGCGCCAGAGGGCTCGACGACCGGCGTGGCAGGCTTTGGCTCGGCAGGCGCAGGCGTGATCACCTTCTCGCCAGGCAGACCAGCACCGCCGTTCTCGACCCGGGCCAGCTCTTTGTTCAGCAATTGGGTCATGCGCGCGAGGGGGCCGGGTTTACGGTTGAAGTCGATGGCGACGTCGTAGGTCGTGCTGGCGCCGTAGAACTGTTCGACGAACTGCTGACGCTCCTTGATCTTCCGCTCGAAGATGCGGCGGAAGTCGCCCGCGTCGCGAATGATGTACGGCGTGAGGAACAGCAGCAGGTTGGTCTTCACCTTGCGGCGCGACTGCTGCCGGAACAGGTTGCCCAGCAGCGGAATGTCGCCGAGCAGCGGTGTCTTCGAGACCGACTCGACGAGGCGGTCCTGCATGATGCCGCCGATGACGATGGTCTCCTGGTCCTTCGCGATGACGGTCGTCTTGGCGCTGCGCTTCGAGGTCGTGGGGCCGAGCACCGGGTCAGATGAGGCGATCTCCTCGATCTGCTCGTTGATGACGAGCCGCACGTAGTCCGACTCGTTGATCTGCGGCTTGATGGAGAGCTTCAGGTCGACGTTCTGGCGCTGAATCTGGCCGAACACGCCGCCACCGAGACCACCGAGCGCGCCGAGGCTGCCCAGACCGCCGAGCTGACCGCCGGCCGCACCCAGACCGCCCAGACCCGCGAGGCCACCCAGACCGCCCAGACCACCCGCCGAGAAGCCCGACTGGAACGGCACGTTCTGGCCGACCGTGATCTCGGCCTCTTCGTTGTCGGTAGTGAGAATGTGCGGCGTCGACAGCACGTTCACGTCGCTCGACTTCTGCAACGCATTGATGACGAGGCCGAAGTTGGGAATCGTGAGGCCGGCGATGTTGATGGTCTGCGAGCTCTGAATGCCGCCCAGAAAACCAGACAACGAGATGAGGTTGGCAAGGCTGAGGCTGGGGGGCAGACCCTGGTTCGAGTACTTGGTGCCGAAGAAGATCGGGCTCACGTCCTGCGAGGGCAGTGGGACGCCACCGTGGAAGTTGATGCCGAGGTCCGAGTTGCGGTCGAGGTTGACCTCCATGATGACCGCCTCGACGAAGACCTGGCGGCGCTGAATGTCGAGCTTCTCGATGACCCGCAGCAGCGAGCGATAGTCATTCTGGCTGGCAATGATGACGAGGGCGTTGGTCGACTTGTCGGCCGAGACCTTCACCTCACCAGAGAACAACTCGGCGGCGGTCGTGGGGCGGCCACCGGGCGGCGGGGGCGTGGGTGTCTTGGGGCGGTTCGCGGTGCCCTGCGCGAGCGTCTGCAGCGTCGAGGCGACGTCTTCGGCGTTGGCGTTCTCGAGATAGAGCACGTTGATGCGGCCCTCACCCGAGATGGGAATGTCGATCTCCCGAATCAGCGCCATCACGCGCGCCATCGCGCCGGGGCTGGCGATGATGATGAGCTTGTTCGTGCGCTCGTCAGGAATCAGCTGCGTGAGCGTGGCGGGGCCAGCCTCGGGCGCAGGCGTGCCGGCCGTCGCGCCCGGCGGAGGCGGAGGAATGAAGCCACCAGGCCGCTGACCGGGGCGGTTCACCTTCGCCTCGAACAGCTTGGTGATCTTGTCAGCCATCTCCTGCGCGGTCGCGTACTGTACCTGAATCACGCGCATCTCGTCAGAGGCCGAGCGCGAGTCGAGCTGCTCGACCAGCTTCTCGAGGCGGTGCATGTTCGACGCGAGGTCGTTGATGATGATGGTGTCGGGCTGGAAGGGAATGGTGTCGCCCGACGGCGTGACCAATTGCTGCAACACGCCGCGCAGCTGCTCGATCTCGACGTTCTTGATCTTGAACATGCGAGTGACCATCTGCTCGTTCATCGTGTACTGCTCTGTCGGGTCGAAGATGGTCTGAATGGGGAACTGCTTGGCCCGCTGCTTGTCCACGATCTTCATGAACTTGCCGTTCGAGTAGACAGACAGGCTGTTCGCGTCGAGGGCCGAGAGGAACGCCGCGTAGAACTGGTCGGCGTCGACCTCGACCTTGCCGTTCTCGGGGCCGATGATGCTGATCTTGCCGCGAATGTTCTCGGGCAGGATGAACGTCTTGCACGTGACGTCAGAGACGGTCTGAACCAGCTTCTCGATCTCGACCTTGTCGAAATAGATGTTGTAGCGACCCTTGCGGCGCGACTCCTCGCAGCTCGGCTTCCTGGGCGCGATGGTGGCGCCGGGAGCCGCGGCAGCAGCGGCGGGCGCGGGCGCTCCGGCTTTGGGGGCAGGGGGCTGCTGGGCGAGCGCGAACGCCGGCACGAGCGCGCAGAGGAGACCGATGGACAGGCGGGTGTTCATGTTCAAGTCGTTTCAGCGAACGTTGTAGGTCTTGCGAACCGAGGCACCATTGCGCTCGACCTCGATGTCGATGCGCGAAGCCTCTTTGAGCTTGGAATAGACCTCGAGCGCCTTCTCAGGGCTGTTCAGGTCGTAGCCATTGATGCGTTTGATGACGTCACCGTTCTGCACGCCAATCTTCGAATAGATGGAGTCGGGGCGAATCGAGAACAGCTTGAAGCCCTGCGCCACGCCATCTTTGAACGCGGGCACGATGCGAGCCTGCATGGCGACGTCGTTCAGGTTCGAGAGCGTCTTGTCGATCTCGGCGCGAGGCACCTCGTACTCGTTCTCGCTCATCTGCTTGATGGTCGAGCCCAGGCCGACTGCGGGCGGCGGCGCGTCGTTGTACTTCGCAGGCGCGGCGGCAATGGTCTGCACGGGCGGGGGCGGAGGCGCCATCGACCCGTCACCGGGGTTCTCGTCGATGTACTCGCGGCGATTGTTGTGTTTGATGATGACCCGCTTGCGCTCGATCTCGAGCACCTCGGCGCCCTGAATGGTGTCACCAACCATGTACGTGTTGGTCTTGAGCGTGACGACGTCTTGAATCGACGCGACCGACCACTGCGGGTTGCCAGAGACGAGCGTGCCGAGCAGCTTGAGCCGCAGCGACGAGTGAATCGGCGGCGACTCCATGTCGACCTTGGGCGCCTCGGGCTCCTTCACCTCGGGCTCCGGCTTGGGCACCGGCAGACCCGTGAGCTTGGCGATGCGGTCGAGGATGAGCTGAGGCACCGGCTCGACGACCTGGGGTTTGAGCACCTGCCGCGTCTCGCCGGTCGGCAGCGGGAGCAGCTGGGCTTCGAGAAAGGCGTTCGCCGTCTTCCCGATGAAGAAGGCCACCCCGAACATGAAGGCGAGGTGGACCAGCCAGAAATGTCGTTTGAAGAGGAACTCCACGGCAGGAGGGCCGAAGAGCAAGCCCGGTGCCATCAAGGGCCTTGAAATTGCTCGGAAATCTGGCCTCGAACGAGCCGTTCTCTGCCATTTTGTCAAAGCGAAGGAGGGCGTCATGACGGAACGGCAGGTCGGATCAGGAACGGCCGTCAGTTGAGGCGGTAGCGGTGGGTGAGCAGCTGGCCTTCGCGTTCGACCTGCACGAGCACTTCCGGCGTGCGCTCGAGGGCTGCGGCGAGGCCCAGCACGCGCTGCATCGAGTCGAGCGGCTGGCCGTTGATGGAGCGGATCACATCACCCGCCTTGAGGCCCAGCTTCGCCACCGCCGAGTCGGGTGCGAGGCCCTGGAACTTGAAGCCGATGGGCTGGCCGTCGCGGAAGGCGGGCAAGACCCGCACCTCTTTCGAAAGTGAGTACAGGTCGCCGAGCCGGGTCATGACCTCGGCCCGTGAAACGGCGTAGTCCTGTGCAGTGATTGGCGTCGCGAAGGCGATGGAAGGAATTGAGGCGGCCGGGTGCATCGACAGGTCTTCCAGCAGGCCGGCTCGTCGCAGTGTGATGTGATTGCGCGCGATCTCGACGATTTCGGCGTCGAGCACCTGGTCGCCCTCCCACACCGAGACCGCCCGGCCAGTCGGGAGCAGCAGCGTCGCGACCGAGCGCTCCCGCAAGGACGACGACAACGTGCCGAGCAGCTTCGCGCTGAAGGGTGGCAGCGCGCGCTGTGGCGTGACGGGCGCTCGCGGCGGCGGCAGCCCGAGCAGGGCGTACACGCGGGGTTCGCTCAGCGGTGTCTGGTCGCGCGGCACGCTCGGCGGTGGAAGCACCGGCGCTGCCGTGGGGAGCGCGAGCCGCTCCTCGAGCAGTGCACCAATCGGTGACACCAGCACCCACGCGACGAGCGCGAGGCCGGCCCAGGGCAGCACGTGAAGGAAGAGGCTGGTGCGAAGGCGCATGTCTCGACCGTGAGCAACCCCGGTGCCAGCGCGCCGTCAGCCAGGGTTTCGGCGCCTTGCGGCCATCAGCGTCGCGCGTCGAGTGACATTGTGTCGCGCGGCCGACTTGCGAATGCGCCGCCGTGTCGGCAGAGAGGCGCCATGTTCAACCGGTCCCTGTTGCTGGCCCTCGCTCTCTCTTCTGCCGCACACGCGCAAACGACGTTCTCCGTGACCGTGAACGGCTCGAGTTTTCAGGTCGACCGCTACACGCCGACAGGAACGGGCCCGTTTCCCATCGTGGCGCTCGGGCACGGTTTCTCGAACAGCAAAGACAACGTGCGCGGGCTCGCGCAGGCGCTCCAGGCCGACGGCATCGTGGTGGTCGCGCCGCAGCTGACCGGCGGGCTCAGCATCAACCACTCCAACAACGCTGACGCGCTCACCGCCGCGGTCGAGGCCACCATCACCGCTGGAATCGGTGACGCCACGCGGGTCGGGTTTGGCGGGCACAGCGCGGGTGGGCTCGCGGCGTGGCTCGCGGCTTCCCGGCGCGCTTCGACGAAAGCGCTCGTGCTGCTCGACCCCGTCGACGCGAACAACCTCGGCTCGGCCCAGATCGCCAACGTCACGGCGCCGACGCTGTTCGAGTTCGCTCCGGCGCAGTCGTGCAACACGCAGAACAACTCCGTCGCCTGGTTCACGGGGAAGACTGGACTCAAGGGCCGCTTCAACGTGCCGATGGCGAACCACTGCGACCCGCAGGAGCCGTCGAACACGCTCTGCCTCGCGGGCTGCGGACCGTCACTCATTCAGCCAGCGACGTGGAACTCGACGCGCTCGGCCGTCTACAAGCGCTACGCGCGGGCCTTCTTGAACCAGTTCCTGCTCGGCAACGGCTGCGTCGAGTCGATGGTGACGGGCGATGTCGCGAGCAACACCATCAACGAGGTCACCATGTCGCTGGGATGCAGCAGCGACGGAGGCTCGGCGGGTGGTGGAGCAGCAGGTGGTGGCGCTGCAGGTGGAGGAACGGCGACGGCGGGCGGCAGCGCGGCGGCCGGTGGTGTGGCCTCGGCCGGTGGAACGGCAACAGCGGGCGGTCGCGCTGCAGCTGGCGGGAGCGCGACGGCAGGTGGAGTCGCCACGGCGGGCGGATCGGCGAGCGCAGGAGGCGGCGCCACGGCGGGCGGCACTTCGTCAGCTGGAGGCCTCGCGACGGCAGGTGGCTCGGCGACCATCACCTGCAACCCGACGAACTGCACCGGCTGTTGCAACGGCGCAGTCTGCGTTCAGTCGTCATCAGACCAGGCGTGCGGCGCGAACGGCTCGGCCTGCGCCATCTGCGTCGCTGGTCAGATGTGCGAGACGGGTCGCTGTACCTCGACGCCGGCTCCCGGCTGTGGCTGCAGCGCGAGCTCGGAGTTGGGCGTGCTGCTCGTCGTCGCCCTGCTGGTGATGAGCCGTCGGCGCTGAGCGGGAGTAGATTCGCCGTTGATGCCGCCCCAGAGCACTGCGCGAGCGCCGTTCGACAAGAAGCACCTCATCATCGTCGCGCTGACCGAGGGCCTCGCGCTGGCTGCGGCGACGCTGCGGCTGAGCCTGTCGCAGGGGGCCATCGGCCTCGAGAAGCCAGCCCACCTCGCCTGGTTCCTCACGACCGTGGGCATCGCGACGCTCTCGGTGGTGCAGTTCGTGGTGCGGTCGTCGCTGCTCAGGCAGTGCAACCTGCGCGGTGATGACACGACCGACGCTCGCCAGGGCGTGCTCGCCGCGTCGATCGCGATCGCCGCCGGAGCGCTGGTGCTCGCGTTGCTTGGGCCCATGCCGTTCGAGCGATTGCTGGGAGGGTGAGCATGCCGTCACCGCTCGTCGTGCTCACTCGCGTCGAGGGCGCCAGCGGTTGGTCGGCGGCCGCCACTCGCCGGTGAGGGCTTGCCTGCCAACTCGTGGTGCGTGCGGCCGACGAGGACCACGCCGTTCGTCGGTGAGATCGCTGCCGACGAATGAGCGTCACACCAGGACTTCGAGGCGCCCCAGCAGCCAGTCGCGCGCGACGGTGATGGTGTGCACTTCATCGGGGCCGTCGGCGATGCGAGCGGCTCTGGCGGCGCGGTACCAGCGGCCGAACGGCACGTCGTCGGAGTAGCCGAGCCCGCCGTGCATCTGAATCGCGTCGTCGAGCACCTGACACAGCAGCCGCGCGACCTGCGTCTTCGCCATCGACGAGTACGGCTTGGCTTCCTTGTGTTTGCCCTGCTCGAGCATCCACGCGGCGTGCAGCGTCATCAGGTTGCCCGAGTGCATCGCCGTCACGTTTCGCGCGATCATCTCTTGAATGAGCTGATGCCGCGCGAGCTCTTTGCCGAAGCTGGTGCGCTCGCTGATGTACTTCTTGCAGAGCTCGAGCGTGCGCTCGGCCAGGCCCAGCCACCGCATACAGTGGGTGAGGCGCGCGGGCACGAGGCGAACCTGCGCGAGCTTGAAGCCGTCTCCAATGTTGCCGAGCACGTCGTCGGGCGTGACGCGCACGTTCTCGAAGCTCACTTCGCCCTCGTGGTGATCGAGCACCTGCTCACCGAACGTCGGAATGTCTCGCACGTAGGTGACGCCCTTCGCGCGGCGATCGACCAGGAACATCGAGGCGCCGGTGCGAGGGTCGTCGCTGGTGCGGGCCATCACCACGAGGAACGACGCGTTGCGCGCGCCGGTCGAGTACCACTTGCGGCCGGTGATCTCCCAACCGCCACTCACTTCCTTCGCGGTGGTGCGCAGGTTCGAGGGGTCGGCTCCGGCGCCGGGCGCAGGCTCGGTCATGCAGAACGCGCTGGTGATCTCGGCGCGCACGAGCGGAGCCAGGTAGCGCTCCTGGTGCTCCTTCTTCGCCGCCATCAACAGCAGGTCCATGTTCCCCTGATCAGGCGCGTCACAGTTGAAGACCTTGGCTCCGACAGGGCTGCGGCCCATTTCGCGGAAGAGCGCGCACATGCCCATCGGCCCGAAGCCCATGCCTCCGAGCGCAGGCGGTAGATGCGGCACCCACAGCCCATCAGCGCGCGCCTTCGCCTGCAGCGCCTTGAGCGTGTCGCGTTTGCCCGCCTTGTCTTCGGCCAGAATGATGTCTTCCGCCGGAATGATGTGGGCATCGACGAACTGACGAACGCGCGCGCGCGTCGCCGACAACACCTCGTTGAGCATGAAGTCCATGTCAGGCCTCGTGAGTGAGATCGAATCGTGGGTTGGTGACCTCGAGCGTCTCTTTCGCCGTCGCGAAGAGGGCCTCGAGGGTTTGCGTGAGTTGTTCGGCGTTCAGCGCGCCCTCACGCAGCTTCTTCGACAACGTGCGGTTCAACGTCTCGAGCGCTTCGAGCCGCGCGGCGCGATCGGTGGAGTCGAGCGGCAGCGTCTTCGCTTCATCGGGGAGCAGCTTCTTCAGCCGCGAGGCCTCGGCGTCGAAGCGCGTCGTCTCACTGCGCAGTTCGTTCGCGACGACGTTGGCGAGGTTTGCGGCGATGAGCACACGAAACTGCAGCGCCTTGTCGGCCTCGAGCTTCGGGCTGACTTCTCCGAGCAGGAACTGGGCGACGGCGTCGAGCAGGGTGGGGTGATCGGGTCGGTTCTGCATGTCAGTCGAGCCTCCCTCGACGAATGAGGCGCAGCGCTTCGAACTCCATCTCGACGTTGCGGCGCGCGATGGCGATGAGCTCGAGATCGGTCTGTTCTCCCGAGAGGTAGCGCTCGCCCTGGTGCACGCTGCCGAGCGCCCAGCGCAGGTTTCCGATGACTTCCCACCAGAGGACCGTCGCTTCATCGACCACGCGGCCGCTCGCCTTCGCGTAGGCCTCGTAGAACGGCGCGCGCTTCGAGAAACCACCGACGGGGAAGTCGAGGCGGTTGAAGCGCCAGTCGCGAACGGAGATCCACGAGAGGTCTTCGTACGGCGAGCCCCAGTGCGAGAACTCCCAGTCGAGCACGGCGCTGAGCCCCTCGGGCGCGACCATGAAGTTGCCGGTGCGGAAGTCTCCGTGCACGAGCACGACTTCACGCTCGGCGGGAACGCGTGAGGCGAGCCACTGCAGCGCGAACTCCACCGCGGGGTAGGCGCCAGGCATGCCGTCCATCATCTGGCACAGGTCATCGAGGGCCGTCTGTGCAGGCGATGTCTTCGGCAGCGGCAGCGGGAGCGTCGTCGTCTTCGGCGTCACCGTGTGCAGCTTCGCGAGCGTCGTGGCGAGCTCGACTGGCAATGACTTGCGCGCCTCGGCCAGCTCGGGGTTTCGAACCACGCGCCGGCCAATCGCTTCACCGCTCACCCACTCGAGGAAGTACGCGTCAGCACCTTCGCGAAGCAGTCCTTCGCTGAGCCACCGAACCGCCGGGGTCTTCACGCCTGCTGCGACCGCTGCCTGAATCACCGCGAACTCGGTCTTGCGGCGAATGCTGCCCGGGAGCGAACTCTTCGCGTCGCTGCGCAGCGCCATCGTGACCGGGCGCCCGTCGAGCGTGAGGTCGATCTTGAAGTTCTCCTGGCAGGCACCGCCGTGCAGCGGCTTCACTGCCTGGAGCGTGGCTCCGTGTGCTGCGACCGCGCTTCGAATGCGCTCGTCCATGCGGGCCGGGTTGTAACGCACGGCAATCGACGCACGTGAGGTTTCCGGCTTTGGTCGCCGCCATGTCCGTGCGCGTCGAGAAGAGCGGAGCCGTGACGACCGTCATCCTTCACCGGCCCGAGGCGAAGAACGCGGTCGATGGTCCAACGGGCGCTGCGCTGACTGAGGCGTTTCGCGCCTTCGAGGCCGATGACGAAGCGCGGGTCGCGGTGTTGTTCGGTGAGGGAGGTGTTTTCTGTGCGGGCGCCGATCTCAAGAGCATCGGCACCGAGCGGCAGAATCGCGTTGAGCCGTTCGGTGCAGGCCCGATGGGGCCATCACGGTTGCTGCTCTCGAAGCCGGTCATCGCGGCCGTCGCGGGTCACGCCGTCGCGGGCGGGCTCGAGCTCGCGTGCTGGGCCGATCTTCGCGTCGTCGAGGAGGGCGCAGTGTTCGGCGTCTTCTGCCGTCGCTGGGGTGTTCCGCTCATCGATGGTGGAACGGTTCGGCTGCCGCGCCTCATCGGCCAGTCGCGCGCGATGGATCTGATTCTCACGGGCCGGCCCGTCGACGCCGCTGAAGCGCTCGCCATCGGGCTCGCCAATCGGGTGGTTCCGAACGGTCAGGCGCGCGCCGAGGCCGAAGCACTCGCCAGGCAGCTCGCCGCGTTTCCACAGCAGTGCATGCGCGCCGATCGAATGTCAGCGTTGACCCAGTGGGAATTCGACCTGCCGAAGGCGCTCTCGCGCGAGTTCGACGGCGGGCTCGAAGCGCTGAAAGCCGAGGGCGTCGCCGGAGCTGCCCGCTTCGCGTCGGGCGCTGGAAGACACGGGCAATTCGAGTGACCCTGCGGTACAGCCCGCGCGCATGAGCGCTGAGCGAGTCGACAAGCAATGGAAGACGAAGGGCCTCTCGGGGTACTCGACGGGAGCGATCCTCGGAACGCTGAACCACTACGGAGCCAAGGTCGACGAGGCCAGCTTCAAGGTGCTCGCCGAGAAGCAGTACCCGCTGCAGATCGCGGGTGAGTGGAAGCTCACCTGGAAGGGCACGGGCCCGTTCGCGCCGTTTCCGTACGCTGCCGCCGACGAGCTGATGCGGCGCGTGTTCCCCGAGCGCGTCACCCCCGCGCACCTCGCCGAGAAGATCGTCATGGTGCTCGGCAAGGCGTCGGAGCTGCTCCACGGGAAGCCGGCCGATCTCGAGCCGTCGCTCGCCGACGTCGAGACGCTGCTCGGCTCGTTGCCGCCCGCGGGCGAGACGCGCACGTTGTTCACCAGCGAGCTCGTCAGCTTCCTCGATCGTTTCGCTGAGGCGTTCGAGCAGCTGCCGTCGTCGCTGCAAGCTGCCGGTCATCAGGCCATCGCTCAGCGCACGGCCGCGCTGCAAGAGAACCTCTTCCTCGACCGCAAGGGCGTCGTCACCGCGCTGCTCGAGGCGCAGGCTGGCTCCCGTGACGCGGGCATCGCCAAGCTCACCGCGCTCGTGGTGCCCAACGCCGATCGCACCATCTTCACGCGCTACTGGGCGCTCGACGCGCTCTCACAGCTCGAGGCCGTCGACGCGCTCAAGGCGAACGGGCTCGCGCTCTTCGACGACGCCGCGAAAGAGAACCGCTGGCCGCTCGCCGACAGCGTCATTCACCTGATGGCGCGGCACCTCGAGCGTTCACCGGCGTTCAAGAACGACCCCGAGTTCGTCGAGGCCGTCGTCTCGCGCTTCGAAGAGGCGCACCGAAGGGTCGGGCACCATGGCCACTGAGCGCGTCGACAAGGGCTGGCAGCAGCGCGGCATCGACACGTACTCGGTCGAGGCCATCATCGGCACGCTCGCGCACTACGGCGTGAAGACCGACGAGGCGGCGTTCAAGACGCTCGCTGGTGAGGGCTTTCCCCTCGGCATCGCGATGCGCTGGCACGCCGACTGGAAGGGCACTGGCCAGTTCTCGCGCTTCCCCGCGGCGGCGGCTGAAGAGCTGTGGCGCCGGTGGATGCCAGGGCAGATCGCTCCGACCGACGTCGCGTTGGCCGTCATCAACCTCATCAAAGATCTCGCCAGCGCCATCGACGGCAAGCCCGACGAAGGCACGCTCGAGACGCGCTTCAAGGTCGTCGAGGCGTACCTGCCGAGCATTCCGACTGGAGCCGAGCGGCGAGACCTCTTCATCGGCGAGATGATCGGCGCGATGTCGGAGTGGATGGAGCCGCTCGACGGCATGGGCGAGGCGCTGACGAAGAAGAAGCTCGACGCGTTCGCCGATCGGTTCGTGCTCATCGAAGAGGCGCTCATTACGCAGCGCGCCGGAATCTCGTCGGCCATCGTCAAGGCCGAGCGGGGCGATCGGCCGGGCGCGGTGAAGACGATCTCGGACATCGCGAACGACCCGAAGCGCGACGTGTGGAACCGGCTCTCGGCCGTCGACGCGCTGTTCGACTTCGAAGAGAACGAGCTCGCGAAGAAGGCCGCACTGCCGCTGTTCGATGACGCCGAGAAGACGAAGGACATCGAGTTCCTCTCGGCGATCGTCGAGCGCCTGGCGCACCTGCTCGAGCTCGACCCATCGATGCCCGAGAAGAAGGCGCTGCGCGATCGCATCGAGAAGCTCGCGGCCGATCTGGGCCCCGAGCACGGCGAAGGCTGATCAGCTCGCTGGCGGCTCGGCGGGCTTCGGCTCGTCTTCCGCCGCGAGCTTTCGGTAGATGGTGCGCGCTGCGATGCCCAGCATGCGGGCGGCGAGGTTCTTGTCGCCCCGCGTGTGCCGCAGCGTCTCGTGAATCACGCGCCGTTCGATCTCTTCCATCGGCGTACCGATCGGAATGACGATCTGCTGCGCCGCCCCCATCGGCCCCTTGCGTACGCCCTCGGGCAGGTCGCCCGCGTTGACGAGCTCGCCACGGCACAGCACCACCGCGCGCTCGACGGCGTGCTCGAGCTCACGAATGTTGCCGGGCCACGCGTAGTTCTCCATCAGCGCTTGCGCCTCGTCAGAGAAGCCCTTCAGCGGCTTGCCGTTCTTCGCGGCGAAGCGACGCAGGAAGTGTTCGGCCAGCAGCGAGATGTCTTCACGCCGTGACGCCAGCGAGGGAATGCGCACCTCGACGACGT
Organism: Myxococcaceae bacterium; assembly: GCA_040275325.1. Classification (GTDB taxonomy): domain Bacteria; phylum Myxococcota; class Myxococcia; order Myxococcales; family Myxococcaceae; genus Xiheimicrobium. Next base: position 2,161 of record JBEOKA010000446.1, on the reverse strand, counting down.
TGAGCCGGTAGTAGAGGTCTTCGCGGAAGCGGCCCTCTTTCACCTCCGTCGCGAGATCCTTGTTGGTGGCGGCGACGAGGCGAACGTCGACCTTGATGGTCTGCGTGCCGCCGAGCCGTTCGAGCTCACCCTCCTGCAGCACGCGCAGCAGCTTCACCTGCGCCGACGGGCTCATCTCGGCGACCTCGTCGAGGAAGAGTGTGCCCCCGTTCGCGCGCTCGAAGCGGCCTTCTTTGCGGGCGACGGCTCCGGTGAAGGCGCCACGCTCCACACCAAACAGCTCGGCCTCGAGAATGCTCTCGGGCAGGGCGGCGCAGTTCACGGCGATGAAGGCCGTCTTCGCGCGCGGCGAGTGCTCGTGAATGAAGCGCGCCGCCAGCTCTTTGCCCGTGCCCGACTCGCCCTGAAGCAGCACCGTCGCCGTCGACGGAGACGCCTGCTCGAGCAGGTCCATGAAGGCTCGGAAGGCGGGCGAGTTGCCGACGATGCTCTTCTGGCCCATCGCGGCGATCTGCGCCTTCAGGTCGCGGTTCTCGGCCGACAGCTGCTGCTTCTCCATCGCTTTCTGCACGGCCTTCAGCAGCGAGTGGCGCTTGAGCGGCTTGGTGATGAAGTCGTACGCGCCGTCGCGCATCGCGCTGACTGCCGTCTCGACGGTGGCGTAGGCGGTCATCAGCACCACCTCGACGTCGGGGCGCATCGCGCGCGCGGCCTTCAGCAGCGCCTGGCCATCGAGGCCCGGCATCATCAGGTCGGTGACGAGCACGCCGACCTCGGGCTTGCGCAACAGCTCGAGCGCCTTCTGCCCATCAGAGGCGGGCAACGTCGCGACGCCCTCCTTCTGGAAGATGCGGCAGACCGAGTCGAGGTTGGCGGAGTCGTCGTCGACGACGAGTACGGTGGTGCTCACGGCGTCAGAGGCTACAGGATTCGTCGGCGCACGTACCGACGCACGCCCATCACAGGCACGTTCCGAACTGGCAGACGCCGCTGCAGCAATCACTGTTGCCCCCGATGACGCAGGGGCCACCGACTCCGATGCAGATGCAGGCCGTCGGCCCGCCCTGGAACATCGGCCAGCACTTGTAGTTGTCGGCCGCACGACACGTCGACGTGGTGCCCGCGCCGGTGCACGACTGGTAGCAGAACCCCAGGTTGTCGCCGAACGAGGTGTCGAACGAGCAGAAGCCGTTGGGCCCGCAGTTGCGCGTGTCTCCGCGACAGACACCCAGGCAGTAGCCGTTGGGAAACTCGGCGCCAGTCATGCAGACGCCGCCTTCGCACTGCGTTCCCGTCGTACACGCCGCGCCGTAGCGCAGCAGACCGCGATCGCGGCTCTGGCAGAGCTTGCTCCATGGGTTGCAGCCGTAACCGGCTCCACTGCCGCTGCATTCCGAGTCGCTCGTGCACAGCGCGCGACAGGTGTTGTTGTCGTTGTTCAGGTTCGAGTCGGCGTCGACACAGGTGAAGCCCGCGCGGCATCGGCCGGTCGCTCCGAGCCCAGTGCCCGTGCAGCCCGCGAGGCAGGTGGGCACGCCTGCGATGGTGACGCAGCGGCCTCCGTTGCAGCCGGCGTTCGTCGTCAGGTTGCAGGCGGCGCTGTTGGTGCACTGCCCATTGGGAATGCCGTCGAGCTGTTCGCTCAGGCACCGGCCCGAGGCGCACTGGTTCGACGAGAGGCACGGCTTGCCGTCGTTGACCGCGAGGCACGCGCCGTTGCCGATGCACTTGGGGTCGCCGCAGTCGATGGCGCGGTCGCAGGTGTTGTCGACGCCGTCGTCACACAGCTCGGTGCCAGCGCCGACGCAGTCGGAGTCGGCACAGTCGCGCTGGCCATCGCCGTCGTTGTCGAGGTTGTCGGAGCAGTTCGTCTCGACGCGGCGGTTCAACGCGCAGCTGCAGCCCATGCCGCAGGTGATGCCGGTGCAGTCGCCGTCGTCACAGTCGGTCGCGTTGTCGCCGTCGTCGTCGAGGTTGTTGGCGCAGTTCGATTCCACCGCCGCCGAGCCTCCGCCACCGCCACCAGTGGAGAGACCGCCACCGACGCCAGTGGAGAGACCGCCACCGACGCCAGTGCCTGCGGTGCCACCACCAACGCCGCTGCCTCCGGTTCCGCCACCACCACCGCCGACGCCGCTGCCGGCCGAGCCGCCACCCACAC
>JBEOKA010000445.1:0-7580 GCA_040275325.1 Myxococcaceae bacterium | reverse complement strand
CGGCCACGGCGATCTGCCCACCAGCCGTCACGTTCACATCCTCGTTGAACGTGTTCGTGCCTTCCGACGTGGTGATGGTGCCGACGAGCTTCATCGAGACCGCGCCCGACGAGCTCGACAGCCCCGTCACGCTCACCGACTGCTTCACGTCAGCCTCGATGAAGTCGTTGAACGCGCCCTGCACCTCGATGCGGCCTTTGAAGGTCTGGTCGACGCTGGCGCCGCTCGAGCTCGCGATGACGGCCTGGGTGACCGTGAAGGCGCCGTTGTAGATGGCCACGCCCGCCGCGCTCTTCGCCGCGCCGCAGTTCGTGTACTTGATGGTGAACGACTGGTTCACCGTCGCGCCCGTGCCGCCGCCCGTGTTCACGTTGAGCGAGAAGCCCGACAGCGACGCCTCTCCACCCTCAGGGCACTTCCACGACGCGCTGCCCGTGATGTCGGCCGGAGACGCCGACCGGTTCGCGCCAGCCGACGACGCGCTCGACGCCGCGAAGAACGCCTGCGCGGCGCCTTCCTTGCCGCCAGCAATCTTCGCCGTGCCTCCACAACCGACGAGCGCGAGCGTGCCAAGGGCAATGAGAACGATCTTCTTCATGTGGTTGGTCTCCCCAAGAGTGGTGCAGCGGGTGGTTCGTTGCCGGCCAGGCCGGAGCTGATCCGCGTTCCAGCGGGGGCGAACCCTACTTGAGCCGCGCCCGCCCGCAAACGCCCGCCGTTACTTCAGGGTCGTCTTCAGCTCGGCATCCTTGTCCTTCATCAACTTCAGCAGGTTCGGCCAGCCGCCCTCTTTCATGATGGGCTTGATCTGGTCGTCGCGAATGCCCACGAGCATCGAGTCGCCGAGCACCGCGACGTCGATCACCTTCCACCCCGCCGCCGACTTGGCGACCTCGTACTTCACCTTCAGCTCCTGCTTCTTCGCCGGGTGGTTGATGAGAATCGTCGACGCGATCGACGCCTTGTCGCCCGTCACCGTCGGCTCGTCGTAGATGACCGTGTCGAGGTTCTCGAAGTTCGCCCGAATCTTGGGGAACGCGATCTTCCCGAACAGCTGGTGGAAGAGCGCGATGAACTCCTTCTGCTGCTCGGGCGTGCCCTTCGCCCAGTCGTCACCCAGCAGGAACTTGCCCTGCTCTTCACCGGCGAAGAGCTTCAGCGCGGCCAGGTCTTTTCCGTACCGAACGGAGTTGATGATGACCTTCAGCGGCTTGCTCACCTCGTCTTTGGGAGTGCCGGCAAAGGCGGGCAGGGCGAAGGCGAGCGTGGCGGCGACGACGAGGGTTCGGTTCATGCGGGCTCCGACGACGGGGTGGCGGCATTCTTCACGGAAGGCCCCCCGCCGCAACGCCCAACTGCCACGTCGGGAACGTTGAGTCCTCGGGCGCTCGATGGTCTCTTCAGGGCTGCGGTGGCCGACGCGCGCGAACGATACGTCTTCATCAAGAAGCTCGCCGAAGGCGGCATGGCCGACGTGTTCCTCGCGCGCGACGTGATGAGCACGCCGCCCCGCCTCTGCGTCGTCAAACAGCTGCTGCCCGACCTGCGCTCGAAGAAGGAGCACGTCGGCATGTTCCTCGACGAGGCCGACCTCGCCGTTCGCCTCGCCCACCCGAACGTCGTGCGCACGCTCGATCGCGGCTCGAGCCGTGACGGGCCGTTCCTCGTGCTCGAGTACCTCGCCGGCTACGACCTCGACCTCGTCATCGAGCGCCTGCGCGAGGTCGGTGGCCGGTTCCCCTGGCAGCTCGCGGTGCAGATCATCATCTCGACCGCCGAGGGCATGGCGTACGCGCACGCGCTTTTGGGCACCGACGGCAAGCCGCTCAACCTCGTGCACCGCGACCTCACGCCGTCGAACATCTTCCTCACCTTCGATGGCGTGGTGAAGGTGCTCGATTTCGGCATCGCGCGCGCCGAGGAGCGCCGCACCCGCACCAGCACCGGCATGCTCAAGGGCAAGGCCCGCTACCTCGCTCCAGAGCTGATTCAGCAGCTGCCGGGAGACGGCCGCGTCGATCAGTTCTCGCTCGGCGCCGCGCTGTACGAGTCGCTCGCCTTGCGGCCGCTGTTCAGCGGTGAGAACGAGCTGGCCGTCATTCACGCCATCATCGAGAGCCGCCGCCCGTCGCTCATCGCGCAGCGCCCCGATCTTCCGACCGAGGTCGACGCCGTCTTCCGCAAGATGACCGCTCCGCTGCGAGAAGACCGCTTTCCCTCGATGACCGACGTGGCCCGCGCGCTCAAGGCGGTGATGCCGCCCGACGACCAACGGCCGGCGCTGTCGACCTTCGTGCGGCAGCAGTTCGGCGCCGACTTCGAGGCCCACGCCTCGCTCATGGCGCGGCTGGCCAGCGCCTCGACGTCAGAGCTGCGCTCGTTCTTCGAGAAGGGCGTGAACCTGAGCGACGCGCTCGCCGACCCGTCACGGCTCGCCAAGACGCAGGTCGCCGTCAACCAGCAGATTCCCGTCGAGGCGCGACGCACGCCGATGCCGTCGCACGACCTGCCACCCGAGCTGCTCACCACGCAGGTCGCCACCCATCAGCGTGTTCCACCCGAGGCGCGCCGCACCCCGCCTCCGTCAGGCACCCTCGAGCTGCCCGATGACGCGCCGGCCATCGCCGCGCAGCCGACACCCAGCGCGACGGGGACGGCCCAGGAGCACGTGCCCGCGGCCAAGCCCCTGCAGCTTCCCGACGAGCTGCCGCTGGGCGCAGAAAGCTCCGCCTCCGAGCTCCACGAGTCTTCGGGCGGCTTTCCCGTGTGGGCCGTGGTGCTCGGCGTGCTCGTGCTCGTGGGCCTCGGCGGGCTGGTCGTGCGCGGGCTGTCGGCGAAGGAGCCCGTCGTGGCGAGGGGCGTGCTGGTCGTGCGGTCTCAGCCTCCTGGCGCGAGCATCGAGCTCGACGGAGCGCCCGTGCTGTTCCGGACTCCCGCCGCGCTCCCGAACCTGGTCGAGGGCAGGCACACGCTCGTGCTCGCCCACCCCGACACCCTCGGCGCGACGACGTCAGCGGTCGTCGTGGCAGGCGCCCAGCAGACCGTCGACATCGTCCTGCCTCCGAAAGAGGGCCTGTTGCTGCTCGCCATCTCTCCTCCCGACGCCGTCGTGACCGTCGACGGGCGTGAGGTCTCGCTCGATGGCGGGGTCGGGCAGTCTTCGCCGCTCACGACGGGCGTTCACGAGGTCGACGTGCGCGCCATCGGGTTTCGGCCGAAGGCGATGCGCTTCGAGGTCGAAGACGGGGCGCGGCTACCCGTCGAGGTGCACCTCGAGGCCGACCCCGCCGCCCAGTGACGGGTGCTCGCTGATCATCGCACCCGTGCGTTGACCCCCTTGACGCTGCGCGCTACACGGCGCGCCGACGACGTTTCACCCTTCACCTCCACGAGAAGACGCCACCATGCCCAAGGACTATCTCTTCACTTCCGAATCAGTGACCGAAGGCCACCCGGACAAGATCTGCGACCAGATCAGCGACGGCGTGGTCGACGCGCTCATCGAGAAGGACCCGCACGCCCGCATCGCGGTCGAGACCCTGGTCAAGACGGGCCTCGCCATCGTCGCCGGTGAAGTCACCACCAACGCGTGGATCGACATTCCCAAGATCGTGCGCAACACCATCACGCGCATTGGCTACACGGACTCGGCCATGGGCTACGACGGCCACACGTGCGGCGTCATGGTCGCCATCGAAGGCCAGTCGCAGGACATCGCCCGCGGCGTCGACGAAGGCGCGAAGAAGGAGCAGGGCGCCGGCGACCAGGGAATGATGTTCGGCTACGCCTGCAACGAGACCGCCGAGCTCATGCCCGCGCCGATTCACTACGCGCACGCGCTGACGAAGAAGCTCGCCGACGTTCGCCGCAAGAAGCACGACTGGATTCGCCCCGACGGCAAGTCGCAGGTGTCGATCGAGTACAAGAACGGCAAGCCGGTGCGCATCGACGCCGTCGTGCTCTCGACGCAGCACGCGGAAGACGTGACGAACAAGAAGATCAAGGACGTCATCATGGAGGAGGTCATCAAGGCCTCGCTCCCCGCGAAGCTGATGGACAAGAAGACCAAGTTCTTCATCAACCCCACCGGCCGCTTCGTCATCGGCGGCCCCATGGGCGACTCGGGCGTCACGGGCCGCAAGATCATCGTCGACACCTACGGCGGCATGGGCCGTCACGGCGGCGGCGCGTTCTCGGGCAAGGACCCCTCGAAGGTCGACCGCTCGGCCGCGTACATGGGCCGCTACATCGCCAAGAACGTCGTCGCGGCCGGCCTGGCTGACCGCTGCGAAGTGCAGGTCTCGTACGCCATCGGCGTCGCCGAGCCCGTCAGCGTGCTCGTCGAGACGTTCGGCACGGCCAAGGCCGATGAAGACGCGATCGGCCGCGCGGTGCGTGAGGTCTTCGGCCTCAAGCCGCGCCAGATCATCGAGCACCTCGACCTGCTCAAGCCCATCTACCAGCGCACGGCGGCGTACGGTCACTTCGGCCGCTCCGAGTTCAGCTGGGAGAAGACGGACAAGAAGGACGCGCTCCGCGACGCCGTCGGCACCTCGAAGATCAAGGCCGCCTGAGTTCCGCTGAGCCGTGAAGGTCGCGCAGCCCTTCTCCGGTGGATCGGAGAGGGGCTGTTTGCTTGAAGGGCACCCGACGACACCAAAGGACGAACCGATGGCCCGGTCTCAACCGAAGTCGAAGCAGGGTGCCTCTTCCCTCGCCGCGTTGGCGGCACGCCTCGATACACGCAAACGCGACCTGCCCGCCGACGCGACGGTGACGCGCTCGCTGTTGCGCTCGAGCGACGAGCCGACGAAGTCAGAGAGGCCCTCAGCGAAGGCGGCCGTCGAGAAGCTCGCGACGAAGCCAGTGGAGAAGCCGACGCCCGCCGCGAAGGTCGTCGAGAAGCTCGCGGCGAAGCCGGGCGAGAAGCCCGTGGCGAAGGCGGCGGTCGTCGAGAAGCTCGCGACGAAGCCGGTCGAGAAGCCCGTGGCGAAGGCGGCAGTCGTCGAGAAGCTCGCGGCCAAGCCGGTCGAGAAGCCCGTGGCGAAGGTGGCGGTCGTCGAGAAGCTCGCGACGAAGCCGGTCGCCGAGCTCGCAGCGAAGCCGGTGGCGAAGGTGGCTGGCCTCGCGGCGAAGCCGATCGAGCGGCCCGTGGAGCCCGCGACGACCCGTGCTGCGACGCCCTCCCGTGTCGACGTGCGGCCAGTGACGACGTCGCGCCCCGAGCAGGTGTTGGGTCGTGCGGCGGCGTTGAGCTCGCTGCAGCGAACGCCCGCGGCGCCTGCAGCGCGAACGCCCACGGTGACGAAGGCTCTGGCTGCTGATTCGCGCCGTCGTTATCCGCGCGCGAGCATCGCCGTTGGTGCCCGCCTCTCGCTCGCCGACGATCCCTCACGCGTCTTCGAAGCGACGCTGCCGACGGTGAACATCAGCGTGGGCGGCCTGTTCCTCGAGTCGAGCTTCTTCCTCAAGATGGGCACGAAGCTGCTCGTCGAGCTGCGGCTGCCTCCGAAGGGGCGCGTGGTGAACGTGAAGGCCGAGGTGGTGCGCGTCGACTCGAACGTCGACGGGCAGTCGGGCTTCGCGCTGCGCTTCACCGAGTACCTCGACGGCAGTGAGGTGATTCTGGCGACGCACTTCCTCTCGCCGGTGCTCAAGGAGTTCCTCACCGCGTACGCGAAGCAGCACCGCTTCGAGGCGAACGCCGAGTACATCGCGCACACCGCAGACGTGCTGGCCGCGTGGGAGCTCAAGAAGGCCGAGCTCGGCGGCGACGTGTGGAGCCTGACCTCGTTGTCATGAGCTACCTCGAAGCAGTCGTGTTGGGCCTGGTGCAGGGCGTGACGGAGTTTCTGCCCATCTCGTCGACCGCGCACCTGCGCATCGTGCCGGCGCTGCTGGGCTGGAACGACCCCGGCGCGGCGTACTCGGCGGTGATTCAGCTCGGCACGGTCGGCGCGGTGCTCGTCTACTTCGCGAAAGACCTCGTGCAGCTCGCGAAGGCGTTCCTGAAGGGGCTCGTCGAGAAGAAACCGTTCGGCACGCTCGATTCACGGCTCGCCTGGTTCGTCGGCCTGGGGACGATTCCCATCGGCGTGTGCGGGCTGTTGTTCAAGAAGACCATCGAGACGTCGCTGCGAAGTCTGTACGTCATCTCGGCGTCGCTCATCGTGTTGGCCATCGTGCTGCTCGTGGTCGAACGAATCGCTGCGCACCAACGCACGCTGGAAGAGATGACGCTCAAAGACGGCATCATCGTCGGGCTGTGGCAGGCGGTGGCGTTGATTCCCGGCAGCTCGCGGTCGGGCACGACCATCACCGGAGCGCTCTCGCTCGGCTTCACGCGCGCTGATGCGGCCCGGTATTCGTTTCTGCTCTCGATTCCTGCCACGACGCTGGCCGGCATCTTCGAGCTCAAGCACCTGCTGCAGGCGACCGATGGACCGGGCGTCGACGTGATGATCATCGGCACGGTGGTGTCGTTCGTGTCGGGGCTCGCGGCCATCTGGGGGCTGCTGCAGTTCCTGAAGAACCGCTCGATGCTCGTCTTCGTCGTGTACCGCGTGGTGATGGGGCTGGCGCTGCTGGGGCTCTTGTCGTCCGGTCGGCTCGAGGCGGCGCCGATGAAGGCTCCCGTCGCCGCCGATGCTGGCAGTCCCTGAGCGCGCAACTTCCGCCATCGACCCGGGTTGAATTCTCCGTCGGGCGATGACGCCCATTTTCCCGGAGCAAAACCATGCAGAAGACCTGGTGGATGTTGCTGACGATGTCGCTGGCGGTGGTCGGGTGTGGGCGCGGCGTCGAGGCGGACTCGGCAGAAGACGCTGATGAATCGGCGGTCGTCTCGTCGTCGGAGTCTGCGCTCACGGCCGAGCTCTCGGACGAAGTCTCACAGCCGATGAGCACCACGCCCGAGCAGATGGCGATGAGCGCCATCGCCCGCGTTGGTGGCCGCATGAAGCCGGCGGGCTGCGCCACCGCGACGCAGACCGGAGCGACCGTCGTCTACACGCTCACCAACTGCACTGGCCCCTACGGCCTCGTCAAAGTCACCGGCACGCTCACGGCCGTCTATTCGCGCGCGGCGGGCGGCGGCGTGAACGTCGTCATCACCGGCACGGGCGTCAAAGCCAACAACGCCACCATGGACATCAACAGCACCGTCGTCGCCACGCAGACCGCGGGCGTGAAGAAGGCGCAGGTCACCATCAACGGCGCCGGTACGGGCCCGCGTGGCAACTCCATCAACCGCTCCGGTGGGTACACCGTCACCTTCGACACCAACACCGAGTGCCTCACCATCGACGGCACGTGGCAGACCGGCACCGCGCGCCTCGGCGCCAGCACCGTCGTCGCCGGTTACAAGCGCTGCAAGGGCACGTGTCCCGCGGCTGGTGGCTCCATCGTGCACACCTCGGCGAAGAACGAGGTCGTCACCCTCACGTACGACGGCTCGGCGACGGCGAAGTACGTGAGCAGCGGCGGGCGCACCGGCTCCGTGCCCCTGCAGTGCGGCAACTGAGTTCCCAGTTCGACTGCGCCGTCGCGAGCCACATTCGCCGCGGCGCAGATTCACAAGA
>JBEOKA010000444.1:0-3218 GCA_040275325.1 Myxococcaceae bacterium | reverse complement strand
ACGTCGTCGACCACGACTGAGGTCCTGCGCCGCTTCATCCCACACCAGCGGACCATTCGACAATATAGCCAGCTTGCTATATACAGACCCGGCTATGAACAGCGAACGAATGAACCTCGTGTTCTCGGCGCTCGCCGACCCGACGAGGCGCGCGATTCTCCAGCGACTGGCTGCGGGCGAAGCGACGGTGGCCGAACTCGCCGAGCCATTCGACGTCGCGCAGCCGACCATCTCGCGTCACCTGCGCGTGCTCGAAGACGCGGGGCTCATCCGCTCCGGGCAGGACGCGCAGCGACGCCCTCGCACGCTCGTGGTGGGCGGCCCGCTCGAGGCGGTCGACGACTGGCTCGCCCCGTTCCGCGCGCAGTGGGAGCGCCGCTTCGACCGACTCGAACACTTCCTCGCCGACAAGAAGCAGAAGAAGGGAACCCGCCGTGGCTGATTCCATCGACCGAGCCGAACGCACCTTCCACTTCGAGCGCCTGCTCGACGCCAGCCCTGACGACGTCTTCGACGCCTGGACGAAACCCGACGAGCTCTCCCAGTGGTGGGACCCGACAGGGAAGAGGCTCACCGCCTGCAGCATCGACCTGAAGGTGAACGGCGCTTTTCGCTTCGTGAGCGATGGCCACGCGCCGCCGTTCGAGGGCATCTACCGCGTGGTCGACCGCCCGAGAAGCCATGGGCGCGTATGGCACCATCAAGCTCGAGACGCAGGCCGGTCAGACGCGCATGCACGTCTCGATTCGCTCCCCGTCGCCCGAGCACTTCGAGATGTTCCTGAAGCTGGGCGTCAATGTCGGCACCAGCACGACCTTCGACAACCTCACGGCGTTCGTTCGCCGAAAGTGACTCGAGCGGCGGGGAGCCGCGTCACTTCCCCTTGATCTCGAAGAGCTGCTTCTTCTCCTGCTCGACGCCGACGCGCAGGCCAACGAGCTCGGCGTGCACCAGCCGCCCCGCGCCCCAGTCCTCCATGCCGCCGCCGTAGCCGATGGTCTCGCCGGCGGCCTTCTCCTGCACCTTGCCCACCTTGCGCAGCTTCTTGTCGACCTCGCCCTTGCCGAACGTGAAGACGACCCGCGCCGTCATGCCGAGCGCGTTCGTCTGCTGAAACGTCTTCGCCTCGCTCATGGACTTGATGGGCAGCGAGAACGCGACCGGCGCCGCGAGCCACATGTTCTGCGTGAACTCCGAGCCCTCCTTCGCCGCCGACGCGTTGGGTGAGCCGGCCTTCGCCTCGGTCCACGCGATGGCGATGCGGCCGAGGGAGTCGGTGCAATCGACGGTGCCCAGCACCTCGATGGGCAGCACTCCCGCGGCGGCGTCGTGCGGCTTGAGCGTCACCTGGTTCGGCGCGCGCAGCCGGTACATGAAGCGTTTGCCCTCGAACGACTTCGCGAGCTCGGCGCGGCGGGCGGCGTTGGCCTTCTTCTCTTCGGGCGTCGCGCCCGGCGCCTCTCCAGGAAACAGGGCCCACAGGCCTTCGGGGCACGGGCCATCGGGCACCAGCCGCTCACTCGACGCGTCGTCGTACGGCGGGTCGAGCTTCACCGTGTCGACCGGCGCCACCAGCTTGTCTTCCTTCTTCGCGGCCTTCTCAGCCTCCTGCTTTTCTTTCAGGTCTGCGAGCTGCTTCTCGGCGCGCTTCGCCCGGTTCTCGGGGCACGCCAGCAGGAACATCGCCACCAGACTCACGGCCACCGCGCGAAGGCTCGTCATGGGTCGCGCACCGTACACCAGCTGCACGGCCCCTCACGCGCCTCAGTACTGATGGTCTTGCGCCGTGAAGCCGCCCTGCCCCGAGTTACCCGGCGACGAGCCAGGGAGACCAGGTGTGCCGAGGTTCAGGAAGAAGCCGCTCATCGCGTTGACCGTCGACGCCGTGTCGCGCAGCAACGAGATGGAGGGCCCTCCCGAGCCTGCGCCGCCGTGACCGCCAGCGCCGCCGTTGCCGCCTCTGCCACCGTTGCCGCCTCTGCCTGCGGTGTACTGCGCGCTGGCTGCGAAGTTCGAGCCGCCACCTGCGCCGCCAGCGCCGCCCCGCGCGCCCTGACCGCCACCTCCACCATCGCCTCCGTTGCCAGAGCGAACGGTGGTCTGCCGGCCCGTCACCTGCGAGCTCGCGATGGTCAACCCGAAGGAGCCGCCGCCGCTGCGCCCGGGCTCTCCCGCCGTTCCACCACAACCGCCACCACCGCCAGCACCGCCGACGCTGCCCCACGTCCAGCACCGACAGGCGCTGATGCCGAAGAGCGTGACGTACTGGCAGCCACCGCCACCGCCGCCACCACCGCCTCCGCCGTTTCCGTGGGTGCCGTTTCCTGCCGTGCCGCCCGAGCTCGGCACATAGAGGCCAGCTGCGAAGGAGCCCATCTGCGGAGCCGCGGTGCCGTTGGAGCCGACACCGCCGTCAGCGCCAGGCGTGCCGTTCATCGCGGCGGTGACGGAGTTGCCGGCTTCACTCGCGCCGCCCTGGCCACCTGACATGCCCGTGACGCCCGTGCCACCCGAGCCGGGAGACGTCGCGCCTGGCGTGACGCTGCCGTAGTAGCCGGAGCGACCGCCCGCGCCACCCGTTCGGCCGCACGAGCTCGTTCCACCCTGTGACGCCGCAGGCCTCGGGTTCGTCTGGCCGCACAAGTAGGGAACGACGGAGTCGTCATTCAACAGGCCGGCGAGCCCGTCGTCGCCGTCCGTCGCGCCAGCGCCCACCGTTCCGGGGCCGCCCGTGAGGCCGCCCGTCGCGTTGCCGGCGAAGATGTTGAGCAGCTCGAGCCGAACCTGCTGCGAGTTGAAGACTCGCGCGCCGTACGCCGAGTTGCCCCGGCCCAGCGCATCACGGCCCGTCGCGTTGTCGCCGCGAATGGTGAGGAACTGCACCAGCACGCCCGCGTCGGCGCTGCCGGCGTCGGCGATGAGGAGCGCCGGGTTTCCACCGATGACGGCCGTGGCCGTCGCCGAGGTGCGCGCCCAGCGCGTGGTGCCCGGCAGGTAGCCACCGGCCACGTTCACGCCGCGCACGTTCGAGAGCACGAGCGGCCCGGTGTACGTGCCGCCGGCGACGTACACGTCACGCTTGCTCTGCGCGATGGCCTTGCGAACGCCCTCGGCGATGGTGAACACCGGCTCGTCGCGGGTGCCGATGTTGGTGTCGTCGCCAGTGAGCGAGACGAAGATGCCGTTGTTCAGCTCGCCGTCCATGCCGTCGCAGTTCG
>JBEOKA010000443.1:0-17108 GCA_040275325.1 Myxococcaceae bacterium | reverse complement strand
CCTCATCGAGCACCGACTGCTGCACGAGCGAGAGGCCCTCCTGCTCGGTTCCTCCCGCGGCCACGACGGCTTCGATCGCCTTGCGCACTTTGGGGCCCAGCGCAGGGTCGGCCGCGATGCGCGACGCGGCGGCTTTCGTCGAGGCGATGATCAGCCGCTGCTGCAGATCGTTCGAGACGATCTCCTTGCCCTTCGAACCCAGCACCTGCTGCTTGAGCTTCCCTTCGGCTTCGATGGCGGCGATCAGCGCGCGCGCGTCGTCGTCGGCAGGAGGGTGTTCGAGGGCCTCGATCACCTTGGTCACGTCGAGGAAGCGGCTCATGAGCGGGTGCATGCGCCGCTGTATGTCGCGGGCCGCGCTCGTGGTCCACCGTCAACCAGTGCGGGTCGACTGGTATGGTCTTCAGCGATGCCCTCTGCCCTCGAGCACGCGAAGAAGCTGTTGGCCGCGCGCGAACGAACCGAGGCTCAGTTGCGTGCAGCGCTTGGGCGGAAGCAGTACTCGTTGGATGAGATCGACCAGGCGATCGCCCGGCTGAAGGCGCTCCGCTTTCTGGATGATCGCCGTGCCGCGGAGGCCCATGCGCGGGTTGCATTGACGGCGAGGCAGTCACGAGCGGCCGTGACGAGAAAGCTCGCGTCGATGGGGGTGGCGGACTCCGAGGCCGAGGCGGCGGTCGACCGCGTCGGCCTCGAAGTCGGTCATGATGACGAAGCCGCCGCGCGTGCGCTGCTGGCGAAGCGTCGGCTGTCGGGCGTGAAGGCCGCCCGGTTCCTCGCTGGCCGTGGCTTCAGCGAAGACCTGATCATGAAGCTCGTGCCGGAGCTGACCGGAGAGTGAGGTTGGTCGCACGGTCACCCATTGGCGCCCGCGGTCCTCTCGGCAGTGTCTCGCTCCGCAGCGACTCTGGTGATTGGGGGAGCGGTGGTTCGCGAAGCCGGTGACTCGCGGAGTTGGTGCATTCGAAAGATCCACGCCGAGGCGCCGCGTCATGGCGAACACCCGCGGAGATGACCAGCAGCGGCGCGACTCGGCAGTGCGTCTCGGACCGACTGACACGGCTCTCTCCGACGTAGCGCTCACTCCCGATGTGCGTTCTCAGTTTCGACGTGGCGGTCCGCGGTGGCATTCGCTCTCGATGAGCGCTCTCCGAGGTGGCCTGGTGGTCTCCGAGGTGTGGGACCGAAACGAGCGGCCCTCTGTCGAGGGCGGGAAGGCCGCGCGTTCGACTGTGGTGGGAACGGTCTGATCAGCAGCTGCGACTCAGCGCTTCGTGTCGAGGCTCTGCTTGGTCATCACGTCCGCCGCGGAATTCCCGGTGAACGTCTACGCCGCTGCGGCAGCCATCTGTCGCGCCAGCACTTCGAGATCCTTGTCGACGTTCGGCATCTCGGTGAGCACATGCTCGGGGTCGAACTGGAACTCGGCCTGTGGGAGGCCGAGCAGCGCCGTGATGGCGGGCTCGCCCTTCTTGTCGGCGAACGCGGCGTGCATGACGCGGCCACGTTCGAGCTGCAGCAGGCCCTCCTGGGGCCCATTGCGAATCTGCAGCTTCCCCGACTTTCGGCCCGACCCGAGAATGCGCACGAGATCGGCCGGCGCGAGCTCATCGAAGCTGCCGCGAACGACGTGACCGGGCCCGCCGTGCTCGACGCGATCGGCATAGGCGCCGCGAATCACCACGGCCGCGTCGTCGGGGTTTCCATTGTTGGGCACGAAGCCGGTGACTCCAGCCTGGAGCAGTCGATCTTTCGTCGTCGCGTCGGTCGGCTCACCCAGCACGAGCACCGGCAACGACGCGCTCTCAGGCCGCGCACGCACGAACTGGGTCAGCGCCACGAGATCGCCCACACCGTACCCGAGCCCCACCGTCACCGTATCGGCCTCGTTCGCGAGCACCGCGTCGATGACGCCATCGAGCTTGAGCACCGACTGCACCACGAGCCCCATCTTCGACACCGCGTCCATCAGGTCGGTGCGCGTCGCCTCGTCGGGGTCTGCGATGTAGATCTGCCGGCCGTCGGTCTCGACGCGTTGCTTGAGCAGGTCTCCGCTCTGGAGCGTGATGAGGGCATCGACGACGACAGGGTCGAACAGAATGCCGCCCTGGGCGTGCAGCGTATCGAGGGCCTCCTGCTTCGGCAGGATGCGGCCCATCGGGTTGAAGGGGTTGCGCGTGTAGTCGAGAAACGCGTCGACGGCGGCGATGATGCGCGCCCCCGCGGGAATGTCTTCGCCCTTCACGCCCTGTGGCAGGCCCGAGCCGTCGAAAGCCTCGTACAGGTGCGCGAGCAGCGAGTTCACCTGTGCGGGCAGGTGCACCGTCTCGAAGAGCTTGATGGGCGCGCGCACGTAGCGCTTGGCGTCGCCCTTCAGGTCGGGGTTGGCCGCGAGGAGGGGCAGGGTGAAGTGCCGATCAGCCTTCTTGCCCAGGTCGTGCAGGTACGCCGCGATCTGCGTGTTGGCGACATCGCGCGGAGGCACGCCGATGCGCCGGGCGATGAGCGCCGACTGGCGAGCCACCTGCGCCGAGTGACTGCGGAAGTCCTTCCGCGGCATCTCGAGCAGCGACACCATGATGTTGAGCGTCTCGAGGAAGTCGTTCTCGCCGACGCTCCCTCGCACGGCACCGAGCGCTTCACGAAGCTGCGTCGGGTTGATGCGGCTCGACGAACGCCCGCTGCCGCTGATGCTGGTGCGCGACGACGGGTCGGGCATCGAGGTGATGCGTGAGGGCTCGTTGGGGTCGCGGAAGCTGCCGCTTGGGTTGCTCGGACGGGGAACCGACTGCACGCCACCCGCTTCGAGGGCCGCGAACGCGGTGGGATCACCGTAGTAGTGCTTCTTGATCGCCGCCTGAATGGCGTTGCGCACGCCGATGAACGGGAACACCTCGTTCATCTCGGTGACGAGCGCGATCTCACGCACGAGATCGGTCTTCTGCGGCTCGGCCATCACGATCGACAGAATCTTCCGCTCGGCGTCGTAGGCGATGGGCAGGAAGCACTGGGCCTCGGCCATGCGCACGGGCACCTTGTCGAGCACCTCGGGCGGAATGGTGGCCTTGGCGAGCTTGTCGGCAGAGACGTAACGGGTCTTGAACTCGGTCGCGAGGAAGCGCAGCAGCGCCGTCTCTTGAACGAGCCCCAACTCGACGAGGCAGTCGCCGAGCCGGTGTCCGGTGATCTTCTGATGCTGCAGGGCCTGGTCGATGTGCTCGGCCGATGCGAGGCCTGCTTCGATCAGCCGCTCTCCGAGCCGCTTCGCCATGGGAACGTCCGAAAGCCTACGTCGTCACGACCCGCTGGGGGAGTTCTCGCCCTCGCCGACGAGCGCCTTGAACGGCTTGAAGGCGAGGCCTTCGGGCAGAGCGCCGTCACGCTTGGGTGCTTCAGGCTTGTGGCTCTCGGCCTTCGGGGCGTCGTGCCGCTCCGGGCGGGGCGTGCGCGGCTTCTTCTCGATCTTCGGGCCAGTCGTGGCTGACAGCGGCTGACCCGACAGGCGGGCGACGACGCGCTCTTCGATCTGCTTTTCGATCTGCGAGATCAGGGCGTCGAGGCCGAGCGCGATGGTGGGGTTGTCGAGCAGCTTGAGCAGGCGCTGACGGGCGGCCTTGTGCGAGTGCTCGCCACCAGCCTCTTCGGTGCGCTCACGATCACGCGGCTTCTTCTCTTCTTTGGGCTCGTGAGCGGGCGCAGGAGGCGCGGTGAACTCGAACTCCTTGGGGTCGATGGGCTCGGGGTCGAGGCGCTCGAGGCGGTCGATCACGATCTGCAGCTTCCCGTGGAACTGACCGACGCGGCCCTTGAGCAGCAGGTAGTCGCCCTGGGCGAACGCGCCATCGGCGGCGTCGGCGTTCTCGAACACGCGGCCGTCGACCTCTCCGGTGCGGTCGGTCAGTGTCAGGGCGAGGTACGGCTTGCCCGCGCGGCTGGCGGCCTTCTCCTTTCGGGTCGCCCTGAAGACCGTGTGCACGGTCTCTCCGTTCTTCAGGTCCTTCGCGTAGATCTTCCGGATCTGCTCGTCTGCTGGTGAATTCGCGGTCTCGGTTTCGGTCTGGCTCACGGCGTGGGACACTAACCACACCTCGGGCCGCTTTCGACCCTGATCAGGACGACCTCATGACTTCTCTGCTTCTGGTGCCTTTGTTGATCCTCGGTGTTGACGAACCCCGCTGGGAGATCGCTGCCGATTCCGATGGGGTGAAGGTGTACGGCCGCAAGCGCGGTGACAGCGACGTTCGCGAGATGAAGGCGATCGGAATGATCAACGCCCCTCCCGCCGACGTGTGGAAGGCCGTGCGCGACTACGACAACTACACGAAGACCATGCCCTACGTGGAAGACGGCAAGGTGTTGTCGCGCGAGGGCGGAGACAAGATCACCGTCCTCTACTCGAAGCTCAACACGCCGCTGGTCGATCGCCGCGACTACATCATTCGCCTGGTCGACGAGTCGAACTGGCAGGACGGCAAGGGCTTCATGAAGGTGACGTGGACCGTCGTGAACGACATGGACGACAAGGTTCCGGTGCTCAAAGACGTGGTGCGGGTGCGCATCAACGAGGGCTACTGGCTGCTCGAGCCGCGCGAAGACGGCAAGAAGACCTTCGCCACGTATTACGTCTACACGAGCCCTGGTGGCTCGCTGCCCAACTTCATCATCAACAAGGCCAACACCATCGCGGTGCCGAGCGTGTTCGAGGCCATCAAGAAGACGGTGACGAAGAAGTGATCGGGCTCCTCCTTCTCCAGGTCGCCATGACAGCTGCTCCTGCCACTCCGACCGATCGCACCATCAGCACGTCGGGTGACGCCGAGGTGAAGATCGCGCCCGATCAAGTGCAGCTGATGCTCTCGGTCGTCACGGCCGACAAGACGGTGGCGAAGTCGAAGGCCGCCAACGACGAGCGCGTCGCCAAGGCGCTCGCGGTGCTGCAGAAGAACGGCATCGCGCCGAAAGATCTCCAGACCGATCAGATCTCAATCGAGCCGGTGAACGACTCCAACGGCTACTCGTACTCGAAGACGAAGGAGCCCGACGGCTACCAGACGCGCCGCTCGATCGCGGTGCTGCTGCGTGACGTCACGAAGTTCGAGGCGCTGCTGACGGCGGTCCTCGAGGCGGGCACGAACCACGTCGATGGCATCTCGTTTCAGACGAGCGAACTGCGCAAACACCGCGACGCCGCGCGTGCGATGGCGCTGAAAGCCGCGAAGGAGAAGGCCGAAGCGATGGCGAAGGAGTACGGCCTGAAGGTCGGCAAGGCCCGGAGCATCACCGAGGCCTCCTCGTCTTTCGGCAGTCCGTTTCTGCGCGGTGGGCTCGCGCAGAACATGGTGCAGAACGTCGGCGGTGGCGGAGAAGCAAGCGACACCTTCGCTGCCGGAATGATCTCCGTGCGCGCGACAGTGAACGTCTCGTTCGATCTCGAGTGATCAGCGCTTGGGCGTGTTGATCGGGTGATGCGGATCGCGACGCTTCTGCGCGTCCGTCGTCACCTTGATCATCAGCCCCGCCACGATGAACGCGACGACGAGCGCGATCAGGTACTGCTTCTCGTTGAAGAGCAGCAACGAGATGGTGCCGCCTGCGACACCGATCAGCGTCCACAGGAACCACGCTCCGCCCCAGACGTTGTCACCGTGACGTCGGGCCCGCGCGAGCAATGGAATCGTGTCGGCGCGACGCCACATCGTCTTGCCCTCTTCGAGCACCTCATCGGTCGGCTCCACGAGGCCCATCAGCCAGGCCTGCTCGAGCTGACCGAAGCTCTGGAAGTCGATCTCGCCTTCGGAGTTGCGCACGCGGTACTTCATGAGAGCTCCTCACAGATCTGCTCGGCGACCCGCAGGCCGTCGATGCCGGAAGACACGATACCTCCAGCGTACCCGCAGCCTTCACCCGCCGGGTACAGGCCCTTCACTGACACCGATTGCAGCGCTTCGTTCCGCGTCACGCGAACGGGCGATGAGGTGCGCGCCTCGATGCCGATCAGCAGCGCCTCGTCGGTGATGAACCCGCGCATCGACCGGTCGAACGCCTTGATGGCCTGCTTGAGCGAGTCGGTGAGCGCCTTCGGGAACAGCCGGTTGAGATCGGCGTGGGCGAGCCCTGGGCGGTAGGTGGTGCCCTCGGGCTTCTTGTTCAGCCGGCCCGCCAGGTAGTCGGGAATGCTCTGCGCGGGCGCGAAGAACTTGCCGCCTCCCAGCTCGTACGCGGCTTTCTCCCACTTGCGTTGAAACGCGAGGCCGGCGAGCGGGCCCGTGAAGCCGTCGCGCGCGAAGTCCTCGACCGAGACGCTCACCACGATGCCGGCGTTCGCGTACTTCGAGTTGCGGCGCGAGTTCGACATGCCGTTGGTGCACTGAAAGCCGTCTTCCGTCGGGGTCGGCACCACGATGCCGCCGGGGCACATGCAGAAGGAATAGACGCCGCGCACTTCGCCATCGACCGACAGATTCTCGGCCAGCTTGTAGTCGGCGGGCGGCAGACGCGCGTCGTCGGCCACCTTGTCGCCGTACTGCATCTCGTTGATTAGCAGCTGTGGGTGCTCGGCGCGGAAGCCGATGGCAAAGGGCTTGGCCTCGACGAAGACGTGCCCATCGGTGGCGAAGCGCTCGTACAGCTCACGCGCCGAGTTCCCCGGAGCGAGGATCACGCGATCGGTGTCGATGGTGCTGCCGTCGTTCAGCTTCACTCCAGCGACGAGGCCGTTCTTCACGATCACGTCTTCGACGCGCGTCTCGAACCGCACCTCGACGCCCATGGCGATGAGCTCATGCCGCATCTTCTCGACGGCGAACGGCAAGAGGTCGGAGCCGATGTGCGGCTTGCCCTGAACGAGAATGCGATCGGGCGCTCCGTACTTCGCGAAGGTCTCGATGACGCGGCGCACGTGCGGGTGGTTGATGCGCGTCGAGAGCTTGCCGTCGGTGTACGCGCCGGCGCCGCCCTCGCCGAAGTTCATGTTCGACTCAGGGTAGAGCGTGCCGTCGCGCGACAGCTTCGCCACATCCTTCCGGCGCTGAACCACGTCTTTGCCGCGTTCGAGGATGATGCTCTTCACACCACGCTCGGCGAGCGCGAGGGCCGCGAACAATCCAGCCGGCCCCATGCCGACGATCACCGGACGCATCGCAGGCTGCTTCGAGACAGGGGGCAGGGGAGCGGGCGCGGGGTCGACCTCGCTCACATCGGGCGGCAGCTTCGGCGTTCGGCCCGGAGCGAGCTCGACCTCGAGCGTGTGCACGTAGCGGGGGTGGTTCTTCTTGCGCGCGTCGAGCACCGTGCGAACGACCCGCACCGTCTTCAGATCGGCCGGCTTGAGGCCCAGCTTCGTCGCCGCCTTCTCGGCCAGCACCGACTCGGGCTCGTCCAACCACTGGGGGATGTTGTTGATCCGGAGGGCCACGCCGCGCGGGTACCATGGAGATCGGCCGCCCAGCTACGCCACAGAGTTCCTTCTTGCATCATGAGTCATGCTTCTGAGCGGGTGCTACCGAGATTACGCACGCCACCGGCGCAACCTGCCGAGGTGCAACCGGCGCTACGCAGTGGGCTGTTGGTTGACAGTCAAAAGTACATGAAATTGCTGGTGATTCTGGAATGCCCAAGCTGGCACAAGGGGTGAACAAGCACCCTCGGCGATTCAATTTCGACTTCCCGGAGGGATCTTGATGAGCACCGACAAGAAGAACACCAAGGCGTTGGCGCAGGCCTTCTTTGCGCAGCTCCAGTCTGGTGGCTACACTCCGAACCAGATTCTCGACATTGCTACTGAGCTGATTGATCAAGTGACGGTGAACCTGAAGCAGAAGCCGGCCGAAGTCGAAGCCGAGCCCCGCGCCGAAGCCTGAGCGGGAAAAAAGAATAGCCCTCGCAGGCACCCCGACGTTCCGGACTGGCTCCGGGAGTCGCGGGCCCTCGCGAGGGATGCAGTCTGAGACGTCAGACCTGCATGGAAGCCCGGCTCGATGCCGGGCTTTGTTTTTTCAGCGAAGCCGTTGACGAGCGATCGCGGTGGCGATGCAGACGATCAACAGGCCGAGCATCAGCGCCGACATCACGTAGCTCTGGGTCCACGTCGTGGTGGCCGCCCAGGTTCCCAGCGCGGCGATCGAGAACAGCCCATCGAGCCACTTCGGCTTCACGGACTCGTGCATGAGCGCTCCACTGAGGAACGTGAGGGGCACGCCAAAGAGCACCTGGCGCTGAATCACCGTGAGGTCGCTGAAGATCTGCTCGGCGTCGTGCACGAGGATCGCCGCGAAGATCACCATCGAGCCGATCGCCAGCACGAGCACGCCGGCTGCCGCGATGTCCTTCGTCAGCTTCGCCTTCTCGTCGAACTGCTGAATCGCGAGATCGACCAGCTGCTCGAGCGCGCTGTTCAGCATCTCGGCGAAGAGAATGAGGGTGACGCAGAAGATCAGAATCGCCTTCTCGGCGAGCCCGAGCGGCACGGCGCTGGCCACGAGGCCGACGAGAATCGCCGCCATGATGTGCATGCGCATGTTGCGCTGGTGCACGACGGTGTGAATGAGCCCGCTCCACGCGTAGCCGAGTGACTTCGCGAACGAGGTCGGCTGGTGCTTCGGCATGAACGGCGGCTTCGTCATCGAGTGTGTCGAGTAGCACACCTCGGCCATCGTCAGGAGCCCACGCCGCGCCACGTCTCGCCTGCAACCGTTACCGAGACACCGCGCCGTCGTGCTCGTCCTCTGGACCCGTCACGTCACGTCCGCGGCTCGCGTCGCTTGCAGGTGGCGGAGCCGTTCGGCCCTTGAAGCCGAGCACCAGCCTGTAACGCTGGCAGCAGTGGCCCATAGCTCAGTCAGGTAGAGCGCGAGATTCGAGATCTCGATGTCGGAGGTTCAACTCCTCCTGGACCCGGGAACGCCCTGCGCGAAGCCGGCCTCGAGTCGATGGGTGTGGTCCGGGTGAGGCGGCGTTGCTCCCGGGTGAAGGCCAGCTGGTCGTCAGCGGTGTCGTCGAAGGTGACGGCGTTCGTCCACGACCGGTTCGCCCCACCTCGCAGCAGGGCTCCTCGCTCCACGTGGCAGCTCGCGCGTGCGTGATCACACCGGCGGTGAAGAGACGGTTCTTCATCGCGACATCGACAGGCCCGCAACGCGTGGGGCGTTCGTTTTTCGCTATACTCGCGTCGTGCTCTCGCTCGTCATCGCGGTCGTCGCAGCGCAAACGGAGCACCTTCCCGACCAGCTGATGCGAGGAGACGGCGCCGAGCGCGCGACCCGCGTTGCCGTGCTCTGCAGACCGGGTTCCGAATGGTGGGTTGCCAACGAGTCGAATGCCGACGCGCTGGGGAGCTGTGAGCGCGCCCTGAGCACCCTGGCCACCGAGACCCATTTGCGTGCGCAAAGCACCCGCAACAGGGGCGACTATCTGAAGGCGAGGGAGCTCTATCGCGCCTACCTGACGGTGTTCGGTCCCGGCCCACGCCTGTCGGACGAGGCGTTCAACCTGACGTTCTACCTGGCCGAAGTGCTCTGGTATCTGGACTCGTTCGAAGAGGCGATCGAGCAGTACGAAGCGGTCGTTCGTTTCGAACTCCCCGACACAGAGCGCGCACGGCTCCAGGCGCAGCCGCGCTACCGCCAGACGGCCGAATTCAACATCGTGCTTGCGTGGGGGCAGTTGGTGGCTCGCGAGCACCATCGTCTCCATTCGCCGACCACGTCGACCATGCGCTGTGACGACGTACGTGTTCCACCGATCGGCGCACGGCGAACACCACTCACTCGATTCGAGGCGAAGCTGGTTGGTGCTGCTGACGACTACGTGTTGCGCCACGAGGAAGCGGCAGCTGCCGAGGTCGCGCTCGACGCCGCGCTGGTCTTCGCCGATCGTGGCCACGTGAGCGAAGCCCGGCTTCGCCTCGAGGCGATCGTCGTCCGGTGGCCGGGCGAAGCCTCTGCACACAAAGCCGCCGCGATGATCGCGCGACTCCCACGGCGCTGACCCGTCAGTCGCCTCGCCTCTGCACGTGAGACAGCGGGCAGTTCTCACGGAGGAGGTCGCCCATGCAGATCGAAGTCATGGTTCACGAGCGCGCGTTCGTCGTCATCGACGGCAAGCCGCAGCGCTTCCTGGGCCCGGGAGTTCACCGCATCTACGGCTGGCTCAAGCCGGTTCGCGTCGAGAAGTTCGCGGTCACCGGCCTGCTCGCCGAGCTCGATGAGCAGCGACTGGCTTTGGTCCCTCCGTCCGAGCTGCGCGTCCTCTCGCTCGAGAAGCACGAGCGCGCCCTCGTCACCCGTCGCGGTAAGCCGGCCCTCTGGCTCGGCGCGGGCGTTCACCAGCTGTGGACGGTCGATCGCCTCGTCGATCGCAAGACTGGCGAGTCGAAGGATCTCGTGCAGGTCGAGATCTTCGACACCTCGGGCCTCGAGACGAAGGTGCTGCCGCCTGACGTCGCCGCCCTCGCGAAGGCGAAGGACTACGTCGAGGTGGTCGCGCTCGAAGGCTCGGTTGCGCTCCGCTGGGTCGATGGTCAGCTCGACGCCGTGCTCCCGGCGGGCCGTTACGCCGCCTGGAACACCCAGCGCACGGTGCAGTTCTCGGTCATCGATCTCAAGGAGCGTCAGCTGCACGTCACCGGCCAGGAGGTCATGACGAAGGACCGCGTCACGCTGCGGCTCAACGTCTCGGCCTCGTTCCGCGTGAAGGACCCGAAGCGCCTGGCCGTCGTCGCCCGCAACCCGGACGACGTCGTCTACCTGGCGATGCAGCTGGCTGCGCGCGACGCCATCACGCAGAAGACCCTCGACGAGCTGCTGTCGGCCCGTGAGGAACTCTCGAAGCAGATGGCGCCGGCCGTCATCGCGCGCGCCGAGGCCGTCGGTCTCGAGCTGCTCGAGCTCGGCGTGAAGGACGTAGTGCTGCCGGGCGAGATGAAGGACCTGCTGAACAAGGTCATTCAGGCGCAGAAGCAGGCCGAGGCCAACGTCATCCTCCGTCGTGAGGAGACGCAGGCAACGCGCTCGCTCGCTCAGACCGCGAAGGTGCTGGCCGAGAACCCGCTGCTCATTCGCCTCAAGGAGCTCGAGGCGTACGGCGAGCTCGCCGGCAAGGTCGGTCAGCTGCACCTCGTGATGGGTGAAGGTGGCCTGCCGAGCCTGCAGTTCAACACCAACAAGTGACCTGACGGGAGGCGTGCAGCGAAGGCGCCTCCCGTCGTCTTTTCACTTCGTCACGTGCCGCCACGCGCCGCGGTCGTTGAAGAGCAGGTGAGCCGTGTTGCTCGCGTCGAAGGCGAGCCCGCGCACCTCCTGCTGGTTGTTGGTGAAGGCCGCCGCCGCCGAAAGCGAGCCCGAGGTGGGGTGCTCTTCGACCGACCACGTGTTCGCCGCGCTCCGCTTCGCGAGCACGAGGTTGCGGTTGGTGTCGCGGGTGAAGGCGACCGCCGGAACGCCCGCACGATCGATCGCCACGAACACCGGCGAGTACCAGTTGATGCCCGTCGGCCCCGTCTCAGTCACGAGCGTGTTCGTGGCGGGCCGGAACACCGAGTAGCTCGGCGTCGCGACGATGTGGATGTTGCCGCTCTGATCGGCCGCCATGCGAATGGCCGAGGTGGCGGGGTAGCTCGGCAGCGTCTGCGGCGTGAAGCCCGGCGCGTTCGAGTAGAGCCGCGGCATCGAGCCAGCGACGCCGATGACGAACACCTGGCCGGAAGGGGTGAGCAGCACGTCGGGGCAGCTCACGCCGCTCACGCCGAAGGTGATGATCGAGGTCTCGGGGCTCCACGCGGTCGCGCCGGCCGGGAGTGTCGCCAGGTAGACCTGCGCCGACGTGCACCGAATCGCGTACGCGTTGCCGGCAGCATCGAAACGCATGTTGGGGCTGCCGACGCTGTTGAAGGCTGGTCCAGTGGACCAGGTGCCTGCGGCAGAGCGGGTGAAGGGCACGATCGTCGACGTCGCGGAGCCCGAGGTGAACGCATGGGGCTGCTCGTTCACCACGTCGAAGCGCGAACCCGAGATGCTGTAGGTCGAGCCGGGTGCGTTGGTCGTCGAGGTGAAGACACTCCCGGCGAGGCTGCGGTGCTCGGTCGCATAGCCGTTGGACGACTCGAGCACGTGCATCGAGGTCGAGCCGGCTGCCAACGCCGCGCGCTGAGGAACCAGGCCATCGAAGAGCTGCGCGCTCAGGGGCGAGCAGACGCCCGTCGCTGCGCAGGAGCCGCTCGCGCAGGTGCCACAGGTGCCGCCACAGCCATCGCTTCCACACGTGCGGCCGGTGCACATCGGCGTGCAGACCGCGGGAGACGAGAGCCGTCGGCCAACCGCATCCATCACGACGTGGCGGCCATTCTGCCCGGTGTACGAGACGACGCGGTAGAGCTGTGTTCCATAGGGCACCGTCGTCAGGTTGTCGGGCCACGCTTCGTTCTGGCGAACGCGGATCATCACCGTTGAGCCTCCGCCGCTGAGCGCACGGCCGACCCAGATGGCCGGCAGCTCGTTTGCGCGAGTCGCGATCGGCTCCTCGGCGATGGGCTCGCTGTAGAGCTTGCCGTTGACGAGCGATCGCCACACCCAGCCGAGCCCGTCGGTGACCATGGCGCGAGGAACGCCGCCGATGACGCTGAACGAGTCGGGCTTGAGCGAGAACGTGCCGCCACCGAACGGGTTGCCACGCGAGAAGGGCCACGACGTCCACGTGGCGGCGCTCTTCGTCGCGACCTCGAAGAGGTTCGAGTCGGCGAGCACCCAGGGCGCGCCAGACACGATGCGCAGCGAGGTGGTGTTCGCTCCGTCGGCGAAGACCTGCTCGCTGGTCCACGTGCCATCGGCCGCACGAACGGCGAGCTGCACGGTGGTGCCGCCGTAGCTGACCCAGGGTTGACCTGCCGGCCCGAGCGCGATCGACATGCCGGCCCCGCCGTTGGTCGAGATGAGCTCCTTCGGCGCCCACGTGCCGCCGTTGCGTCGGGCGAAGCGCAGATCGTTGTTCACCGAGTCGTACCAGACGGCCATCGGCTCACCCGCCGCGTCGAGGGCCACGCGCGCCTGGCAGGCCGCGCCCATGCCGACGTCGATGGTCTCCTCCTGCCAGCCCGAGGTCGTGCGACGGCGGAAGCGCACGGTGCCGTTGCTGTAGTTGTTGTAGGTGCCGGCCTCTTCGCAGCCGACCTGAATCGGCTCCTGGGCTGCATCGAAGATGGTGTCGGTGTTGATGAAGACCGGCGGGCTCGCCTGCGGCATGAACTCGAGCGTCCACGAGCCGGCGATGCAGGCGCCGTTGATGCAACCCTGGCTGCAGAGCACCTCGTACTGCGTGTAGCTGCACGTGTTGTTGGTGCAGGTGCCGGCGGGGAAGGCCGTGCGCAGCCGGTTGGCGTTGAGGCAGGTCGGGGCTGGCGGTGTGTTGCAGGTCGTCCCTCCGCAGGTCGGCGCGACACAGGCGCCGTTGGAGCAGCTGCCAGGGCACGCGCTGTCGGTGAAGGTGTAACCGCAGGTGCCCGTCGTGCAGGTGCCCGTCGCCGAGTACGTGCGCACCGAGTTGCCGACGCAGGTCGTGGCGGGCGGCGTGGTGCAGGTGACGCCGGCGCAGGGGTCGTTCTGGCACGCGCCGTTGGAGCAGCCGAACGCGCACATCATGTCTGACGGGGCGTAGCTGCACCCGCCGCCCGAGCAGCTGCCCGTCGGCGAGAAGCTGCGCAGCGTGGTGGGGTTCAGACACGTGCGGGCGGGAGGCATGTTGCAGGTGACGCCCGTGCACGGATCGTTCACGCAGGCGCCGTTCGCGCAGCCGAAGGGGCACGTGGTGTCGGCCGGCGTGTAGCTGCACGCGCCGCCCGCGCAGGTTCCGCCCGACGCGAAGCTGCGGAGCGTTGTCGGGTTGAGGCACGTCGAAGCAGGCGGCGTGTTGCAGGTGACGCCCTGGCAGGGGTTGCCGGTGCACGCGCCGTTCGCGCAGCCGAAGGGACACGTCGACTCCGCGGCAGTGTAGCTGCACGAGCCGCCCGAGCAGGTGCCCGACGGCGAGAAGCTGCGCAGCGTCGTCGGGTTCACGCATGTCGGAGCGGGAGGCATGTTGCACGTGACGCCAGTGCAGGGGTTGCCAGTGCACGCGCCGCCCGCGCAGCCGAAGGGACACGTCGTGTCCTGCGAGGTGTAGCTGCACGCGCCGCCCGAACAGACGCCCGACGCGTTGAAGGTGCGCAGCGTCGTCGCGTTGAGGCAGGTGTTCGCTGGCGGCATGCTGCACGTGACGCCCTGACACGGGTTGCCGGTGCAGGCCCCGTTCGCGCAGCCGAAGGCGCACGTCGTCTCCTGTGAGACGTAGCTGCAGGCGCCGTTGGAGCACGTGCCCGCGGTCGAGAACGTGCGCAGCGTCGTCGGGTTCACGCACGTCGCAGCAGGCGGCGTGTTGCACGAGACGCCCTGGCACGGGTTGCCGACGCACGCGCCGCTCATGCAGCCGAACGCGCACGCGGTGTCAGACGAGGCGTAGCTGCACGCGCCGTTGGAGCAGGTGCCGCTCGTCGAGTACGTGCGCAGCGTGTTCGCGCCGACGCAGGTCGAGGCCGGCGCCATGTTGCAGGTGACGCCCTGGCAGGGGTTTCCGACGCACGCGCCGTTGGTGCAGCCGAACTGGCAGGCGGTGTCGGTCGACGCGTAGCTGCAGGCGCCTCCCGAGCAGGTGCCGCTCGTCGAGAAGGTGCGCCGCGTCGTCGCGTTCACGCAGGTCGAGGCGGGTGGCGTGCTGCAGGTGACGCCCTGGCACGGGTTGCCGACGCAGGCTCCCTGCGCGCAGCCGAACTGACACGTCGAATCGACGGGGCTGTAGAGACAGCTTCCGCCCGAGCACACGCCCGCGGCCGTGAAAGCGCGCAGCGTCGTTGCGTTGAGGCACGCGCTCGCCGGCGGCTGGTTGCAGGTGACGCCCTGACACGGGTCGTTCGTGCAGCGGCCGTTGAGGCAGCCGAAGCGGCAGGTGGTGTCGCTGGGCGTGTAGAGACAGCTGCCCGAGGCGCAGACGCCCTGCGTCGAGAAGGTGCGCAGCGTCGTCGCGTTGGCGCAGAACGGCGCGGGAGGCTGGGCGCACGAGACGCCCGCGCAGGGATCGTTCGTGCACTGGCCGTTCGCGCAGCCGAACTGGCAGGTGGTGAGCGTCTCGGCGTAGCGGCAGCCTCCGTTGTTGCAGGTGCCGTTGGGCGCGTACGACTTGAGCGTCGAGGCGTCGGTGCAGACCGCGCCGGGCGGCGTGCTGCAGGTGACGCCCTGGCACGGGTTGTTCTGGCAGGAGCCGTTCGCGCAGCCGGCGGTGCAGACCTCTTCGCGTGAGCCGTACAGACACTGGCCCGACGAGCAGACGCCGCGCGCGTCGAAGATGCGCAGCTTCGTCGCGTCGAGGCACACGCTCGCAGGAGGGGCGGCGCAGGTGACGTTCATGCACGCGTTCACGCCGCCGTCTTCGGTCGACACGCCAGCGTCGTCGGTCGAGCTGCCCGCGTCTTCGATGGAGCCCGCGTCCTCAGTGGCTCCCGCGTCGAGGGGCGTGAGGTTCTCGATGCAGCGGCCCTGATCGCACCCACCCGGACAGCGACGCTCGAGCGGCACGAAGGTGCAGGTCTCGGAACAATCGCCAAGGCCCAGCGCAAAATCGCGCACCGTGTTCGCGTCAGCACAGACAGACGCAGGCAGCGCCACGGCCCCGCACTTGGTCGCGCAGTCGGGCGGCGTGTTGGTCGGAGGACAGGCGGACAGGGCGACGGCAGAGAGCAGAAAAAGTCGGGCCTTCATGGTTCCTGCCCAACCCCGAACCACGCCGACAGGTGCAGTCAAAGCTGAGGCTTGCCAATTCCAGTGGCATTTCTGGTCGGGTGTTTTCGGTCTTTAACTGTCTTGAATAACTGATGTTTCGGGCTCTCGTCGGACAAAGTGCGACATACGGAAACCATGTAGGCGCGTTGGCGACAATTCAGCATCTCGCCGCACTGACCTCCAAGGACCCGCACCATGCCCGCGATTACGACCTCGACCGTTCGCCCCGTTGCCACCACCGCAGTCGCCTCGAAGGTGACGCCGTTCGCCGCGTTCCTGCCGATGAAGCTCTCGAAGCTGCGCGACGGCGGGTCGATCATCGTCGACGGCCAGCTGAACAAGTCGGTGAGCGCGAAGATCCGCATGGACGGCGGCATCAACTCGCCCACGCGCGGCCAGTTCTTCGCGTCGACGAAGCACTTCCTGAAGGGCGGCACGGCCGAGCGCGCGATGACGAAGAACGAGCTCGAAGATCTGAGCCAGGCGATCACGAAGCACATGGCCGCCAAGCCGGGCCGTCAGCCCGAGTACGTCGAGCTCAACAAGCGCATCAAGGAAGCGCTCGCGAAGTTCGGCCCCGCGAAGGTGAACGTCGCGAAGATTCCGACCAGCGTCGTCGGCCCGAACGCGAACGCGAGCGTCGAAGGTTCGATGTGGGTCGATCGCATGCCGGGGCCCGGCCCGAAGAGCAACACGGTGCACGTCTCGGCCAAGCTGCAGGGCAACGGCTTCGACGACAGCGCCCCGAACTACGGCGTGAAGAAGATCGAGGTCTACGAGAAGGGCACGAACAAGCTCGTCGCGACCATCAACAACCCGAAAGAGACCGACGCTGGCCGCATCGGCCGCGGCACGCACTACCACGAGTTCGCGCTCTCGATTCCCGGCTCGAAGGTCGACCTGACCAAGCAGTACTCGGTCGTCTTCACCACCACCATCAACGGCTCGGCGCCCAAGCAGGTGCGCAGCGAGTTCATGAACGTCGGTCAGGTGTTCTGAGCCTCCACTTCTCCTGAGTGAATCGGCCTCGTTCGACATGGTGTCGGGCGGGGCTGGTTCTTTTTCGGCGCCCATCGAAGTAGAGCGCGCAGCGTGCTGACGCTCGCGTTGACGGTGGTGTTGTCGCAGTCGTTCCTCACCACGCCCGAAGGGTGGATGCAGGACTGTGGCCTCGAGCAGCCGGGCTTGCCGCAGCTGTCTCCGGTGCCGCCGAAGGCGTTCGAGCTGCCCTGGTCTCCGAGCGACGCTCCCGTGGTGCGGCGTGAGATCCCCGTCGTGCACTACCTGGGCGGCGCGCCGCAGGGGCGCTTC
>JBEOKA010000442.1:0-17380 GCA_040275325.1 Myxococcaceae bacterium | reverse complement strand
TGCTCAAGGAGCGCAGCGTCAAGGTGAAGACGCACGCGACGGCCTTCGACGACGAGCCTGAGGCGCTGTTCGACAAGAAGCGCCTCGCGCACCTCTTCATCGGCGAGGTGAGCAACGGCTTCGTCGACCTGCCCGGCAAGCTCGTGGTGCTGTCCGACGAAGACATCTTCGGCGCGCGGGCCAGGCGCAGAGTTCGACGGCGCCGCACCGACGTCGCCGGCTTCGTCGCCAGCTTCCAGGATCTCAAGGAGGGCGACCTCTGCGTGCACGCGGAGTTTGGCGTCTGCCGCTACACCGGCCTCGTCACCATGCAGGTCAACGGCGTCAACGCCGACTTCCTGCTCCTCGAGTTCGCCGCGAAGGACAAGGTCTACCTGCCGGTCAGCCGCATGCGGCTGCTCTCGAAGTTCACCGGCGGAGACCCCGACAAGGTCGCGCTCGATCGCCTCGGCACCAACAGCTGGGAGAAGAAGAAGCAGCTCGTTCGCGAGCAACTGCTGCAGATGGCGGCCGACCTGTTGCGGCTCTACGCCGAGCGCCGCGCTCACTCGGGCCACGCCTTCACGCCGCCCGATCGCTACTACCGCCAGTTCGAGGCCGACTTCGAGTTCGAGGCGACGGTCGATCAACAGAAGGCCATCGAAGACGTGCTGGGCGACATGGCGAAGTCGACCCCGATGGATCGGCTGGTCTGCGGCGACGTCGGCTACGGCAAGACCGAGGTTGCCATGCGCGCGGCCTTCAAGTGCGTGCTCGATCGCAAACAGGTCGCGGTGCTGGTGCCGACGACGCTGTTGGCGCACCAGCACTTCGCCTCGTTCAAGCGCCGCTTCGACGGCTACCCCGTCACCATCGAGGTCGTCTCGGGGCTGCGCAAACAGAGCGAGGTGCGCGAGATCATGAAGCGCGCCCAGGAGGGCCGGCTCGACGTGCTCGTCGGCACCCACAAGCTGCTCGCCAGCGACGTGGGCTTCCGCGATCTCGGGCTCGTCATCATCGACGAGGAGCAGAAGTTCGGCGTGAAGCAGAAGGAGTTCCTGCGCAGGCTCAAGACGAACGTCGACACGCTCACGCTGACGGCCACGCCGATTCCGCGCACGCTGAACATGGCCATGAGCGGCATGCGCGACATGTCACTCATCACCACGCCGCCCGCCGATCGCCGCGCGATTCGCACGTTCGTGAACCGGTTCGACCCGCAGCTGCTCAAAGACGCCATCACCCGCGAGCTGCAGCGTGGCGGGCAGGTGTTCGTGGTGCACAACCGCATCTCGTCGCTGCCGAGCATGGAGAAGCTGCTCAACGAGCTGGTGCCGCACGCGACGGTGGCGACGGCGCACGGCCAGATGGCCGAAGGTGAGCTCGAGCGGGTGATGCTCGATTTCGTCGAGAAGCGCGCCCAGATCTTGCTCTCGACCAGCATCATCGAGAGCGGCCTCGACATTCCGTCGGCGAACACGATCATCGTGAACCGCGCCGATCAGTTCGGGCTCGGCCAGCTGTACCAGATGCGTGGGCGCGTCGGCCGCTCCAAGGAGCGCGCGTACGCGTACCTGCTCGTGCCGCAGGGCCGCGGCGTGGGGAAAGACGCGATGCGCCGGCTCGAGGTGCTGCAGGCGTTCACCGAATTGGGCGCGGGCTTCTCGATCGCGTCACACGACCTCGAGATTCGTGGCGCGGGCAACCTGCTCGGCAAGGAGCAGTCGGGCAGCATCGAGGCGGTCGGCTTCGATCTCTATTCGCAGATGCTGGAAGAGGCGGTCGCCGAGGTGCGTGGCGAACCGGTACGCACGCAGATCGAGCCCGAAGTGAACCTGCCGGTGCCGGCGTACCTGCCCGAGCACTACGTGCCCGACGTGCATCAGCGCCTCGTGCTCTACAAACGCTTCTCGCAGGCGCCCCACCCTGACGATCTGAACGATCTGCGCGCTGAATTGGTCGATCGGTTTGGAGACGCTCCCGACGAGGTCGACACGCTGCACGAGCTGATGATGCTGAAGATCGATCTGCGCGAGCTGCAGCTGCGTTCGCTCGACGGCGGGCCGGGGCGAATCGTGGTGACGCTCGGCGCCGATGCCCTGCTCGACGGGCACAAGGTGGCGATGCTCGTGCAGAAGTCGAAGAGCCTCTATCGGCTGACGCCTGATCTGAAGCTGGTGGCGAAGCTCGACCCGACCGTGAAGGGGAAAGAGTTCATTCCCGCGGCCCGCAAGGTGGTGCGGGATCTGATGGCGTGTGAGCGGCGCTGACGATCAGTTCCGCCGAAGTTCAGCGACGAACGACTCGATGGCGCGACCCTGATCAGGCTCTCGGATGAACGGCTCCAGCCACTTCACATCAAGGGTGGGCAAAAAGCTGCTCTTCGCACGCTTCCCGTAGCCCGTGGAGCGCCAGCGGTAGATCTGCAGCTGCTCATTCTCCCAGAGCCACACTTCCGGCACGCCAAGCCGGTGGTACAGCTCGAGCTTGTCCAGGCCCGAGGCGCTCCAGTTCACTTCAATCGCGATGTCGGGCACCGAGGTCATTTCTGAACGATTCACGACGTAGCACTCGTCTGGCTCAGCCCCTGCTTTGCCCTTGCGCTGCTTGAGGGTCGTCGAGCCGAACGCGCCGAGCGTGATTCCCTTCGTGATGGCCCAGTACTCGAGCAGACGGGCAATTCGCTTCTTGATGCCTTCGTGGGACTTCGAGGGGGCCATGAGTTCGAGCACTCCGTCGAGGTAGGCAATGCGTGGACTGACGGACTCGCCGCGGATCTGCAGGAATGACTCGAACTCGTTCCAGCTCATCCGCATGGTGATGAGCTGATCGGTCGATGGGGGCGGAGGCGAACTCTGCATGACCGTGATTCTAAGCCTCACGGTTCGACGATGGCCATCGTGCACCTCGAGATGCACACCAGCTTGCTCGCTTCGTCGGTCAGCCTGATCTCCCACACGTGCGTCGCGCGCCCGAGGTGCAGCGGAGTCGCCGTCGCCGTGACGACGCCATCACGCTTCCCGCGCACGTGGTTCGCGTTGATCTCGAGCCCAACCGCCGTCTTCCCCGACTCGCCGACGTTCAGCCACGCGCCGATGCTCGCGACGGTCTCGGCCAGCACCACGCTCGCCCCACCATGCAGCAGACCAAACGGCTGGTGCACGCGCTTCTCGACGGGCATGCGCGCGACGACGCGCTCCTTCGTCAACTCGACCAGCTCGATGCCCAGGTGTTCCGACAACGTGCCCTTCGACGCTTCGCGCATCAGCTCCATCGGAGTGCTCATGCGCGCTTCACTACACCCCAGCGAGGATGTTCTCCAACGCATCGACAGGCAGGCCGAAGGTGCGGCCCTCGTTCACCAACTCTCCGAGCAGCAGGCGTGACTGCGGTGCCACCTTCGTGAAGTGCACGCGCGCGTACGTCTCGAAGTCGAACGGCACCACGAGCGGAACGATGGGCGCAGCGAGCGCGAGCAGCCATGGCTGCGTCGTCAGCTGCGGGCCCAGCGGGATCCTTCGATCGAGCCGCCGCGCGACGACGGCCAGCGCCTGCGCACTCGCGGCGACCGACAGCACGGGATCATCGGCGAGCGCGTGCAGCGACCACCCATGCCGCTCGAGCGCACGCACCGTCACCAGCAACGCGGCCGTGAAGAAGATGACGTCCTCCTCGAGCCCGTGGCGATGCACCGCTGGCAGGCCTCCACGCTTCAGCGTCGTCACCACGTTCTCGACGAGGGCGGCCGGTCCATCGAACGCGAACGGTGACAGCGGAGGCAGCCAGTACGCGTAGCCAGGAGGCAGCGCATCATCAGGCCGCAGCGGCGTCGCGAAGCTCACGAGGCTGATCAGCCCGCGCACGAACCGTTCTTCGTGGACACCGAGCTTCAGCAGCCTCGCGCGATCTTCCAGACCCGGCTGCAGGCCGACGACGATGGCGTCTTTGAGCCGGGCGATGACCGACGCCATCCACTCACCCTGCAGCGCATCGGACGGCACCGTGATGAACGCGAGGTCGAAGGCTTCGTCGACCGACGACACCGCGCGCACCGAGACCTCGTGCCGCGACGTTCGGCCGAACCACCCAAGCCGCGTCACGACGGTCGCGTGCACCTTCTCGGGAGACCGCACCACGAACGTCACGTCGACGCCTGCCCGCGCGAGATGCAGCGCGAGGACCTGGCCGACGGCGCCGGCTCCAACGACGAGCGCCTTCACTGGCCGAGCTGAATCTTCACCGTGAGCGAGATGAGGCGGCCCTCGGCCCCACCGAGCTCATGCCGGTACGCGAGGTCGATGCCGCTGCCTTCGGTGAACCAGCCGATGCCGCCCGAGAGGTACTGGTGGTTCATGATGCCGTCGAACTGGTAGCCGATGCGCACGGGGAAGCTCATGGCGATGAGCCACTCGAGCCC
Source organism: Myxococcaceae bacterium (assembly GCA_040275325.1). Lineage (GTDB taxonomy): Bacteria > Myxococcota > Myxococcia > Myxococcales > Myxococcaceae > Xiheimicrobium. The sequence continues at coordinate 12,984 of JBEOKA010000442.1, read as the reverse complement.
GCCCTGGTACGCGAACCGCGGCGTCGCCTCGTTGAAGTCGGCGCGCAGGTCGAAGCACGGCGTCAGCTGGCCCAGAATCAACGCGCTCACCGAGGCCACGAAGTAGCGCGTGATGTCCTTGTTGAAGTTGTTGATGAGGTTGTGACCCGAGACGCCGATCGACAGGAAGCTCGCGGGCCGAATCAGCAGCCCCGCGTTCATGGTGATGGAGTTCGTGTTCGACGCGCCGACGATGACGTGGTGCCGGGCCGACACGCCGAGGTGAATCCAGTCGGCGAGCGAGTACGCGAGCGCCATCGTGGTGATGTGCGCCCAGCGCCGCTCGAGCCCACCGAAGGTGACGAAGTGGTAGCTGATGCCGCCCGCGATCTGGTTCGTCGAGTCCGCGAGGCCCAGCGTGCCGAAGCCCATGCCGTTGGGCACGTCCCACGAGCCTGACGCCTCGATTTGATACCGCTTGTAGGCCGAGAGCGCCGCGGGGTTTCCGCCGATCACCTCAGAGCCGTAGCCCATCGACATGTACGCGCCGCCCATCGCCATGTTGCGCGAGTGCATCAGGTCGCGAAGGTCGGGGCCGGGGTGAACGGGCGCCGGCATCGGCTGGCCCGTCTCCTGTGCGAGCGCGGGTGCAGCCGAGAGCACGACGAGGAGCAGGAGCGAACGCAACATGGCTGCAGCGGGTTGTACAACGGGGGCGATCGCGGTCGAGTTCCCTGCCGCATTTCCGGGCAGTTGCGCCGTGAGATCGCCCTCGACCACCGACCGATGCGCGGTATGAAGGCGGCGTCATGCGCTTCCTCGTCACCGCGCTCGTCGTCGCCTACGTGATGCCGACGTACTCCATTCTTCGCCGGTACGCGGGCACGCGGGACGATCTCACGCTCACCAGCTTGAGGGTCGATGGGAGCGGAGCCGTGGCTCCCGCGATCGCCAAAGAGGTCGCCTCGTCACTGTCGTCGACGTGGGTCTCGGGCGATCTACCGCTCACCTCACAGCTCAGCATCAAGTACCCGGGCCGCTGCCGCCTCGATCTCACCAGCCTCGAGTCGAACAAGACGTTCACCGTCGCCTCGTCGACCGGCAAGAAGCGCGTCGAGGGCCCCGCGTTCGCTGCAGCCGAGGTCGCGCTCGAAGAGCTCTGCGCCCTGTTCGCCGTGAAGAGCGCCGGAGACGGCGAGACGCGCGCGAGCATCGAGCGGCACCTCTCAGCGCTGAAGGTCGACACGAAGCTCGTCTCGCACGCGCGCTTTCTGGGCCAGCTCACCTTCGCCATCGGCAACCGCGCCGAGGGCAGCCCGCAGTATTGGGTCTACCGTGATCGCACGCCGCCCGACCGCTTCATGCCCGCCCGCATCAAGTTCACCGACGAGCGCGGCACGTGGGACGTGCGCTTCGTCGACTACAGCTCGGCCTCGGTCGCCGACTGGTTGCCCCGCGTCGTCGAGGTCTACAAAGGCCAGGAGCTGCAGCTGCGCCTGACCGCCCTCACCGCCGACACGCGCGCCGATCTCGAGAAGACGAAGTTCTAAACGTGCGGCCGTGACGGCGTCTCTCTTCGGTCCCGACGAGTTCGCCGCCGTCGCGGTCGGCCGCCCCGTTCGGGGTGAGTTCACCTACTCGATTCCTCCCGAGCTGAAGTCGAAGCTCGCGCCCGGCCTGCGCGTGAAGGTGCCGTTCGGCCGCTCCACGATTCTGGGCTTCTACCTCGGCCCCGCCGCCGCGCCGTCGGAGGCCGTGCGCAAGAAGCTCAAGCCCATCACCGCGACGCTCGAGGCCGAACCTGCGCTCACGCCCGATGTGGTGGAGCTCTGCCGCTTCGCCGCCCAGCACTATCGCTACCCGCTCGGTGAAGTGTTGCGCGCGACGTTGCCGCCCGGCCTCACCAAAGCGCAGGAGGAGAAGCAGTCACGCGCCGAGGTCGTGCACTTCGCCATCGTCGAGGCCGGCGCCGACCCCGCGACGTTGACGCGCGCTCCGGCCCAGCAGGCCGCGCTCTCGTACCTGCTCGCCGTCGGTGGCCGCGCGAACGTCGACGAGGTGGCGCACGCGATTCCCGGCGCGAGGGAGCACCTGCGCGCGCTCGTGAAGAAGGGCCTCGTGCGCATCGACACCCAGGCGCTCGTACACGGCGTCGTCGAGGGCATGGGCAGCACGCGCCCCGCGAAGCTGACCGAGGAGCAGGCGAGCGTGGGCGCCGAGCTCGACGCGCTGCTCGACGCGGGTGGCTTTTCGCCGGTGCTGCTCCAGGGCGTGACCGGCAGCGGCAAGACCGAGGTCTATCTGCGCATCGTCGAGCGGGCGCTCTCGGCTGGCCACGGCGCGCTCATTCTCGTGCCAGAGATCGCGCTCACGCCGCAGCTGGTGGGCCGGTTTCGCAGCCGCTTCGGGCCCAGCGTCGCCGTGCTGCACAGCGCGCTCACCGACACGGAGCGCCTCCGCGCCTGGCAGCGACTGCGGCGCGGAGATGTGAAGGTCGTCGTCGGCGTTCGGTCGGCCATCTGGGCGCCCGTCGCGAACCTGCGCGTCATCGTCGTCGACGAAGAGCACGACCCGTCGTTCAAGCAGGACGAGAAGCTGCGCTACCAGGCGCGCGATCTCGCCGTCATGCGCGCGCGGCAGGCGAAGTGTCTGGTGGTGTTGGGGAGCGCGACGCCGTCACTCGAGACGCTCGAGAACGCGCGAAAGGGCCGCTACCGGCACCTCAAGCTCACCCGCCGCGTCGACGATCGCCCGATGCCCGAGCTGCACCTCGTCGATCTGCGCCTCGAGCGCCCGAAGACGATGGAGACGCGCGACACCGAGCCGCCCATGCTCTCGGAGCCGCTCAAGCAGGCCATGCGCGAGACGCTCGAGAAGGGGCAGCAGATCATCCTCTTCTTGAATCGCCGCGGGCACGCCACCTTCCTCACCTGCGAGGTGTGCGGGCAGAACCTCAAGTGCACCGACTGTGACGTCTGCCTCACGTACTACCGCGCCAGCGGCCGCGTGCAGTGCAACTACTGTGGGCGCGCGCACCCGCTGCCGAAGGGCTGCCCGGAGTGTGATGGGCCGCTGCTCCAGCTGGGCGTGGGCACCGAGCGCATCGAGGCCGAGGTGGCCGAGGCGTTTCCACAGGCGCGCCTGGGCCGGCTCGATCGCGACGCGGTGACGACGAACGAGCGGCTCACCGATCTGCTCTCGAGCTTCGCGCGGCGTGAGCTCGACGTGCTCGTCGGCACGCAGATGGTCGCCAAGGGCCACGACTTTCCCGGCGTCACGCTGGTCGCCGTCGTGCTCGCCGACACCGCGCTCTCGCTGCCCGACTTCCGCGCGGCCGAGCGCACGTTTCATCTGCTCACGCAGGTCGCTGGGCGCGCAGGCCGTGGCGCCGACGCAGGCCGTGTCATCGTGCAGGCGTACAACCCCGACGCGCTGCCCATCGCCGCGATGCTCAAGCACGACTTCGAGGGCTTCTCCGACGCCGAGCTCGCACGCAGGCGGTCGCTGCAGTGGCCTCCGACCTCGCGCATGGCGTCGATTCGGTTCGAGTCTGACAACGCCGAGCTGTGCGCGCGCACGGCCCAGCAGCTGGCCGCCATCGCCGCCCGCGCGATGCCCCCATCGTCGCATGGCGTTCGACTGCTCGGCCCGGCGCCGGCCCCCATCGCGCGCATCAAGGGCAAGACCCGCTGGCAGCTCGTGGTGAAGGGGCCGACACACGCAGCCATCGCAGGGCCCCTCGACGCCATCGAGCGCGCGCTCGACGAGGTGTCATCGACGGTGAAGGTGATCATCGACGTCGATCCGGGCGCGATGCTCTGAGGCCCCCGTTATGGTTCGAGGGTGAGCATCTGGGTCGAACTCAACCCAGCTGACGAGCACCGCTTCGTCGAGGAGCGGCGGTCGATCAACTTCGAGCGAACGCGATGGGGCTTTCTCGTGCTCGCCGCCATTCACGTCGTGCACATCGCCCTGTTCGCGATGGCCGACGGCAACGTGCTGTGGCGCAGCAGCATCGGCTCGGCGCATGCGGTGGGGCTCGGCGTCGCGCTGACGATCGTGTTGGTCGGAGCGGTGGGGCGAACTCGAGCGCTGGTGGTGAGCGGTCTGCCGGTGTTGGGCGTGTTCTGGGCCATGACGTTGGGCGCCTCGCTCGCTGCGATCGATCAGCTCGTCACCACCGCCGTCACGCCCTTGCTCGTCGTCAACGTGACCGTTCCCATCTTCCTGCGGGTTCGCCCACGCCTGGCCATCGCCGCGCAGCTCTTCGGGCTCGTGCTCTTCGTGACCCTGCTGCCGTCGTTTCAGAACAACCCCGCGCTCCGCCTCACCAGCATGGCCAACGCGACGACCTTCACCGCGCTGGGCGCCATGTTGACGGTCGCGGGTGCGATGCTGCACCGAAAGGACTTCGCGCAGCGGCAGGTCATCGCGCGCCAGAACGTCGAGCTGCAGGCGCTCGCCACCGCAGCGCAGGCCGCCAACGCCGCCAAGAGCCGCTTCCTCGCGGTGATGAGCCACGAGATTCGAACGCCGCTCAACGGCGTGTTGGGGCTGACGCAGCTGCTCGAGCGCACCGACCTCGCCCCCTCGAGCCGCGACCTCGTCACCAACATCTCGCGCGCGGGCCGCTCACTGCTCACCATCATCAACGATCTGCTCGATCTCTCGAAGATCGAGGCCGGCAAGCTGACGCTCGAGCACCAGCCGGTCGAGCTTCGCGCGCTCGTCGACAGCGTGGTGGCGCTGCACCTGGGTCAGGCGAAAGAGAAGAACCTCTCGCTCGAGAGCCGGTGGAGCGATGGTGACGTGCACTGGATCAGCGCCGACGAGACCCGGCTGCGACAGGTGCTCTCGAACCTCGTCAGCAACGCGCTCAAGTTCACGCTGCGAGGCGGCGTTCGGGTCGAGGTCACCACGAAGACGGAGGGCAACGACGTTCACCTCGCCCTTCGCGTCATCGACACCGGCGTCGGCATGACCGACGAGCAACGTCAGCGCCTCTTCGTGGCCTTCGAGCAGGCCGACTCGTCGACGACCAGGCGGTACGGCGGCACGGGGTTGGGGCTCGCCATCTGTCGACAGCTGCTCGAGCAGATGCGCGGCACCATCGTCGTCGAGTCGTCTTCGCCGCGGGGCAGCGCCTTTCTCGTCGAGCTCACCCTGCCCGCTGCTCAGCCCGTCGCCACGCCTGCCGAGCTGCCCGCCACCCGCTTCGACGCGCGCGCGCTGGTCGCCGATGACAACGCCCTCAACGTGATGGTGGCCCGCGGGCTGCTCTCTCACCTGGGCGTCGAGGTGCTCGTCGCGAAGGACGGGCAGGAGGCGCTGGAGCTGCTCGAGCGCGAAGTCGTCGACGTCGTCTTCACCGACCTGCACATGCCGGCCATCGACGGCTTCGAGCTGGCCCGAAGACTCCGTGCGCGCGGCAGTGTCGTGCCCATCGTGGCGGTGAGCGCGAGCGCCTTCGACGACGATCGCCAACGGTGCCTCGACGCCGGCATGAACGACTCCATTCCCAAGCCGCTGCACCAGCGAGATCTCGAGCGCGTGCTGCGCACCCTCGCGGTCTGAGCCGTCAGAAGCAGAACCGCGCGGCGCCCGACGGCAGGCAGCGACCCCGACTGCCCGAACCGAACGCGTCGACGCACGAGGCGTCATCGGTGCAACTGCGCAGACACCTCGAGTCTGGGCCGACGTTGCTGCTCGCCTTGGGGCAGTGGGGCTTCGCGTTCGGGTGGCCCTGCGCACAGGCGAGCCGGCGCACGCAGTCGGGGTACTCGAGACACGGTGAGTCGCGCTCGAGGTTGCCCCACGCGATCGACGCCGCGCCTCCGAGCCTCGCTTCACAGTCGAGGAACGCCTTGTCGACAGGTGGTGGGTTCTCGGGTGGGTCCCTCGCCTCGCGCTGCAGCTCGACGATCGGAGCGCCCTCACGCCAGGTCACCGACAACACCCGCTCGGCCCGCAGATCGAAGCTGCTGGCGACGAAGCCCACGCGCCAGGGCCGACCGGGGTGCAGCGGCAACACCACGGAGGCTCGACTCCGCCCGAAGGCGAGCTGCGCTTCTCCACGCAGGCCCTCGAGCAGCCGAAGCGAGCTGTACCAGAAGCCCGGGTTCTTCGACTCACACCGCACACGCAGCCAGTCACGAACGCGCTTCGTCTCGCAGCCGGCCTCGGTGCTGCCCTTCACGGAGAGCTCGGGCGCAGCGCTCCACTCCTGCGGTGAAGGCGGTGAGGTCTGCAGGACTGGCGCGGCAGCAAGGGGCGCCACCTTCAGTGTCTCGGCCACGGCGGCGGCAGCTGCCTGCGTTCCCTTCGGGGTCAGGTGCAGATCGCCAAGCAGGAACGCGCCGGGCTCGGCGGCCCGCAACGTGTCGGTGAGCTCGATGGTTCGCAGACCGCGCGCCTTCGCGGCGGCGACGAAGGTTCGGTTCAGCTCGAGCGTCGGCTCCATGTCGACGCTCGGCGCGCCGTACTTCGACCACTCACTCGATGAGACCTGCACGTCGAGCGGCAACACCACGAGCGTCGAGTCGGGCAGGCTCGCGAGCGCATCGAGCACGGCAGCGCCAGGCACGGCCTTCTCGTCGACGACGGGGGCAGGAAGCTCCCAGCGCAGCCGCTCGAGCTCGGCGTAGCTGCGCTGAAGGGTCTCGTCGTGAGGCGCGCGCGCGAGCTCGAGGCGACGGCGCAGCTCGGTGAGGCGGGCCTTCTCTCGCGCTGCGGTCGCCAGCAACTCGGCGGTGACGGGAATCGACCTCGCCATCTCACTGCCGGTGTCGCGCACCACGTCGCCTACGTGTTTGGTCAGCACCTCGTTCATCAGGCGCTCGCTGCGAATGCCGCGCGGCCCATCGTCCTGGGTGGCCAGCGCGTCGAGCGCCTTGGTGCTCTTTCGAATGCGCGCCTCGAGGGGCGCCAGCCGCTGCTCGAGATCGGCTGGGCTCGGGGAGCCGGGGCTCGACGGCGCGCGCTGCTGTCGCTCGGCCTCGGTCAGCAGATCCGTCCACGTGCCTTCGCTCGCAGTGCCGCGATCTCTCCCGTCGAACTCGGCGAGCGCCTCGGAGTCACCCCGCACCTGCTGTCGCTCGAGCTCGAGCTTCCTCAGCGCGAACACCAGGTGCGACTGCGAGAACAACCAGCGCCGACCGGGGAAGTCGCGCACGCGGCCGGGGTGGTTCTCGCGTCGCACGGCCCACCCGTCCCACACGGCGTGACGCTTCACGTTCGGCCGCTCGAGCTCGAAGAAGTCGTTGGCGACGTTGAAGACGAACACCACCTTCGCGCCCGGCCGCTCGGCTTGCAGTCGCCTGGCCACCGCGAGGTACTCGAAGGGCCCGTAGGTCGGCACACCCGCGTTGATGACCTGTCGCCCGCTCGCCTTCGCCAGCTGTGCGGGAAAGGTGTCGTCTTCTTCGACGCCAAGACCGAACACCTGCGAGTCACCGACGACGATGAGCTCGCCTGGTACGGGCGCAGGCCACTCGGCTCCACGAAAGCCCCGGGCGTTGATGCGCAGCGTGGTGGCGGGGTTGCCGGTGAACGCGAGCCGCTGCGTGGCAAAGGGCTGCAGCGTCGCGCCCAGCTCGGGGTCAGGCAGGTAGAAGTTCACGTGAGGAAACGCGCCGTCGTCACGCAGGCGAAACGCGCCCTCGGCGAGGGCGAGGCCCAGGAGCAGCCCGAGGCCAATTCTCAGCGTGGCGGTGAGGAGTCGGCGCACGAGGGCAGGTCAGACGCATGACGACGCGGTGGGCGTTCCACCAGAGCACGCGGCTGGTTTTTCGACAGCCCGGCACGCCTGTAGCAACGTGTCGCCCATCCATGGCTCCGCCGGTTCTCCTCGTCGCCGACGACCTCTCCACCATCGCCTCGGTGAAGCGGGTGCTCGGGCGCGAAGGCTACGAGGTGATTCTCGCGACGAGCGCGGCCGATGCCGTCATCGCGTGGGGCCATCACCTGCCGGGCCTGGTGATTCTGCAGCCCACCGTCGAGTCGGAGCGCGGCGCGGTGGTGCTCGAGGAGCTGCAGCAACACCCCGACGCGCAGCTGCTCCACGTCGTGCTGCTGGGCGAGTCGATTCCCGGCTTCGGGTACCACGTCGAGCCGCTGCCCATCGACCCCGACCACTTCGCGAAGACGGTGCAGACGCAGATGCGCGCCTCGGAGGACGGCCAGGAGTGGACCGTCTCTGAGCCGCCGACCGAGACGACGCCGCTGCGAGAGCCGCCGAAGCTCGACGAGCCCGAGCCCTGGCGCGCCACCAGGCCTCCCGCCGCCACGCCTTCAGATGAGCACCCGCAGACCCAGGAGCTCATCGAAGACGCGGCGCCCACCCCACCCGACCCGCCGTCAGCTCCGGAGCCGAGGCCCTTCGCCTCGAACTCGGTGATGACGCGGCTCTTCGGCGATCTGCCCAGCCTCGAAGACGAGCTTCACCGTGACGTCGAGGCGCAGGCGATGGCCTCGGTCGAGTCTTCGCTGCAGCAGCTGCCCTCGGAAGACGACGAGCTGCAGCGCCTCGAAGACGAGGTTCGCGCCGAGGCTGCCCGACGACGTGCGGCGCGTGAGGCCCAGGTCGCCCAGCCCGCGTTCACGCCGCCCCCCGTTCAACCCCTCGACGAGCCCCGGGCCGAAGCGCCCGAAGCCGTCATCGACACCGAGCGCTTCACCGACTCGTCCAGCTCGGACGAGACCTCGTTCGCCGACGTCACCACGACGCCGCCCGACGGCGCTCCCGACCCCACCACGCCGCCGCTCCAACCGCACGAGCTCGCGCCCCCGCCTGCGGTCATGGCGCTGCCCGTCGACTCCGCCACCGCCAGAGAGGTGCTCGCGCGCGCCGAGGCCATCACCCACGAGAGCCGCGCCATCTCGCAGTCGCAGCGCCAGGCCGCCGACGCCGAGCGCCGCCGTGCCGAGTCAGAGCTCGAGGCCAGCAAGCGCCGCGCAGAGCACGCCGAACAGCTCGTGCGCCGTGAGCGTGAAGCCCGCGCCGCGGTGGAGGATCAGCTCGAGGAGCTGCGCGAAGAGGTGAAGACGCTCGCCGCCCAGCTCGACGCCGAGCGGGTCGAGTCGCAGGCCCGCTTCGCGTCTGACCTCGAGGCCGTCAGCGCGCAGGCCGAAGAGCGCCGCGCCGCACAGGAGACCGAGCTCACCACCCGGCTCCACGAGCAGGCCGAGGCCCACGCCGACCGTGAGACGGCCCTCTCGGCGCAGGTCCTCGATCTCGAGGCCGAGCTGAAGGCGCGCGACGAGCGCCTCGCGGCGCACGAGTCGAAGGCGGCCACGTTCGAGAAGCAGCTCGACTCCCTGGAGCGCCAGCTCGACGTCACCAACGCCACGGCCGTCGAGCGTGCGGCCGAGCGCGAGTCGTTGCTCGCCAGCCTCACCCACGAGCAGGACGCCGCCCGCAAGGCCGAGAGCCGCGCTGCGAAGCTCGAGAGCGAGAAGGCGTCGCTCCTGAACGACCTGAAGGAGGGGCGCGCCCAGCTCGAGCTCGCCGCCGGTCGCGTGAAGGAGCTGACCAACCAACTCGACGACGAGCGCCTGGCCCGCATGGAGGTCGAAGAGAAGCGCGACGACCTCTCTGGCAAGCTCGAGAAGGCGGTGGCGCAGGCCGTCGAAGCGCGCGGCGAGTCAGAGGCGGCCCTCAAGCTGGCGAGCGAGGTCGAAGGCGCGCTCTCGGTGACGAAGGGCGAGCTCGAGTCCGTTCACACCGATCTCGACGAGACCCGACAGAAGCTCGAAGGCACGACCCAGGAGCTGGCGACCGTGATGGGCGAACGCCCTGCCCTGCTCGCCGAGCTCGAGGGCCTCAAGCGCGAGCGCGAGCAGCTGCTCGACGCCGCGAAAGCGCAGGACGAGCGCATCGGCGAGCTGGAGTCGCAGCTCGAGGGTGAACGCACGCGCGCGGCCTCGCTCTCGACCGACGTGGCCAGCCACAAAGAGGCGCTCGAGACGCAACGCGCCCGCGCCGACGAAGCCGACGCCCTGGCCCAGCTCACCACCGAGCGCCTCAAGGCCATGGAGCACCGGCAGGTGATGAACCTCGCCCTGCCCGGCCGGCGCGCGCTGGGGCTGCCTCGCAACGGCTCCGTCTCACTCTCAGAGCTGGCCACCCTCGTCAGCACCCTCGTCGCCGCGCAGGCCGACGTGCGTCTGGAGCTCGGCGTTCGCGGCGGCACCCGAACGTTGTGGTTCAAGAAGGGCGCGCTCCACGGCGCTGAGTCGTCGTTCGATCACGAGTCGCTCATCGATCGTGCACGGCGTGACGGGCTCATCGACGCCCGCCAGGAGGCCGAGCTGCGGCTGCTGCGCACCGCCACCGCGCAGGAGCAGCTCGAGGCCATGAAGGTGCGCGGCTACCTGCGCGAGATCGAGACGGTTCCACTCCTGCAGCGGGCCACCGAGGCCGTCGCGCTCGAGGCCTTCAGCGAAGAGACGACCCAGTACCGCCTCTCGGACGAGCCGCCTTCGATTCAGGTGCTGCTGGTGGCGGTGCCGCGCTCGACCCTGCCCCTGCTCGCCGAGGCCCTGCGCCGCGCAGTGCCAGCCGACCTGCTGCTCGAGACCCTCGGCGGCGCCGAGGCCGTCTGCGTCGCCACCGAGAACGACGTCGACCTGCGCGCCATGGGCTTCACCGACAAGGAGCGCAAGATGCTCTCGTGGGTCGACGGTGAGGCCTCGGTCGAAGACCTCACGTTGGCCGCCGGCCTCAAGCAGGAGCACGCGTTTCGGGCGCTGCTGGTCGCGAAGCTGCTGGGCGTCATCGAGGTCAAGCCGCCCTCGAAGCCCGCGCCGGTCGTCTCGGGCGATCTCGACGTGCGCCGCCTCGAGGCCAAGTACGACGAGGTGCAGGACGCCGACTACTTCTCGATCCTCGGGCTCTCGCGCAACGCCTCGAGTGACGACGTGCAGCGCGCCTCCCGCCGCCTGGCCGAAGAGTTCGACCCCATCAAGTACACCGGGCACCCCGACGCCTCACTCCAGCAGCGCGCCCAGGTCGTCTCGACCCTCATCGAAGAGGCAGCCAGGGCGCTGGAGGACGAGCGCCGCCGCGCCGAATACGCCCGCCACCTGCTCGACTGACGAGCGGGCCCCGCGCTTGGCGGAAGGCGCCCCTCGGCGTTACAAGGAAGGGCATGGTTCGCGAAATTCTGGTGTGGCCCCACCCAGTGCTGAAGCAGAAGGCTCACCCCGTGGCCGTGGTCGACGACTCGACCCGCGCCCTCATCAAAGATCTCTTCGACTCGATGTACGCCGCCGACGGCGTTGGCCTCGCGGCGCCGCAGATCGGCGTCTTGAAGAACGTCATCGTGCTCGACACCACGCCCCGCCAGCCCGAGGCGAAGCCGCTGGCCATGGTGAACCCCGAGATCCTCACCTACGAGGGGAAGATCGAATACAAAGAAGGGTGCCTCTCGATCCCCGGTGAGGCCGAAGACGTCGACCGCGCGGCCATCATCACCGTGCGCTTCCTCGATGAGCAGGGCGTCGAGCAGACGCTCAAGTGCGAGGGCCTGCTGGCGATCGCGGTGCAGCATGAGACCGATCACCTCAAGGGCACGATGTTCGTCGACCACATCTCGACGCTGAAGCGCGAGCTCATTCGCAAGCGCATGAAGAAGCTTCAGGCCGCCCAGGAAGCCGACAAGAAGGAAGCGGCCGCTGAGGCCAAGAAAAAGCGCTCCGGCACGGGTGCCGAAGCGCGTTGAGACGACGCCTGCGCTGCGACCTCAGCTCTTGAAAGCCCGCCGCGCCCCGTCGAGGAAGAGCCGGTTGGCCGTCCTCAGCGAGTCCAACAGGCTGCGATCGACGTCCTGAGCCCAGGCCGCCATCGCCGCCATGCAGTTGAGCAGGTAGAGATCGGCCAGCAGACACGCCTTCTGGCTCTCGACCAGCTGCCCCGCCTTCGACGCCGCCTCGAACCGCTGCAGCAGCAACGCCCGAAGCCCGTTCGGAGACCGCGGAAAAGCGCTCGACTCGATTCGCATGCCAATGGCCATCGCGTCGACGATGAGGGCGCGTTCGTCCTGCCACGCACGGTTCATCAGGTCGGCGACGGTCTCGAGCACGGCGCTGAGCTCGGCCTGAGGCGGCATCATCGCCACGGCATCGGCGATGGGCTGCTCGGTGCGCCGCATCAGCTCGGTGAGCACGTCCTCCTTGGTTGGGAAGTGAAAATAGAAGGCCGTTCGGCTCACGCCTGCGACCAGGGTGATGTCGTCGACCCGCGCATCTCGAAAGCCATCGCGTCGGAAAATGCCCAACGCCGCTTCGTAGAGCCGCTGCCTCGTTGCTTCGCGCTGTCGATCTCGACTTGTCTCGTTCACTCGTGCGACCTCGGAACTGACGCGACCCGGCCGGCGCGTCACCCTTCTGGGGCCCCCAGTTACTGCCCGGCCATTGTCGCCGGTTCATTCACACTCGTTGTTTGACACGCGACAGATGCAGTCGGTGCAAGCAGCGAGCGCTCTGACGATCGCCCATCCTTCGAATTCTCATCGGTTCTCGTCAGAACACCTCGATGTTACCGAGTGAAGGGCCCCTTGGATTCAAGGTCGACGCGCGTGAGTGAGTCGCTCACCAATGTGTCCACAGTGGTCAACACAACGTGGGCTCGACCCCACAGAAAACTGTGAACGCGAGTGAACAGGCGTGGGGCTGTGCCCTCACTTCTTCGGACGCATGTTCTTCTTCGGGACACCACGCTTGGGGCACTGCGACGAAATGACGCACCGGTTGCAGCCTGGAAAGAGCGCGTCGCACACCCGTCGGCCGTGCCAGATGATCAGCTGATGACCCTTGAACCAGTGCGTGTCGGGCAGCAATCGACGCAAGTCGGCCTCGACGACGTCAGGCCTGGGTGAGCTCGAGAAGCCCAGGCGCTTCGACAGCCTCAGAATGTGCGTGTCGACGGGGAACGCCTTCTCGCCGTCGAGGTGAATGGTGACGACGCCAGCGGTCTTGTTGCCGACGCCGGGCAGCTCGGCGAGCTCG